>URUL01000006.1 GCA_900551005.1 uncultured Ruminococcus sp. | reverse complement strand
TTTTCGGTCTTTGAGCCTGCGTAAGGGTTCTTGGGAGCCTCTTCAATCTTGACAAACTTTTCCTTGGGCTGTTTGCAGACAGGGCACTTCTCGGGTGCTTCGTCTCCTTCGTGAACATAACCGCATACTGAACATTTCCATTTAGCCATAGTATTTACCTCTTTCTTTTCATTGAATTTTATAGTTGTGAGTAATGAGTTCACCGCATCGCCGGGAATATCGGGATACGTTTTAATGACTTCCAAAAACTCTTTTGTATTTGCACTTTGAGGAAGCATAAAGCCCGCCTCGCGGCAAAGATCCTCTGCCATCAGTCTTGACGATTTTGCAACAGCTTTTGACAGAGCATCAGGCAGCTGTGAAGCGATTTTTTCGGCTTCTGACTTACTTTGGACAAGCGCACGCAGTGCCTCGACTACTTTGTCTTCTTTAGGTTGCTGAGGAGGAAGCTCCTTCGGCATCATGGAGATCGCACCCGAGGGACAGGCATCTGCACACGCACCGCAACCTATGCATTTATTTACATCAATAATGCTGTTCTCCGTGTCGGTAGCGCCCGACGGACAGACGTAGAGGCACAGGCAATCCTTGGTGCAAAGTCTTAAGTTTCTTACTGCATATTTCTCAGCCATTATTTCGCACCTCCTTCGACCTTTTCAAACTTCCACGCCGGCACCTTGCATACCGGACACATTGCAGGCGGTTCATCGCCTACAAAAACAAATCCGCAGATCGTGCAGACATACACGCCCGTGCCCTCGAGCATCTTTTCTCCCTGCGCCTGATAGCGAACAAGAAGGGACTGCAACATTCTCGTCACCTTTTCTGCCCACACCTGGCAGCGAAGCGCACCACGGTCGGGTTGCTCGCCTGCCACGGCATTTCCGTAAGGGAAACCTACCGAGAGGTCTTTGTCAAGCAATTCAAGAAGCTTTTCGGTGCTTACCTCACTTACAGGCTCTGCTTTGGAGCGAAAAAACTCCGCCAGTTTTCTGAAGTTTTCGCTTTCTTTCGGCATATACTGCTTTTCACAGCCTCTTGAAAGGTTAGAGCAGATAATGCTCATTTCCATGGGGGAGAGTTCTTTTTCAAAATGCGGCTTTTCGAGATTGCTTTCCGTCCTGTCGGCAGCATACTCTTTCAATTTGAACGCATCCTTGCCGGCACCGCAAATCGGGCACTTAAAATCATCCGGCAGATCCCCCTCGATCTTATGTACATATCCACAGACAGTACAAACATATTCTTTCATAAGTTCGCCTCCTTTTTCTATATCATATCACATACAGAAGTGTGATTCCGTGATGTTATCACATTAACGATTACCGCAATTTCCTTTTCCGCAGCCGTGGCTTTTGCAAGCATGAGATGCATCACTGCGTTCATGATCGTGGTGATTGCACTTTACATCGGGATCATAACTTAGGTTGTCGGCAAGGTATGCGTCAACCGCCGCATCGGCATTGCCGGAAACACCCCAAACAGCTTGATACCACATTCGGCAAGTGCCAAGGGTGCACCTCCGCCGATACCCCGCAGATCAGATATCCTTATTCAACGCATGGAGAATGTCAGCAAGGACTCCGTGTTCCCGACCGTTTGTGTCAACGATACGGCTTTCTTTCACCTTACCGCCTTAAACATCGTAAACTTTAAACTGCTCTGTATGTCCGAAGTGCTGATAAATGTCGCCATTTTCGTTTGCTACTGCAATTCGCATGCATCTTCTCTTGTATTCATTTTATACTCCGATTGAAATCGCCGTTTGAGGCATGATTTTTTATAGCAAAATTCCGAATTTCCGTTACAGAGATAGAAATCACCGCCCTCAATCCTGAGCGAACGACCGAGAACCAATGCCTCGGCTAATTTTTTTCTTGCCGTTTCGTAAATCTTTTGCGCCGTTGTTCTTCCCACGCCAAGCTGCGTTCCGCATTCTTCCTGGCTGAGCCCTTCTTTGTCGATCAAGCGAATCGTCTCATATTCGTCTACTGTCAAAATGACAGGTTCCCCCATGGTCTCTCCCATGGTAGGAAATTCGAGAGTTTCGGGAAAGCCGCACACTCTGCGACATTTTGTCGGTCTTGACAATATCATTCCCTCCCTTATCCTTGTAACGATATTATAGCAGAGTTTTCGGCATATGTCAATAACTTTTGAAGGAATTATTGACATATGCCTGAAATCATGGTATACTATTATGACCACCCGGGGAGGTGCGAATGATGGATATCTCAACTTATTTTCCGATTTGGAACAAATTGCATGCAAATGAACAGCAAGCTTTGTCTGCAAGTGCCCGTGAGCTGCACTATCATAAAGGCGACTTGATCCATACAGGCGGTGACTGCATGGGACTTATCCTCGTAACTTCGGGACAGATTCGTGCCTACGCCATTTCGAATGACGGCAGGGAGATCACCATGTATCGCCTTTTTGAGCGTGATATTTGCCTTTTTTCTGCTTCTTGCATGATGCACAGCATTCAGTTTGACATTACTCTATCAGCTGAAAAGGATGCTGACGTCATACTCATTCCCGCGGATATTTACCGTGGCATTACGGAAAAATCCGCACCGCTTGCCAACTACACGAATGAAGTCATGGCAAGCCGGTTTTCGGATGTGATGTGGCTGATCGAACAAATCATGTGGAAAAGCTTCGACAAGCGTCTTGCCGGTTTTCTCTTAAGCGAAGCCAATATAGAAGGCTCAAACATACTGAAAATCACCCATGAAGAAATCGGCAACCACATGGGTAGCCCCCGTGAGGTCGTCACACGGATGCTTAGGTATTTCGTGAACGAGGGGGCGGTCAGGCTGTCACGCGGGACAGTTGAAATTGTTGATGAAAGCAAACTTGCAAATCTTGCGGAAGGATAAATTATGGAGCTTGTATTATTAACCGCCCTCGGTGTGGGCGGCGCTACCGTTATCGGTGCACTCATAGGTTTTATTTTTAAAAACATATCGCATAAATTTTCGGATATCGTTCTGTCGTTCGCCGCGGGCGTGATGTTTGCCGCGGCGGTGCTTGGGCTGATCATTCCGTCTCTTGAATACGGCGGAAAATACGGAATACTTATCACAGTTGCAGGTATTTTTGCCGGCGCTGTCTGCCTCAATCTCATCGACAAATTGGTGCCGCATTTACATAAGATCGTCGGTGTCGAACCCGAATCGCACCACAATGCAAATCTGAACAAGGTTCTGCTTTTCGTTTTGGCGATTGCCATACATAATCTGCCCGAAGGTATCGCCGCAGGGGTAGGCTTCGGCTCGGGCGATACGACGCAGGCACTCCTCATTGCAGGAGGTATTGCTCTGCAAAACATTCCCGAAGGAATGGTGATCATCGCTTCCATGCTTGCCGCAGGTATCAGACCCGGGAAGACCTTCGTTATTGCCTTGATCACGGGATTTGTTGAAGTCATCGGAACGCTCATCGGTTATTTTGCCGTCAGTATTTCCACCGCAATTTTGCCCTTTGCGCTCGCATTTGCAGGAGGCACGATGCTCTATGTCATCAGCGACGAAATGATCCCCGAGACCCACGCACACGGAAGCGAGCGAGGTGCGACCTATGCTTTGCTCGTCGGTTTTTGTGTCATGCTTGTTACGGATGTGATGTTTGGTTAAAAATATGTAATAAACCGTAATTTTGCGAGGTAACGTATTATGATGCTTAGAATATGTAATTCTTCTGATTGTGAGTCTTTAGCAGAATTATTTTATCAAACAGTTCATAATGTGAATGCCAAAGACTATACAAAAGAGCAATTAGCCGTATGGGCAACCGGAAATGTGGACTTGCACGAATGGGATAGATCGTTCTCGGAACATTTTACCATAGTTGCTATCGAAAATGAGATGATCGTTGGCTTGGGGGATATTGATAAGACCGGCTATCTCGACAGATTGTATGTACATAAAAATTATCAAAGGCAAGGGATCGCTACTGCCATCTGCAATAAGTTAGAGCAGTCCGTAAACGGAGAAAAAATCATTACGCACGTTTCTATTACAGCAAAACCATTCTTTGAGCAAAGAGGGTACAGAACCGTAAAGGAGCAGCAAATTATCAGGAATGGTATTTCCTTGACCAACTATTTAATGGAGAAATGATCAATACAAATTTGTCACATTGTTTGATAGAAAAATAAGCACCGGAATCTCCGTGATGGATTTCCCGGCGCTTTTTTATTTGTAATCAGAAAACGAGAAAAACCGAGGAAATCCTCGGTTTTTCGGGGTGGCATCTTTTTGGGATGCACGAGATGTGGTTGGCGACCGAAATAGATGACATTACTTTTTGCTTTCAAATTCAATCGTTTTCTTTGCGCTATCAAGAGTTGCAATAATTAAAGCGCCGCAAGCACCAAGAGTCGGAAACAATCCGTTTGGAAACCCACCGATAAATTCAACAAACATCATAGCAGTTCCAAGTAATCCCCCTACTAAGAAAAAGTAATAGAAAAAGCACATTACTTTTAAAGAGGCATTGATACTCACAATCTTATACATCAAACGCACAAAACCGTATATAACAAACGGTATAATAAGAGAAAGTACGAGAACCATTACTTTATTTTCTGCGTTACCAAAAATCAAAGCCAAAGTCCAAAAGACAAGCAAAACAATGGCATAAATAATCAATATCAGATTTTTCTTTTGAATAACTTTGTTTAGTGTCATACAACGCCTCATAGCCATCTTCGATCTGATGGATTATAAGAAGCTGGAGAACAGCACGGGTGAGGTGGATCATGGCACAATATAAACTGAAGACCAATCCGCTGTTCCGCGACCTGATCCGTCCACTCAGCACCGAGGAGTATCGCCAGCTTGAAACTAATCTTCGTAACGATGGATGCAGAGAGCCAATTGCCGATAGGAACGATTATATCGTAGACGGACATAACCGCTATGAAATCTGTACCCGTTTGGGCATTCCTTTCAAGGTCGTCTATATGTACTTTGAGTCGAACGAGGATGCCGTCGACTGGATCTGCTCCAATCAGCTCGGAAGGCGTAACATCTCCGAGGAAACACGAAAGTACCTGATCGGCAAACGCTATGAAGCCGAGAAGATCATCGGTTTTCGCAAATATTCTCATGAATTTGATCATTCGAGCGACGATTCCGTTCTGCCGGAGGATGAAGTATTCGGAGAGAAAAAGACAGGTGTCAGATACCGAACTGCGCAACGCCTCGGACAAGAGTATCACTTGTCGCATTCCACCGTTCAAAAATACGGAAAGTATTCCAGGGCTGTTGACGAGGTGGGACGTAAAGAACCGGCTCTTGTTCCGGCGATTCTTTCGGGAAGATATAAAATCTCTCATGAAAACCTCGTGGAGCTTGCGAGTTCCAGACCATACGAAGTCAAAAAAGTCGGGAAAAAGATTATAGAGTCGGGCGGAGCGTTCGTTCCTTTCAGCGATGCCAGAAAGGATCTTGTGGAGCTTGGACGTGCCAGACGGACGTCCGCACCACAAGGAGCATCTATCAAGGATATGCCGGAATACGATCCAGATGCGGAGGTGACGGGGCTTACCCTGACCATTCCCACATGGTCAAGTTCTATTGAAAGGATTCGGGACAAGACGGATCTGACGAATATTTCTCCGAAAGCCAGGGACAAGCTGAAGACAGCTCTTTCGACTCTGCAGCAGAATATTAACGTATTACTCGAATGCATTAAGGGGGATAAGAGCGATGGATGATTACAGCCGTTTTGTTCCTGCGGTAAAGTTTGAATTAATACCGATTAAGAACCTTGTTTCCAATCAGGAATACCAACGGGCGCTCTCACAAAAGCATATCAATCGTGCCGCTGCCAATTTTGATGTTTTTCAGATCAATCCGGTCAAAGTCAGCCGAAGAGACGGGATCAATTATGTTTTTAACGGACAACATACAATCGAAATCGTTGCACTGGTTTCGGGTTCGAGAGAGACTCCCGTATGGTGTATGGTTTACGAGGATCTCTATTATGAGCATGAGGCGGATATCTTCGCCAATCAGCAAAAATTCGTCAAGCAACTGTCCTCGTATGAGATCTTCGTGGCAAGCATTGAAGCCGGAAACGATAAGGAAGTCATCATCAAAGATCTGGTAGCCATCTGTTCACCTCCAGTATTCCTTCGGCTTTACAGCCTTCATAAACGCTTCAAGCTCGGCGACAGACGATACCTTCGGGTATTTGCCCAACACTTGGTCGATGTCCTTCTTGTAGGCTTCATCGGCTCGACAGTCGAGGATGGAGATGACACCCGTATCGTTCTCGCTACGTATGAGTCTTCCCACTCCCTGACGAAGTTGGATTTCATTCGTTCGGCAAACTGCCGTTCAAATCTGTTGTTCATATGGCAAAATAACTCCTTTCAGTTTTGAATATTTCGATTCGATTTTTTCTTCAAAAGAATCACGTTATTTTCAATTCAATTCCGAAAATAGAATTGATGGGTTCGGAAAGTGGGACTTCGTATATGAATCATCCGAAAACCCAGTAAATTCAAGGCTTTTCGCATTTAGCCTCCTTTCAATCAAGACAAAAAAATTGGTACCAAACATTGGTACCAGCCATCAACATGTTTATGAAAAAAATATAGACATGTTTATGAAGACTTCATATGCATGTCGATAAAAATTATATATGTATGGGAATATGAAAACGCTTGTTTTCATCCGAATGCGAATAAAAATCGCAGACACAGAAATTTAACATATTGTTGAACGCAAAAAGGGGCAGATTCTCACGAAATAATCATGAAAATCTGCCCCCAAATGGCTATGTCAAGGTTCAAATCCTGGTAAACGGTCGATTTCCTCGATTTGCATCTTTTTATTTGCACATAAATTCTATTTTTGAAAAAGTGAGAAAAACGGAGGAAAAACGAGAAAAACCGAGGAAATCCCCGGTTTTTCTCGTTGCATCTTTTTTGGTCTTACAATATGGCTGCGGCACTAGGATTCGAACCTAGGTAATGACGGAGTCAGAGTCCGTTGCCTTACCGCTTGGCGATGCCGCAATATTCTTTTACACGGTACAGGAGAAATCTGTCATAAAAACACCTGCGACCGAGTACTTTGTTAGTATAGCAAAACTTTTGTGATTTGTCAATAGCAAAAACATAAAAAAACGGGGTTTTTATGAAAAATCTGCTTCTCTTTGATTTTCTGAGCGGAGAAAACGTGACTGTATTAAAAATAAATGAAACCGAATATACATTAGACAGGTATTTATCTCTCGGCATATATGAAGGTGCAAAGCTCGGCGTATTTCTGAAAAGCGGTAAAAACGTCATTGTAAAAGTCGGAAATACAAAAATAGCTTTCACGGGCAATTCCGCCGGGAATATAATCTGCCGCGGAGAAAATGATATGAGGTAGGATATGAAAATAGCCCTTCTTGGAAATGCGAACTGCGGAAAAACAACGCTTTTTAATTTGCTCACAAAGAGTAACGAAGCGACGGGGAACCGCGCCGGAGTAACATTCGGCGCAAAAGAAGCTACGCTCAAAAGCAAGAAATATCATGCCAAAATCGTTGATTTGCCGGGCATATATTCGCTTACATCTCAAAAAGCCGAGGAGCGCGTAGCCCTCGATTATCTGAAAAGCGGAGAATGCGATGTTGTCATCGATATCATTGATGCCTCAAATCTTTCGCGCGGGCTTTTTCTTACGCTTCAACTGCTTTGTGAATTTCCGCATGTCGTCGTTGCGCTGAATATGATGGATGAAGCAGAACGCGACGGAACAAAAATAGATATACAAGAGCTTTCGGATAAGCTCGGCGTGCCTGTCTTTCCGATAAGTGCGGCAAAAAAACGAGGGATAGATGAGCTGATCGCATCGATTTTTGATGAATTGCCCGAGAGTTCTTTTGCAAACCATGAGCTTTCCGAAAATGCACTTGCCGCACTTGCCTTGGAGATATCGTCTCAATGTGCCGTATACAGCAAGCTCCTCGGAAAAAATACAGACAGGATAGACCGGATTATCTGCAAAAAATACATAGGTATCCCGCTCTTTTTCATAGTAATGTTCATCACCTTCTGCATTTCTTTTTCATGGCTCGGAAAAATAGCGGAAAAATATTTTTCCATGGGGCTGGATAAGCTTGCGAGCGAAATCATCGCACTCTTTTCGCGCTTCGGTGCAAGTATTTTTCTTCTCGAATTTATCGAAAACGGCATCTGCCGCGGCATTTCTTCCGTGCTTTCCTTTCTTCCGCAAACGGCGGCACTTTTTTTCATACTGGAGCTTCTTGAGGAAAGCGGCTACACAGCGCGCGCCTCCTTTGTCATGGACGGCGCGATGCGAAAGCTCGGTCTCTCGGGAAAAGCTTTCATCCCTGCGCTACTCGGCTTCGGATGCACAGTGCCCGCCATCATGTCTACGCAAACGCTTGATATCTCCGAGCGCAGAAAAGCCATATATTCTCTTGCATTTATCCCGTGCAGTGCGCGTTTTCCGATCGTTGCCGCAATATCTTCCGTATGCTTCCCGAAAAGAGCTGCCCTTGTCGCTTTTTCTCTTTACCTTTCCGGGATACTTGCATTTATGATCTCATGTATACTGTTCTCAAAAGGAAATGGCACCGCGCCCGACGTCGTCTACGAGCTTCCCCGCTTCCGAGTACCAAACGGCAGAAATGTATTCCGCACCGTCAAAAGCAAGCTTTTGCAATTTGCCTCGCGCAGCGCAAGCATCGTCTTTCTTTCCTCGGCGCTGATATATATTCTCTGCTCGATAGATACACATTTTCATTATACCGCATCGGCAGACGAAAGTCTTCTCTGTGCCGCGGCAAAGCTCGGAACATTCATTTTAAAACCGCTTGGGCTTGCCGACTACAGAATAAGTGCCGCTCTGATATCGGGATTTTTTGCAAAAGAGAGTATTGTTTCTACCATAAGCGTACTTTTCGGCGATGGAGCTTTCTCGGCACTCTCTCCTGCCGCAGTCTATGCCTTTGCGGTGCTTTGCATGACGTATACGCCCTGCGCCGCCACGCTCTCCGCCGCACGCGCCGAACTCGGCATAAAAGATACATTTTTCATCGCGCTACGCACATTTTTTATATCATTTTTGCTTTCCTCTACGGTATACACAGTATGTTCTCTGCTGATATAAACAAAATATATACACTTTTCACAAATGAAGTAATGTTTTTGAATGTATTTTTCCCAAAATGTAAAATTTTTTATAATTTTTTATTGACAAATTCACATTCCATGATATAATTAGATAAAAAGTGTTTATTGAAAGTGTGATCCGGTGGAAAATAGGATAGGTGAGCTTCTGATAGGTTTAAAGGACGGTCGTCCGCTCTCGTTTGAAGGGATCCTGGAGCTCTATCTGCCGCTTGTCAAAAGCATTTCGCTCGATGCAAAGCGCCGTTTCTCCATTTCCGATTCAGAATACGACGATCTGGTTCAGGAAGCTACCATTGCCCTTTATAATTCGGCATGCTCCTTTGATGAATCAAAAGGCGTTTCTTTTGGTCTGTATGCCAAGATATGTATAAAAAACAGGCTTATTTCATACATCAGGCGCAGAGAAAACAAGCTCTTTGAAGATTTTCTCGGCGATTGCGAGGAGTCCCTCTCCGATATGCGGGAATCCGCAGATGCCATGCCTGAGCAGCTTATCATAAATAAAGAATCTTTCTCGGAGCTCAATAAGAGAATAGACAGTTCTCTTACCCCCTTTGAAAGCTCGGTCTTTTGGCTTTACCTCGGAGGCATGTCCTATGGGGATATCGCCGAGGCGCTCTCCAAACCGAAAAAATCGGTAGATAATGCTATTGTACGGATAAAATCAAAGCTTAAGAAACTTTTATGACATATATACAGCAAGTTTAATATTCCGGCTTCGGATAAAAATAAAAAAGTTTTCATATGCCCAAATAGCTTAAAGCAAGAGCGTTGTTTTCAAAGGTGTCGGTTGGAATCCGTCTACGGGCGCAATATCCTAAATTTCAAAGCGAGGTAAAAAAATGTATCAGGACAAGACTTTAGTTTGTAAGGACTGCGGCAAGGAATTTGTATTCACAGCAGGCGAGCAGGAATTCTATGCAGAGAAAGGCTTCCAGAATGAGCCCCAGAGATGCAAGGAATGTCGTGCAGCAAAGAAGAATGCAGGAAAGGCTCCCAGAGAGATGTTCACAGCTACATGTGCAAACTGCGGCAAAGAAGCAAAGATTCCCTTCCAGCCTACAAATGACAGACCCGTATACTGCAGCGAATGCTTTGCAGCCATGAAGCAGCAATAAGTTTAAGCTATATACAGAGAGAAAAAGTCAATCGAGCCATTCCGATATCGGAATGGCTCGATCTTTTCATACTATTATACTTTTTAAAATGAGAATGTCTTCGCATACTTGAAGAAATCGTCGCTGAGCTTTTCAAAGCGACTCGCCTTTGCCGAAAATTGGAGCGTATAGAACTCCGTACTTCCCTTAAATGCAAAGGAAATATTCCTATATTCCGTGCCGTCCGAGCCGGTGCTCGTATACTCATAATAGACAAGCCCGTCCTCTTCTTTCACCTCTGAAGCGGCACTGTTCAGACCCGCTATAGCATCGCAATAATCCTTGACGCTGAGTATCTCAAGACCGAGAACAGCGGAAAAATCCTGCTTGAAAACATATGCCGTTACATCCTTGCTCTTGAAGCATGCTTCGCAATTGTCATATGGTTCGTAGGTAAAATCTTCCGTCAGCGTAATGGCGATCCCATTCTCGGAAAAGGCTTTTTCCGCGGCGCTCCCGCATGCGCACAGAAGCATCGACAAAGCAAGCAGCAGGCTTATAAAAATTTTTTTCATGATATCTTCTCCTTTTAGATTTTTTCAAAAGAACTGAGATCCGCAGCCTCATATGTATGCTTCATATAAGGAAGTATCTTTTCCAATAAATCGGTCATTCTGAATTTCAGACTCGATGTGTTTATGCATGGATGGCAGCCCATATATTCGCCTGCGAGCACATCCTTGTCGATATACAGCTTCACGCGGTCTTCCGTATCGTTCATAAGTCCGAGCACGGTGACGCTTCCCGGTGTCACGCCGAGAAAACGCTCCATATATTCCGGCGGCGCAAAGCTGAGACGCGAACAGCCTATCAGGCGCGAAAATTCCTTCGTGGAAAATCGCTTGTCGCCCGTCATCAGCAGAAGGTAAAACTGCGTCTTTCCTCCGTTGCATAAAAAGAGATTTTTGCATACCTCCGTCTGCATAATCGCATCAATTTCGGAGCATGCTTCTATTGTAGGTGCAACATCATGGTCAAGCCTCTCGTATATAATGCCGAGTCTGTCCAGCATATCATATACGGCAACCTCTCTCGGCAGTCTGCCTGAAATATCAGCAGGTCTTCCGATGTATACAGTTTTATCTTTAACGATACTTTCCACTTTTATGTCAAAATCGCAAAATATTTTTGCCCTTTCTCAAAGAAAATCCGGTTATTTATTTAATTATATCACATATATATAACAAAGTCAAGCATAGGACAATTCTTTGGGGCATAAAATGTGCATATATGCCGAAAAGGAGCCCTCTTCTTTATCTTTTATACAAAAACAATGAAAAAAAATCGTACACTTTGAATAATGTAAACTTCAGCTTTGCTATTGACTTTTTTCACACTTTTATGATATAATTATTACATCCAAATTTTAGAAAGGAATGAATGCGAGTATGAAGAAATTTATCTCAATACTCTTGGTATCTCTGTTTATTCTGTCCGCGGCTTCATTGGCTCTCGGTGCAGGTTCAATCTCAGTAGATCCCAAAACAAATGCGGACTATCCCAACAACAAAATCTACAATATCAATATGCTTGACTTTGAAAGCACGCAGAACTCTTACTGGGCAAAGCAGAATGATGCAGGTGAATGGGAAGCTGCTCCCGTTTACTTTGACGAAGACGAAAACTGCCATCTCTACACAGAGCTGGCCGGCAAGCCCCTTCCCGACGGATGGCGTGAAAGCTATGCCGAGCTTCCTTATGACAACGCAACAATGGAAATGCTCAGCTTCATGCTTTATGATGAGTCCACGCCGAAAAACAACCTTGCCAAGCTCGACTGGGGCTTTACCGACAACGGCGAAGTTCTCCATGTCGAAGCAACACAATCCGGCTCGGCAGGCTTTGCCTTCACCTTCTGGGACGGCGTTCTCTTTGAAGGTATGAGAGTAGGTTCGGAGGGATCGAACCTTATGGAATACTGTAAGATTCGTGTAAGAAACCTCAGCGCAAACACAAATCTTACATTAGGTTTCAACAACAACAATATCAACAGCGGACAGTATAAGTCCTGCCCCGCAGTCTCTATCTCCAACGTTACGATGGAACCCAGCTCCGGTGAATGGCAGACCATAACATTCAGCATGATTAAAGCCAACTCCGATACAAACTATAATGACTCTCTCGCCAAGAATGACAACGGTGTTCCTCAGTCCAGATGGGGCGCCACATTGAGACAGATTTATTTCTTCCCGTTCGGCTACAACGCTGCATACAAGGGCGCTGAAATGGATATCGACTATATCGTATTCGGTTCCGAAGAATATGTTACCAATTACAAGAGCGAGCTCGAGAAAGACGAAGAAAACGTTGAAAAGATCGAGCTTGTCAAGGCTCCCACAAAGACTACCTACTACGTAGGCGAAACGATCGACCTCGATGGTCTCGAAGTTAAAGTAACTTACAAAGACGGTCACTCCGAGACACGTAGCACAGCCAGCACGGTTTACAACTTTGATGACGCTTCCGATGCTTGCCCCGTTACGCTCAAGTACGGCAATGCTACGACGACTTACAATGTAAAAGTAATCGGCATAAAGGATTTTGCTGTCGAGACAATGCCCGAAGCTACATCCTATAAGGCTACCGATATCGCAAAGAACGGTTTCACACCGACAGGTCTTACCGTCAAGGCAACGTTTGACGACGGCACGACAAAGACATTCGCTCTCGGCGAATTCAAGCTCGAGTACGATTTCGTAGGTTCCGGCACACAGACCGTTACCGTCAACTACCATGGCGCAAGAACATCCTTCCAGATCAATCTTATCAACGTTGTAGCAATCGAGGCTGCTCCTCTCACAGCACCGATCCACTTCGGTGAGAAGCTCACGACGGATAATGTGGAAATAACATGTATATACAGCGATGAGTCCAAGGATACATTCGCAAATTCAGGCTTCGATTCCAATAATGTTGAGATCACTTATGAGAAGGTTTACGGTGAAACAGCTGTTACCGTCACATACACATCTGCTTCACTTGAGAAGCCTCTTACCTGCACCACGACAGGCACATATGCAAAGCCCTCCAGCCTCGTTGTAACAAATGTTTCCGCAGCAACGGAATACGAGCTTGACAGTCTCTTCTCTGCCGACGGTCTTGAGTTCTCTCTCGTTTATGATGACGGCACCTCCGTTTCCATCACGAAGGACGACCTCACAAAAGAGCCTATCTACGACTTCTCTTCTGCCGGTGATAAGCAGGTTGAGTTCCAGTTCGACGACCTTTCCGCAACTCTCGATGTTAAGGTCAACGACCTCGACCTCCCTGATACAAAACCTACAACATCAACGACAAAGAAGCCTTCCGGCGGTTCAAGTGACGGCAGCCCTGTTGTTGTCATAGTGATCGTTGTTGTTGCTGTCCTCGTAGTAGGCGGCGTAGTTGCTTTCGTAGTTCTTAAGAAGAAAAAGAAATAATTCCGAAAAGTAAATATAAAGGCTATCAGCAAAGAGTTAAGGATTAACATTCAAGGATACGGTGTCTGTTTTGAAATACGGCACCGTATCTTATTTTGGAGAAAATCATGATTGATATAAACGGTACCAAAATGAAAAGAGCAGCGCTGATAAATGATTATTCATGCTTCGGCAAGTGCTCTCTCAGCGTCGCCATTCCGATAATTTCGGCTTATGGCAGTGAAGCCGTAGCTCTGCCTACCGCCGTCCTCTCGACACACACAGGCGGTCTCGGAAATTACGTGATACGCGATATGACGGAAGAGATGCGCTCTTTCGCCGCGCATTGGAAAGAGCTTGGCATGAAATTCGACTGCATATATACGGGCTTCTGCTGCTCCGCACAGCAGATAGCAATCGCGTGCGATTTCATAAGAGATTTCAAGGGTGAAAATACACTTGTCATCGTTGACCCTGTGCTCGGCGACAACGGAAGCATATATCCCTGCTTCTCGGAGGAACATATAGAAGCCATGCGAAAGCTCTGCTCTCTTGCCGACGTAATAACGCCGAACATAACAGAGACGGCACTTCTTGCCGGCATGAGCTATGAAAGCTCACCGGAGGCACTCTGCGCCGCTCTGCGATCGTCTCTGGACCTCAGCAATGTTATCGTCACAGGAGTGCGCAATGGTAACAAGATCGGCTATATCGCCGATCTTGACGGTAAGAAGATATCCCTGATGCATGATTACATGAATGTTCATCTGCACGGCACAGGTGATGTTTTTGCCTCAGCGCTCTGCGGTGAGCTTCTTCTTGGAAAGGATATCTCCTCAGCTCTCGAGGCGGCGGCAGATTTCTGTGACAAGAGCGTAAAAGCTACGCTGAAGCGTTTTCCGTCACATTGGTACGGTCTTGCTTTTGAGGACGTGCTGAAAGGCTACTAAGCTATCGCGCACATATTTTACTCTGTTATATTAAAAGCCCTGCGACGCGTTGAACTGCCGCAGGGCTTGAAATTTTATTTACGAAAAAAATCTCGGGCGTCAGTAATCCCCCTTTTCATTCCGAAACCGCAAAAATACCACGCTGTTCTTTTCTCCCTTTCATAAATCGAAACACTTCATATATGCAAAACAAGCGGACATTTGAAAGTCCGCTTGTTTTTTCCCGTTCGGGATAAGTTCGTTTTGTCTATTACATACCGCCGAAACCGGAATGCTCTATACCCTGAACAAGATATCTCTGACAGAAGAGAAACATGATCATCAAAGGCGCTATAACCATAAGACCTGCCGTATTTCTTACAGCAACCTTATACGTATCAACGCTGGCACCTGCGAGGGAGCTGAGCGTATCGAGCGTAGGAGGCATCGTCTGCCAGAACTTTGAACTCGTCAGAAGTATGGTATCGGATGAAGGCATGAATGTGCCGGTATAGAAGATATCCGTCCACTGCCATGAGAAAGCGAGTATGAATACCGTAATAAGCATCGGTACAGATACGGGAAGTATGATATGGAAGAATGTCTTTATCGGGCCGTAGCCGTCAACGTATGATGATTCTTCAAGCTCATCGGGAATACCGCGATAGAACTGTCTCATTATGTAGATAAACAAACCGTTCTTAAAGGCAAGTCCCGTAAGCGAGAGGACGATGATAGGTATGAACGTATTGAGCAGACCCGTGCTCATTCCGAGCGCATCATAAAGTCCTGTCTTATTGAATAATCCGAAGATATCGAAGAAAGCAAACTTCTGAACGAGAGAAGAAGCTATCATCTGCGGAGGCACTATCATCGTGAAGATGACGAGCAGGAACAGTATGTTGTTGCCCTTGAATTTAAACTTGGCAAAGCCATAGCCGACAAAGGCGCATACAAACATCTGAAGCAGACCGCAAACAAGCGATATCAACGTGGTATTGAGCAGTGCTCTGAAGTAGTGATTTTCCGTAATAAGATACTTGTAAATATCCAATGTGGGATATTTCGGAATCATCTTAACGTCGGACTGAATAAAGTCCTGAGGGCTCATAAACGAAGAAGATATCTTCGAGAAGAACGGGAACAGAATAATATACGAAAGACCAAGCAGAAGTACGAATCTGAAGAAAGCCACAAGAATCTTTTTATAGAAGAAAGTATTCAGATACTTTGCTTTCAGACGCTGTGAAAGCGGCGTTCTGTCAAACTCTACGCGAATTTTATTTTTGGTTTCTTTTTTAACCTTAGGCATGTTGTTATCCATTTATATCCCTCCCCTCTCAGTCATTTCTGCGCTGATAGAACACGAATGTTTTGCATATACCGAATACGGCAGCCAGCATAACAATTACCAGTGCGAAGTAGATCCAGCAAGCTGCCGACTGAACCGTGTCAACAGATGTCATAGCACCGCCGGTCTTGTTCAGAATGAAGTTCATGACCTTATTTGATTCAGCCGTGAACGAGTCAATAACCGTATAAACGGAGTTTGCAAGAATCATCGGGCTTATCATCGGGAAAGTTATTTTCCAGAAGGTCTCCCATGCGGTAGCACCTTCCATCTGGCACGATTCGTAGATAGAAGGAGAGATGGACTGAAGTCCCGAAAGGAATATCAGCATCTGAACGCCTGAGCGGTTTACGATATTGTAGATATCATTTACGAGCTCTACGATAACGTCTACGAACTTTGAGGCAATACCAAGGTTTTGGAATGCCGCCGTCAAGTCCATAGCCGAGACAAAGCTGACTCCGCCGCCTTCCACCTGACCCATATCCAGACCTTCAAGGCTGCTCATGCTGGTGATGATGGCATTGTTGCTGTCAATCTTTGCTATGATGCCCGCGCCGATAACGACAGGTATAAAGAATATCGCACGGAATGCCGCTCTGCCCACCATCTTCTGGTTCAGGAGAACCGCGACGAAGAGCGAGAGAAGAATGATAGCCACTATCTCGACGACCTGATCAAAGAAGCTCGTGAAGAGGAATTCCTTGAAAAGAATACCCTGCTCGGCATCAACCGTGAGGTTGAGTGCCGCTTTGTAGTTAGCAAGACCTATAAACTGGAGCTGATAACCGAAGCCCTCCAGAGCGGAAAGCTGCTTGTAATATGCCACACTGTAGCAAAGGGATTCCCATATAGCCGAAGCATAGATAAATACAAGACCGAAAACGAACGGTGCTACGAATATCCAGCCGACTCTGGCCTTTTTTTCTGTCAGAGAGGCGTGATGTGAAAATATCTTTTTTATTTTTGTCATAAAGCTTGTCTTTTCAATTGTATTGTTACTCATTCAAATCACCTCTCCCTTCAGTCAATTTTAATATAGCTTCTTGCAGCTATGATCTCGTATCTCGTTTCGGAAACTTGAACGATGACGTTGCCGATCGTATAGTTGATAAATACTGTCTTTCCGTCAGCCGTCGTTACCTTTACGATATCCGTGCTGTTTGTGGCCATAGCGGAAAGCGCAGCCTCAAGATTTTCCTTGGCGCGTGTAATCTGTGAAGCGGAACCGGAAGCCATAGCCTTCTCCAGCGTTTCATAAAGCTTGCTGAAGTTTGTTACGCCCTTGGAGGTAGGTGTCTGAGCCGTGACAGTCTCGAAGCCCTTCGGTGCAAATGTCTTGCCCTCTGCCTCATTGGCATTAATGAAGCTGTTCGCCTTGAGAACGATAGCCTTTCCATTCACATACACCGTTACGTCAAATGAGTTGTAGTTGATATAGAATGTCGTGTCGCCCTTATCGGAAGTGTAAGTTACGCTTACGGCGCTGCCTACGTTATTTACTTCGATAAGCGTTTTAACATTGTTCAGATGCTTTTCGGCAGCCTCATAAAGTGTTTTCTTTGCAGACTCATCTGCGAGAGCATCGCCTGCCTGTCTGCCGTCTGCTATGAGCTTATCCGTATACTCGATAGCCGCATAGTAAGCGGTCTTCTTCTGCTCGTAATCCTTTTCTGCAGCTGCAAGCTGATCAAAGAGAACGTAAGCATCCTCAGCGGAAAGTCTCAATGCCGTCATATACTCATGATCTGTGATAACAGCATTCTGGAGATCCTTCATCGCACCGTTTACCATGTTGTAATACTTGATTACGTCGTCATACCAAGTGGTAAAGTCTACAGAATAGTAATCGGAAACATCGGAACGGGCATTCTTGAGTTCATTCGTATTCTGATAGGACAGAATGAAATAGAGTGCCGAACCGTTTTCAATGGACTTGAGTATCTCGTACTTAACGTCGCCCGCCATATTGACAGCCGTACCTGCAAAGCTCAGATATCCGTGGAGTACCATACCTGTGAAAGGAACAGACTGAGAGGATATGGCAAATCGGCTGTTGTCCATCGGAACCTCTATAAGGTCTGTGACGTAAGGAAGCGTATAGGCATTACCGCTGGAAACGAGTACTTTGGCATTGTCCTGCTTGATCCTGTTGAGGAGGAAGGTGGTATATTCCTTTGAATCCTCACGGGTAAGCGGTCTGTCAATATTGAAGTCAGAGTTCAGATCTGTGCCGAGTGTAAGAATAGAAATGGCACCGATATCATACTTCTGATATTTCTTGGCAAACTTTTCATAGAGTGTCATGAAGGCAGAAGAGGAAACGATATTCTGTCTGCCAAAACGTGTCATTGTCTGGTATACAGGGTCATAATCGCGCTTCGTTACGTATCTTCCGCCCATCGTCTGTGCCGCATGCTTCTTGAAGGAGAAGGCACTTCCCGATGTGGAAGTAACATTAGCAAAGTCGAAGTTCGGGAAAATATCGATTCCCTTTTCGGAAGCATATGCAAGAAGATCTGAGAGTCCGCTCTTGCCGCCGACTTCCTTATTCCACTTTACGAAGGTAGGATAGCGCGGAGCTTCGATCGTTCCGTTTGAAAATCCGGAGAGAATGAAGTTCTGATTCGTTATTCCGTCCGCAGCGAGCTTTTCGCTCATCGTTATAACATCGTCAAATGTTGTAAGCGGAACGGTCTTTTTAACCGGGATCGAGAGGAAGGTGGAATCGATCTTGAGTGTACCGAAGCTCTGGATATAGAGCGGTACTCCGGACGATGTTTCAGCTGCTGTGAGTCTGGATATCGTTCCGATGCGCTCGAGATAATCTCTGTAAGCCTTTGCCATACCGATATACGTAGGCTCATAAGACTTGTCTCCGCTCTCCTTTGCGAGAGTGGGATCCGAAAGCAGGATATACCGTATAGCATAATCGCCCGTATACTTTGTATCCATGCTCTTGGAGATCTGAGAAGCATTGCCGAGCGAGTTACCGAGGGAAACCGTATCGGTCTGCTTTGCGGAGAAGCTTACATAAACCGTATTGTATTCGCTCTCTGCAGGAGAAGCGTAGTTGACCCATGCCATATCCCCGAGGCTGGCGGTGACATAGGCAAAGGATTCACCGCTTTCGATGATGGCAAAGTAACCTCTCTGATAATTATCGGTTACGGATTTTGAGGGGGCGTTGCTGCGCTCTGTCGTGGTTGTTATGCTGTAATCTTCGGTAAGTCCGAACACGGGAAGTCTTGTTACCTCCTGGTTTGCACTGGTGGATGAGAGAGAATCATATCCGTAGTCAGTGCCATATACGGATGTACCCTGTATTCCCTTCTTGATAGAGCCGTCCGCATTGTAATAATTGAGGAGCGTACCGCTGCCGTCGGGAATGAAGATATAGCCGCCGTTCTTCGTCTTGGCTCCCGAATTCTTTACGGAGCTGCAACCGAAATAAGGAAGAGGCGTTATGGATTCGAGAGTATAGTTTGTTTCGTTGTATCTTACACTCTTTGCAGGAATAGATGCGAGGAAGCCGTTCTCATCAAAAGTATATTCAATAGCGAGACGGAAGAGCGCAGGCTCTTTTTCGTTTCCTTCATATCCGGTAAGCTCATGGTCGTATTCGAGCTCTTCGTACGTATACTCAGGGCAATACTTTCTGATCAGAGCTTCTATCTGCTTGAGTATCGCATTTCTGTCAACCGCAAGAGTATATATCTTCATTTCCTTGTTGTTGGCAAGGCAGGGATAAATCTGTCTCCAGCCGTCTACAAGGCTTGCATTCAGCTCATCTGTCTGGTCCTTGTAGGAATAGTGCGAAGTTACCAAGTTGTCATAAATGAATTTTTCATCCTTCGTCATTTCGGATGCCTTGGCATCAAGCACGCTGAGGATCTTCTCCTCAAAGCGGCTTGCCTCTATCCATCTCGGAAGGAGTCGCTTGGATTCAACAGTACCGAGAGCATATTCAACTCTTATGCCGTTGGAAAGTTGGGTATAAGATATCTGGTCGCCGAACAAAGCCGCATGCTCATAGCTGGACATATAATAGCTCGTATTGGACTCATTATCCTTATACTTGAGCATTATCTGGCTCATCAGAGAATATCTGATCTTCTCTGCGCCGGAAGGCATGGTATAGTTTGCTGCGATATCATACGGATTTGAAAATGTGTATTCGCCGGTTTTCTTGTCCATGATGGCAAATTCGCCGGAAAGCTCATCAAAATACATTTGATAACCGTACTCGTCACTGTCATAAACGAGCTTCATGGTATCTACTTTTGCTTTTTCCGAGGTATATGCCGTTTTGTAATAATCATCTATTACAAGGTCTGCCGCGAAAACAGGCGCGCTGAGCGCTGTCATAAGCATGATAACAGCAAGAAGAGCCGAAATAAACTTAATTTTTTTCATATCGTTTTCCCCTCCTTGCTTAATATGAACGGTAGGAAAGCTCTGTAATAATATCGCTTACGAAGCTTACCATTCTTTGAATAAGGTTTGTGAAAAGCATTATCAGGAAGACAATAAACATCATCGCGATGATAGTGAATATCGTCATACCTATATTGACGCCCATAGAGTATCCGTGTGTCGTCATTATACCGAAGAACAAGAGAAGTCCTACCCATACGAGTGCAATGCCCGAGAAGAGAGAAATGAAGGTCGCCTCATCGAGTGTTGCAAAGTTGGAAACTATTGTTACGGGTATAAAGAATAACGGAATGGGCATGAGCGAATAGCTGGAAGCTACGAATATATCTTTCAACGTGCCTTCGCCGTCGAAGAGTGTCGTCAGACACCAGTTTGCGATACACCAGAGAAGGAGCGGGACGACAACGGTACTGATGCCGCCGAAGATAGCACCTGCTGCATTTCCTCCGCTTCCCGAGTAGAGATAGCCGGAGCCGACGTTCTTATATGCAACCGAAACAGCAGCGAGCGCTATGATCAATATCGAAGCGCGAACCGATCCGCGTTTTTCATGCTTCAGATCCCAGAAGCCGTCAAACGGATGCATCATCACGTAGAAGGCATAGAGAATTTCTTCCTTGAAGGTTCTCTTTCCTGCTTTGGCGGTGGCGGCCTTATTGACCTTGCCGACATAGCCAAGTCCCTTCGCAAGCAGTACGAGTGCAACGACAACTACGGCAACGACAACGAGGAAGTATTTTCCTATCCATTCTCTGCGCAGAGACTTGTAAGATTCGGAGTAATTCGTCGTGGAATCTGCGGTCTTGAAATATTTCATCGCCTCGGCGTATTCGCCCTGCTGATGGAGGTTTCTGCCGACGCCCACGTAAGCGGCATCAAAGTTATTGTTTCTCTTCAGAATTTCGCGCCAGTTTTCAAGAGCCGAGGAATAGATTCTCAGTCTGTTGTAATAGAGCGCGTTATCTATGACATCGCCGTATTCCGTTCTCTTGTAGATGGTAACGGAAGCCGCCTCGGAGTCAACCACATAAATGTCCGAGCCGAAGTAGGTGAGAGCAGTACCCTTCTTGAGGTTACCGAGCTGTGCGCCCATATCGCCGAAAGCGAAAAGCATATTGCCCTCGGAATCGTATGTATAGATCTTGGAGCGCTTCTCATCGAGTATCGACCACATGCCGTTAGGGCCTATGGCAACGTCAACTATCGATGAAGGGCCCGATATCGTGTTTAAGTCGTTCGTCTTTACACTGTTAAACGATATTTCACCGGCAGGGATGAAAAATCCGTTTCTTGTTGTAATATCGTCTCCAGCGGAGTTCATACGCTTAACCGGAGCATAATCCGCATTACCGCTCTCTATAGCGCTGATAAGGTCTGCATCGTCCATACTGTTTGATGTGACCCAGATATATCCCTCTTCATCAAGAGCAAGGTTATTATACTCAGGAGAGATATAGGAGATGGAGACTGTATTCGGGAAAAGCATACGGCGGATACGCATCGCCAACGGAACGGAAACCTTCTGCGTACCTACAAAGGTCTGGAAATTTCCGTCCTCATCAAGTGCGAAAACGCCTGAATATGTTGCTGCCGAAACGACATATATTCTGCCTGAATCGGATACGCCTATGGCGACGGGTGTAAATACCGTATCCTCACCCATGATGTCCGCCGTCGGTGCACCGATGGTACGAACGAAATTTCCGAGAAGGTCAAATACGACGATTCGCGCGTTTTTCTTATCGCAAACGTAAATATACTCGTCGTTTACGAAGGTGCCCATCGGCTCGGAAAGGCTGTCCGGAACACCGTGCTCATTATTGAAGGTGGAAATTTCAAATCTGAATTTAAATTCGCTGTTGCAGACAATGATTCTGTTATTGCCCGTATCGGAAAGGTATATATTCATGTTTTTGTCCACGAATATATCCTTTGGCTCCTTGAGCTCGGTGTCTATGCCTATTTCATAAGATGAAACCACTCTGTCCGGAACATATACGTCAGGAGAGATAAGGGCATCGCCGTCTATCGAATATGTATATGTAGAATACGGAGAAGCGGCGGCAAACATAGGAACTACCGAACCGAGAAGGAGCATCAGCATAAGTATGCAAATGATTCTTGATATTTTCTTCATTATTATATATACCTCCTGCTCAGTCTTTCATACCGGAAGTAGACATCGTCTCGATGATATTGCTCTGCGTGATAACGAATACCGCTACAGGAACGATCATCATTACTACCGCGGAAGCCATGCCGACACCGGCACGGGCGATACCGCTGGATACTATCTGAGATATAGCATAGTTGAAGGTCTTATACTGCTCGCTCATGATGTATATGGAAGAACCTGTCTGCCACAGACCCTGGAATGAGTAAACGATAAGAGTCAGCCATGCAGGCTTTACCATAGGCATCGCGATAGTCCAGTATGTACGGATCTCCGAAGCGCCGTCCAGACGTGCCGATTCAAGCACCGTATCGGGAACGGAGGATTCCATGAACTGCATCATAAGGAACATACCGAGTGTACTTCCGCATGCGGGAATGATGATAGCCCAGTAGGTATCTATGAGGTGCAGTGCGCTCATCGTCATGAAGTTTACAACGGAGCCGACCGTCGCATGGAACATGAGCGCGAGTCTTACCATCTTCTGGAGAGCCGTTCTTCCCGGGAACTTTATCTTCGAAACGGCATAGGCGGCAAGAGAACCGCATACAAGGTTACCGAAGGTACCGCCGACCGAGATAAATACCGTATTGAATATGTATCTGGAGAAAGGCACCCATGAGTCTGTCATCGCCCTGAACATATCGCCGAAGTTGGAAAGCGTCGGATTTGCAACATAGAATCTCGGAGGATACATCCAAAGCTCATCAAGCGGCTTGAGCGACTGGATGATAGCGTAATACATCGGGATGAACATGAATATTCCGAATATTACGAGGAAGAAGGTAATACCTGCATCGCCTCCGACGGAACGGTTAAGGACAACTTTATGATTTCTGGTTCTTAATTTAGTAACTTTTTTCGCCATATTACTGTCCTACCTTTGCAAGTATTTTCTTTACCAACATGTTTGCACCTATCATGACAAAGAATAGTATCGTGGCTATAGCCGAAGCATAACCGACCTCAAATCGCTGACCGCCGTAGTCCTCGAGATGATGCATGATCGTATGAGCCGCGTAGTTTACGCTGGGGAAGCCCGCAAGCGTTGTAACGATCGCGCCGAAGCCGAAGGAGTTTGTGATCGCCATGATCGCACCGAAGAGAAGCTGCGGCTTCATATTCGGCAAGGTGATATACCAAAGCTCCTGCCAACGGTTTTTGATACCGTCCTCGGCACCTGCTTCAAACTGATCCTTGCTGACCGTCTGAAGACCGCCGATAAACGAAAGGAATGAAACGCCGAGTGACGTCCAGAGGGCGACCACTATACAGAGCGGCATAACATACTTTTCATTTTGGAACCATTGTATCGGCTCGGTGATCACCTCCAGTTTCAGGAGGATATAGTTTGCATAGCCGTATGAGTCATTATCAAAGAATACCTTCCATACGGTGTAGATACCACCGGAAATCGAAGGAGCATAGAAGATAAGCGTTACAAAAGATCTTATCTTCGGAGGAAGTTCATTGATAAACCATGCAACAAGGAACGAGAGCAGGTACGAAACAGGTCCCGTAATAGCCGCGAAAATAAGCGTGTTCTGAACAGCCTTGAGGAACACATCATCGTCGACAAAAAGACGAACATAGTTGTCAAAGAATACAAACTGCGGCGCTTCTATGAGGTTAAATATTGTAAAGCTGAAGAAAAGCGACAGAACAACCGGACCTATCGTGAACAGTATGAACACAGCATAGAAAGGAAGGCACATCAGATACGCAGCATAATTGCGCTTCATTTCCTTCAGTGTCCACTGAAACATCGACATTTCCTTGCGTGAAACCGGCTTTTTCCCCATCTGCTTTTCAGCAACAGTTTCTGTAGACATTTGGTTTTCTCCTTTATCAAGTATTTATTGCGCGGAAAGCGGAAGTCTTCCGCTTCCCGCGGATATTGCTTAGCCGAATAGTTCGTAACTGGTGGGAACGAAGAAGTTGCGTCGGAGCTCTTCTCTCTTTCTCTCCATCTCGCGGTTTATCGTATCGACATAGCTCTGAAGCTGGTCACTCGGGTTTGCACCGTTGTTATAAACAGCAAGGAAAGCAAAGTTAACATAACGTGAGATGATATAGCTTCCGGGCATTTCCGGCATGCACTTGAGCACCTTGAACTGTTCCTTCAATACCTTGGATTCGCTTGCCGACCATGACATCTCGGAGAAGGCTTCATAGTTTGCCGTAGCATACTTGCCGGCAGGACCGAGAAGTGCTATCAGCTCGTTTGCATATGTGCTCTGGATCTCCGTGCGCATCCACCATTCCATAAATTTGAAGGCCGTGTTCTTCTTCTCTTCCGCATCCCTCATGACGACCATCGCCGTAACGGAGCCGATCGTTGTCCTGTCAACAGTGCCGTCCTCGCGAACCGTACCGGGTATATTGGTGAAGCCCCAAAGTCCGTTCAGCTCTGTTGCAAATATGGTGAACTGGTTGTAGAAGGTAATGTAGTCTGCTATGATTATCGGCATTTCGCCTGTTCTGAAGCGGTTTGCCGCATCATATGTCTTGGGGAATTTCTTATGCGTATAGAGCTCACACATTCCGGTAAATGCATCGAGTGCCACGTCCGTATCGTAGGATATCGTCGTGCCGCCGTTTGTATAGAGCTGGCCGCCCTTCTGATAAAGGAAGATATTGAACATTTCGTTATAGCCCATGCCTACTTGATAGTTGTTGGAAATGAGCGTTTCGGAAACGGTTTCAAATTCGTCCCATGTTTCGGGTGCTTTTGTTATGCCGAGCTCGGCAAGGATATCTTTCCTATAGAACATAATGCTGAAGCTCTGGGTGAGCGGTATACCATAAACCGCCTTTTCTCCGTCGGGACTGTCAAGCGCTACCGTCAAAGGCGTCCATGCGCTTTCATGGAATCTTCCCTTGAGCTTCTCGAAGCCTTCACAGTCATGCAGATTGACTACCGCACCGCGGACAGCGAAGTTGATAACGTTGGTAGCCGATTCTTCCATCATTATATCAGGACCTACCCCTGCAAATACCGCCGGAAGCAGGGCTCCTGCCGTAACGACCTTCATATTTACAGATATATTCGGCTCTACTGCCGAGAAGTTGTTGTTTACGAGATCTCTGACCAGCTGTGCACGTTCACGGGATATCGTCGTCCATACCAAGAGCTCTGTCTTTCCTTCTTCAAGCTCAAATGAGCCAAACGAAGAGTTATCGCGGAAGAAGCTCCATACAAAAGCGGAGATCTCAAAGCCGCAGTTCTCGAAGAAGTTGCCGTTTGCTTTATATTCCTTCTTGTCCAGAGTTGCTTCTGCGGGAGCTACTACGAGATAGTCGATCTTCAGCGACTGCGACTGAACCGTATTGAGCCATGTGCCGAGATTGCCTATATCTGTTTTAAGACCTTTGAAGTTCTTTGCTATCTGGCGCTCGCTGTTCTTGGACATTGTTTCGAGGCGGCGGGCTATCTTTTCAAGCGTTGCCTGATTGGAGCTTCCTCCTCCGGTGATCTGCTCAAAGCGCTCTGATATATCAAAAAGCTCCGCCGAAAGATCTCTCATTCTCTTTATTTCCGAAGGGATACGGGAATAAAATTTGTAGTCCTGATAGGAATCCGGAGCAGGACCGGTTATGGAGAGTATCTTCAGATATATATTGTTTATCTCGGTGAGTGCGCTGCGAACCTCAGATATGATCCCGCCAAGCTGACCGAGTGTGACCTCGAGAGAAAATGTATGCGTTCCCTTTTCAAGGTAAATATCATAAGTCGTATCATCTACGCCAAGCGCCGATAACTGCCATTTACTGTTATAGATGAAGTTAATGTTGTTCGCCTCATAGAACGGAACCTCTCCGTCTATTCTCAAGCGTCTGGAAACATAGAGACCCTGTACCTCATTCTGCAGATATCTGGAATATATCTTATAATATCCGCTCTCCGGTACCGTCACCGTCCATTCTATCCACTGGCCCATGGTAGACCAGTTGGAGCCGCCTATGACATTGCAAAGAATATAGCTTGCATGCTGAGGGCTGTTTATTGAGGAGGAACGGTCATTGTCGGGATAGAGCGTCTTGTCCGAGGTAGCGCCGGGGTTTTCCCCTTCAATCTTTATCGGAGTAACGGAGGAAGCGTTATTCGGCTTCGCGTCGTTTATCTTGCGATATTCTTCATAAGTAAGAACAGGCTGTACGGCTGTAAGACGAATCTCACTGATCACAACAGGCTCTCTCTGACCGGTCAGAGAAATCGTATTTTCTCCTGCCTCGAAATAGAACCAGAAGTTGCCGTTATTATAGCCCGTAGGATCGCTTACACAGTAGGTGCGCCATTCGGGCGCTTCATACTTCTGCGGACGAGCATCATTCTCGCTTACATCCTTTTCGAAAACGATATTCCCGTTTTCATCATAGACATAATCGTCCTTCCAGATTTTTGTCATCAGAAGGTTTCTTACTTCCGAGAAAGGAACCTCGCCGTTTATTCTGAGTGTTCTTTCAATGTTGCTCGCTTTAGCCTGTATCGGGAAGTAATCCCATTCAATAGAATACAGACCTGATACAGGAACATTGACTTTGTATTCAACCGTACCGATATCGGGTGTCTGGAGTACATCCTTCTTGCCATCGAGCTCAGCGAGCGTTTCGAGAGGCAAAGCGGCATCCTCGTCGGTCATTCCCGAGGGATAGGTGAAGCTTGTATAGTCGGTCGCCTTGATAACTATGGGCGCGCCGGTATACTCCTTCATACCGGAATATCTTGCAGAATAGGTGCTCCATGTGATGTCGTTAAGCTGCTCGAGCGCTTCGGCGAAGCTGTCTGAATCGGGACTTCCCAAAGTGACAGATGTATCTGCCGCAAAAAGCACCGTCGCTCCGCATATCGTCATGCACATCGCAAGCACAAATGCAAGCAATCTTGTGAATTTCGATTTTTCCATTTGGAATCCTCCTAAAAGATAGGTATATCACTAACTGTGACGCACATATTTTCTCTCTGAAATATGCTTAATTATAATATCACAATAATACTTCAAAGTCAAGAAGCGCGGGGCAAGCTTTTCTCCTCGGAAAAACGTCTGACGGAGGGGAAAAAGGCACTTTTCTCCGCACATTTTTCCCACAGCGTGTATTTTTTGCCTTTTTCGGGCGATTGTCATGAAAAAGCGGCTTTTCGCCTCGTTTTTTTGTGCCGTTTTTTCGCGCAACTTGCAGATTGCATAATTATTAAAAACATGCGCTTTTTTGAGCTGTTTCGCGACTTTTTCGGCATTTTTAAACACTTTTTCAATTTTTTCTGAATTCTCATGCAACCTTAAGTTGCTTTTTTTAAAATAAACTTCTTTGACCCGAGCTTGAAAAGCACCAAAATTTTATGTGCAATTCGCACAAGTTTATCTCGATTTTTTTGACACGTTGTCATTTTTCACAAAAGTTTTCAATCAGTTTACTTTTTGTTTTAAAAATGTAAAAAAACAGAGCAAAACGCCAATTTTTGCTCTGTTTTAGATTAGAATATTAAAATTTCTTATTTTGACCACCAAAAATCGGTGTTCTCCTTCAGAACCGCTTTCAATCAATGAAACCGCCGAAAAGTACGTCGTCTCCGTCATAGAATACGGCACTCTGACCGGGTGCCGCCGCACGTATCGGAACCTCGGTTTTGACATATGCTCTGCCGCCCGAAACGGTCACCTCCGCGTCCGTCGGCTTTGCCGCATATCGTGCCTTGACCTGCGCATGAAGCATTCCCTCGAAAGGCGTGCTTTTTGCGAAATTGAGAGACGAGCATGAAAATTCCGTCTTGAAAAGTGCCTCCTCGTCGGAGACGGTGACTCTGTTGTTTTCCGCGTCTATCCCGCACACAAAAACGGGATGCCCCGCTGAAATTCCGAGTCCCTTCCGCTGACCTATGGTATAATTTACGATGCCCTTGTGCCTGCCGATCACATGACCGCTTTCATCAATGAAATCGCCCTCGGGCAGCTTGCCGACAGCTGCCTCTATGAAGGAGGCATGATCGCCGTCCGGAATAAAGCAGATATCCTGACTTTCGCCCTCCGGTACTTCTATCCCGCTCTCATGTGCCAGTTTTTTCACTTCGCTTTTGCTCTCTGCAAAAAGCGGACAGTAAAGCATGGAGAGCTGCTTCTGCGTGAGATTCCAAAAGACATAACTCTGGTCTTTTCGCGCGTCTGCTCCCTTTTTCGGGTAATATCTGCCGCTCTTCCCGTCATAGCCTATTCCGCAGTAGTGACCGGTGGCGATCTTCTCTGCACCTATGCTCTCGGCTATGCGGCAGAGCTCCGCCATCTTCACGAATCTGTTGCAGACGGTACAGGGATTCGGCGTTCTGCCGCGGCAGTATTCGGAGATGAAATTCTTTTTCACGTATTCGTCGAATTTTTCTCTGCAATCGACGATATGCAGTTTTATGCCAAGCTTCTTCGCATTCCTCTCGGCAGAAGAGGTATCGGTATGCTCGCTCATCACGAGTATCGCGCCCTCGACATCATATCCTTCATCAAGCAAACGGACGGCGCTGAACGTACTGTCAACGCCGCCGCTCATACCAAGCAGTATTTTTTTCTTATTCATGGCTGTGTGCATGATTATGCTCCGCATCATGCTCGCAGCTTGCACAGCATCCCGAGCACTCGCCGCCGGGAACCTCTTTGTCGATACCGTTTCTCTTATAATAATCGGCAACAGCCGCCTTAACAGCCTCTTCGGCAAGCACGGAGCAATGTATCTTTATCGGGGGAAGTCCGTCAAGCGCTTCGATGACGGCCTTATTGGTAAGCTGAAGCGCCTCATCGACGCTCTTGCCCTTGATAAGCTCAGTTGCCATGGAAGATGTGGCAACAGCCGCACCGCAACCGAATGTTTTAAATTTCACATCCGTTATGATATTATTATCTATCTTGAGATATATTTTCATGATATCTCCGCATTTTGCGTTGCCTACCTCACCTATGCCGTCGGCATTTTCTATCTCGCCCACGTTTCTCGGATGCATGAAGTGATCCATTACTTTTTCAGAATACATATGATTCCCTCCCTTTTATACGGTATGTTTTTTACTTTTTCTTTATATTTTCCGCTCAGGCGTTGTAGAGCGGGCTCATGTCGCGAAGCCTCTGAATGATCGGCGGAAGCTGCTCGAGAATATAGTCCACATCCTCATCCGTCGTCTCATGCGAAAGGCTGAGACGAAGCGAACCGTGCGCCTTTTCATGAGGAAGACCTATCGAGAGCAATACGTGAGAAGGCTCGAGAGAATTATTCGAGCAGGCAGAACCCGTGGAAGCATTTATTCCGCAGGCATCAAGCAGGAGTATCATACTCTCGCCTTCAATAAAATCGAATGAAATATTGACGTTTCCGGGGAGCCGCTTTGTCGGATGACCGTTCAGTCTGGTATACGGTATCTTCTCGAGTATCTCGCGTATGAGTCTGTCGCGCATAGCGGCGACTCTCGTAAGATCGGGCATCTGCTCGCATGCAAGCTCCAGTGCCTTTGCCAGAGCAACGGCATAAGCAACGTTTTCCGTTCCCGAGCGCTTGCCCTTTTCCTGACCGCCGCCCTCGATGAGATTCCGTATGCCGACGCCCTTGCGTATATAAAGGAAGCCGGTGCCCTTCGGAGCATTGATCTTATGTCCCGAGCAGGATAGCATATCCACGCCCAGCTCATGCAGATTGATCTTTTCATGGCCGACAGCCTGAACAGCATCGGTGAAGAAAAGCACCTTTTTCTCTTTCGTTATTTTCGCTATCTCCGAGATAGGCATGATCGTGCCTATCTCGTTATTGGCATACATGACACAAACAAGCGTCGTATCGTCGCGTATGGCATCGCGCACGGATTCGGGAGAAACCATACCGTATTTGTCGACATCGAGGTATGTCACCTCGAAGCCTTCTTTTTTCAGAGCCTCCATCGTATGGAGAACGGCATGATGCTCGACCTTTGTGGTTATGAGATGCTTGCCCTTTTTGATGTTGGCATAAGCCGCGCCGCGTATAGCCCAGTTATCGGACTCCGTGCCGCATGAAGTAAAGTATATTTCGCCCGCATCGCATCCCATAAGCCCGGCGATCTTTTCACGCGCACCCGTGAGCGCTTCCTTGGCGCTCTGTCCGAAGCCGTATATGCTGGACGGATTTCCCCAGCATTCGGTAAGATAAGGCGTCATCGCCTCTATGACCCTCGGGTCAGGCTTTGTCGTCGCCGCATTATCGGCATACACAAATCTTTTTTCCAATTTTACACATCCTCTCTATCTGTGTCCTATTGAATTATGTGAATTTTTCGGCCTGCGCAACAGCTTCCCTGTCGCACCGCTCGTTATATTCATGCCCGTCGTGTCCCTTGACCCAGATGAATTTCAGCTCGTGCCTTTCGGAAAGATAAAGCAGCCGCTCCCAAAGGTCGGTATTCAGCGCCGGTTTGCCGTCGCTTTTCTTCCAGCCTTTTTTCTTCCATCCCGTCGCCCAGCCGAGATTCATGGCGTCCACAACGTATTTTGAATCGGAATAAACATTCACTCTGCAAGGCTCCCGCAGAAGCTCCAGTCCGCTTATCACAGCCGAAAGCTCCATACGGTTATTGGTCGTATTCGCCTCTCCGCCGGAAATGAGCTTTTCTTTTGTCCTATATTTCAGTATGCAGCAGAAACCGCCCGCTCCCGGATTGCCCTTGCAGGCACCGTCGGTATACATATCAACTTCTTTCAAGCGGCAAACCTCCCATGCTTATTCCAACATTATATTATAACGCAGCTTTCTTTATTTTACAATATTTTTCGCAATATTTTTGCCGAATTTACAGTTTTTTCATTTTTCATGTTTCAAGGCAGAATGAATCAAAATCCATCTTTACTGTTTTCCTTTGGTCTGCGCTCTCTCTTGCACAGAGTGCAAGATAGGTGGAATAAAAGCTGCCCATAGCGGAAACCCTGCCCGGATTTCCCGTGGCTATCTCCGAAAGAAATTCAGCGAAAATATTTCCCCGCTCCTCATATGCTTCCACCTCGCGCTCACCGTTTTCATCTGTTATATACACGCGTCCCGAACGAACCTCCATGATGCCTCGCTCACCTACGGCACGAAGTCGGTCGTCATCGTGAGTAGGGGCTCCGGCGGGGCGGAAATAATCGGCGGATACGGAAACAAGCTCTTCTCTGCTTCCGCGGAAAAGGCATATGGCATCCGCCTCCATCATGCCGTTGCCGCCGTTTCCGATCCTGCTCTGCCATGCGGAGACCTCGGAAAAATGCAGGCCGAAAAGCCGCCATGCCCAGTCTATGGCATGTATGGATACCCACGGTATCGTCCCACCGTAAAGCTCTCTGTCAGAATAAAAGTCTTCGCGTTTTCCGAGCTTGTAGGACTTCTGTGCATTGATCAATCGTATTTCCCCGAGAGCACCGCTCGCGGCAATCTTCCGTGCCGTCATGAAATGCGGCTCATCGAGTATTCCGAACATGCCGCAAAGACAAAACCTGTCGCGCCCATGTTCACTGAGATGCTCGGACGAATTTGCCATGCGATATTCGTGCATGACGCTTTTCAGCGAATTAAGGCTCGTGGCTATCGGTTTCTCCACAAAAACATGCTTTCCGCGGCGCAGTGCCTCTATCGCAAAATTCGCATTATAGCCCATATAGGAATTGATTATCACAATATCCGCCGGAGCTTTTTCCAGCATGTCGAGATAATCCGTATATACTTCCGGTTCAAAGCCGTATCGGCGCAGCTTTTCCTTCGCCGTATTTTTCTCATGACGGCTGCCCATGCATATTCCCGTAAAATTACAGCCCGCATTTTTTGCCGCCGCAAGAGCGTATTCATAATGTCCCGATGAACCTACCTGAACTATATTCATATCTTCTCCCGTTGTTTTTCTTTTTTTATTTTTTCTTTATCTGTGCCCAATATGCCGCCGCCGCACTCTCTGCTTTGTTTTCACCGAAGCGGTAATATTTTCTGTCCTTTAAGTCGAGCGGCATATAGCTCTGCTCGACATAATGATTGGGATAATCATGCGGATACTTGTAGTTCTGCCCTTTTTCTCCGATATTCTCCCCGTCGAAGTGCACATTCTGAACACATCGCGGAACCTCGGCACCCCTGCCCGCATTGACATCTTCCATTGCGGCATGATAACCGAGATACGATGAATTTGACTTCGGTGCCGTCGCCAGCATCACCGTCGCATGTGCGAGAGGAATCGCCGCCTCGGGTAGTCCAAGCTCTCGTGCGCTCTCGACGCATGCTCTCGTAATGACTGCCGCCTGAGAATATGCAAGCCCTATATCCTCGCTTGCTATGACCTGTATTCTTCGGCAGGCGGAAATAAGGTCGCCTCCCGCGAGCAGTTTGGCAAGGTAGAAAAGCGCGGCGTCCGGATCCGAGCCGCGTATCGACTTCTGAAAAGCCGATAGCAGATCATAATGTCCGTCACCCGCCTTGTCGAAGCCGGCCATTCCCATGATCTCGGGTAAAAAGGCGCGTATATTCTCTTCCGTGATCGCACCGCAGACTCTGTATACGTTTTCGAGCAGATTGACGGCGCGTCTGGCATCTCCGGAAGCGGCAGACGCTATCATTTCGAGCGCGTTCTCTTCACGTGCTATCTTCTTCGCATCCTCATCCTCGAGTACGCGGACCGCTCTCTCCAGTGCTCCGACGAGAGCCTCCTCCGAGAGAGGCTTGAATTCAAAGACGGCACTGCGGGAAAGCACTGCGGGATAAACATAAAAATACGGATTTTCCGTAGTGGACGCGATGAGCGTTATCCTGCCGTCCTCGATAAACTCGAGCAGAGATTGTTGCTGTTTTTTATTGAAATACTGAAGCTCATCCAGATAGAGCAGTACGCCGCCCGTGCCCATAAGCGAGGAAGTATCGGCGATGACCTCCTTGATATCGGAGATGCCCGCCGTCGTCGCGTTGAGCTTGTGAAGCGTTTTTCCCGCCGCCTCGGCGATGATATTCGCCACGGTCGTTTTTCCCGTTCCCGAGGGGCCGAAAAATATCATATTCGGAATATATCCGCTCGCTATCATGGAGGCGAAAATGCCCTTTTCGCCGAAGAGCTTCGGATCACCGGCAACATCGGAGAGACTTTTCGGGCGTATTCTGTCCGCAAGAGGTTGATTTACCATAAAAAACTCCGTTTTATCATAATTTACAATTTAATTCTGCAAAAGGACAGCTTTCGCAGTTCGGTCTGCGTGCATCGCACACATCTCTGCCGAACTGCACGAGCCTGTGGCAAAAGTCCGACTGCTTCTGCGGATCGACAAGCGCAGAGAGCGTGCGCTCCACCTTCTCCGGCACCTTGCTCTCGCAAAGCCCGAGCCTGTTTGAAATGCGGATACAATGCGTATCTGCGACGATGGCAGGCTTGCCGTAGACATCACCGAGGATGAGATTTGCTATTTTTCTGCCGACACCGGGGAGCGTCAACAGCTCATCCATATTATCCGGTACCTTACCGCCGTATTTTTCCGTGATGATCGCGGAAAAATCACGTATGTTCTTTGCCTTTACCTTATAAACTCCGCAGGAATATACGAGCCTTTCTATCTCCTCAAGCGGTGCTGATGCCATAGATGCGGCATCCGGAAAATGCGCGAAAAGCTCGCGGCATACTATATTCACCCGCGCATCCGTGCACTGCGCCGAGAGCCTGCCCATGACGAGAAGCCGCCAGGGGTCTCCTCCCGACTCCAAAGCACACTGTGCCTCGGGATATATCTTTTCCAGCTCCGCGCAGACGAGTGCCGCGCGTGCTCTTTTTTCTTTTTCAGTCATGATATTCACCCCATCAGGTCAAAAATCGATATCCCGAACTCATGCTCAAGCAATTCGCAGAAAAGCGGCACGGGAAAACCCATCACATTATAAAAATCGCCCTCTATCCCTTCGACAAGAGCAGAACCGATTCCCTGGATTCCGTATGAGCCCGCCTTTCCCATCGGTTCTCCCGTGGCAACGTATCTCTCTGTATCCGCCTCGCTGTAGGCGCGCATTTTTACTCTCGTCCGAGCGCTTCCCGAAACGGTCTTGCCTTTTCCGATCAGCGTAAGTCCCGAATAAACATCGTGATATGAATCCGAGAGAAGCCCCAGTGTCACGCGGGCGTGAAGCTCGCTTTCGGGCTTGCCGATGATATGTCCTTCATAAACCACGACGGTATCGCAGGCGATAATAAGGGTATCACGGATATCCTCTCCCGCAAGCTCGAGCTTTTCCTCGGCCGCTCTGCCCTTCCGCCTTGAAAGCTCGCAGACATAATCCCACGGCTTCATATTTTCATCGCAGTTCTCATTTGCATCGGGCGAAATGATATCAAATTTCATCCCGAGCCGCTCCAATATCTCTTTTCTGCGCGGCGAAGACGACGCGAGAATGATTTTCTTAAACATATATCCTCATCTCGGCGAAGAAAGACGGCAGAATTTTCCGCCGTAGCTTTCGCCGTTTTCCGTAATTTTTATTATGCGGTCAACCTCGGCGCGGCTCTCATCGGTAAAGATAAAGTGATAAAATTCGCAGTCCATGCCGCGCTTTTTGTCCCCCATATAGACGGGTACGCTGTTGAATATCACGTTTCTGTGGCGGTATTCGCGTGCCATCGGGAATTTTACGCCGAGCCTGTCGCAAAGGTACGAAAATCTGTGCGTATCGCAATAGTGACAGGCGGATATCTCAGGCAATTTCGCCCCGCATATCTCCCGTATCGCACATTTTTCCAGCGTCATGGCGGGAAGTGCACCGTACATGATCAGTCCGCGCGGAATGTCCGCCTTCGGTGTCTGCCTTGCTTCGCTCGATATGATCAGTCGGCATAGGCCGAGATCCGCCATTTCCGCGGCGCTCTCATCATTACATATGCCGAGGCGCATATCGCCGCAAAGCTCAAAGCCGCACCTCTTTGCCGTTTCAAGCTGCCATAGGTTTGTTATCAGTGCATAGCGACAGCCCTTTGCCGCCGCCTTTTCCGAAGCCGCCTCAATATCCGCTATCTCATGCGGAAAGACGACGGGCGGAAAAGCTATGCCGATATTTTCGGCAGGCGCATCCAATCCTATATACTGCATGAGCGGCACATAAATGCGCTCAAAATGAGCAAGTGCCGCGGGCGTTATGCTGTCCGCATAGACGAAATACGCCGTGCTTCTCTTTTCGGCAGACTTCACGCCGTCCTGCACGGCAAGCCTCATCGTATGCTCCGCCGTCGGCATTTCTCTTTTTTCAAGTAAAGCGCGCGAGCCGAGCATCGCCTCATCCAGCTTTTTGCAGAGCATACGGCGAAGCGCATTTATCTCCGAGAGCGGAAAAGACGCGCTCTCCGCTCCCGTTATATCAATATTTTCCGCGCGGTAAAGCGTCGCGCCGAGCTTGGCGAGATTTTCCGCTATACGGCTCTCGGGTATTGCGGGATAATCGCCGTGCGGCGGTACTTCTCCCGAAACCGAGACATAAATCTTCTCATTTGCGCGCCGTGCCGTACCTGAAAGCCGCGGCGGTTGCGCCGTGAAAAATTCTGCCCTTATATCAAGCGGCAGTTTTCTTGTTCCGAAATATTTACCGACTGCCTGTGCGGTGCTTGCCCTCTTGTCGTCATCCGTACGCACACCGAGCATGTCCGAGTTGATTTTCCCCGTAAAATATCCGTCGGTAAAACCCGAACGTGAAAAAAGCCGTGCAAGCTCCTCCGCCTCTGCTTTCGTGGCATTCCTGCCCTCATCTATGAGCCGGCGGTATATTTTCGTCACGCCGTAAACATAATCGGCGCTTTTCATACGCCCCTCGATCTTGAGAGAAGCGACACCCAAGGAGAGTATCTCCTCCATATGCTCCGCCAGACACAGATCTTTGAGCGAAAGCGGATAGCCCTGCCCTTTTCCGCAAGAATAAGGCAGGCGGCACGGCTGTGCGCACTGCCCGCGGTTTCCGCTTCTGCCGCCGATGACCGAACTGAAGAGGCACTGCCCCGAGGCGCTGCCACAGAGCGCACCATGTATGAATATTTCTATTTCTATCGGAGATCCGGAGCAAAGCGTCCTGATATCGCCGAGAGAAAGCTCTCGTGGTGCCACCATGCGGGAAAAGCCCATTTCCGAGAGCACCTCGGTACTCTTTTCATTCTGCCCCGTCATCTGTGTGCTCGCATGAATCTCTATCTCGGGATAAACGGAGCGCAGTATCCGCGCAAGACCGATATCCGCCGTGATAAAGGCATCGACTCCCATATTGTAAAGCTCGCGTGCCGTCTCCGCCGCCTCATAGACCTCGCGGCAGTAGAGCTGGGTATTCAACGTGACATATGTTTTCACGCCGAGCCTTCGGCAATATGCGACGGCATTTTTCAAGTCATCCCCGCCGAGGTTCTTCGCATTCATGCGCGCGTTGAAAGCGCCGACACCGAAATATACGGCGTCGGCTCCTGCGCATACAGCCGCATAAAGCGCCTCGGCAGAGCCTGCAGGGGCAAGAAGCTCCGGCTTCGGAGCATTTTTTATGTCCGTCATTTATTCTTGCCGTTTTCAGCCTTGGACTTTTTTCCGTCTTTCTCAGAAGTGCCCTCCATAAGAGACTTCAAGCGGTAATTTTCATCCAGCAGATCAAGCGCGCATACGATCGCCGCCTGAAGCTTGGATACGCCCGCACCTGAGAGCGCATAATAATTTATCTTCTTTGTCAGTTCATGTGCGAGATGCTGAACATACTTCGGTTCATCGTCGCTACGAAGCTTCAGCTCCTCTCCCGCGATATCGAGTGTGTACTGTCTTTTCATGGTAACCTCCGTATTTTTCTTTTTTTCTTTTTCAAAAACGATTGAAAAAAGTGCGGAAAAATTGTATAATATATGTCGGGGGGTCATACGACCGAAAAAAGTCCCGTTTTGTCTATTATAATATATTTTTGCGATTTATGGAATAGTATTTTGAAATTTTTCCGAAAATTTTATCATCACGAAGGGAAAAGTGAGAATGAAAGAAATAATCCTCTGCAAATACGGCGAGATAACGCTCAAGGGAGCAAACCGCTCGCATTTTGAGCGCCTGCTCAAAAATGAACTCACACGCCGCACAGCGAAATTCGGCAAATTTAAGATCTATTATATACAGAGCACGGCATATATAGAGCCGCTCGAGGAGACCTGCGATATCTCGGGCGCATATGAGGCGGCAAAAAATACCTTCGGCGTCTCCGCCGTCAGCCGTGCCATAGAGCTGCCGAAGGATATGGATGCAATACTGCATGCCGCAAAAACGGTCTTTATGCCATATCTATCGGGCGTACGCACATTCAAGGTCGAAGCAAAGCGCTCGGACAAGAAATTCCCTTTTACCTCACCCGAGATATCATGTGAGGTAGGCGCCGCGATCCTTGACGCGGCAGGCGGTGCTTTAAAGGTAGACGTTCATGAACCGCAGGTCTGCGTCCGCGTCGAGATTCGTGATTTTGCCGCATATATATGCGCAGGTCAGGAGCATGCCGTAGGCGGCATGCCGATAGGCTCAAACGGAAAGGGACTTCTGCTTCTGTCGGGCGGCATTGACAGCCCGGTCGCCGGCTTCATGATGGCAAAGCGCGGTGTCAGAATAGACGCCATGCATTTTGAAAGTTTCCCTTATACGAGTGAGAGAGCAAGACAGAAGGTTCTCGACCTTGCCGCAAAGCTGGCAGGCTATGCCGGCGAGATCCACGTGCATATCATCTCCGTCACTCATATACAGGAGGTCCTTCGAGATAACTGCGACGAGGACTATTTCACATTGCTCCTGCGCCGCTTCATGATGCGTCTCGCTGAGCGCACGGCAAATAGATTCTCATGCGATGCGCTGATAACGGGAGAAAGCATCGGTCAGGTCGCGAGCCAGACCATGAAGGCTCTCTGCGTGACGGACAGCGTCGTGAATATGCCCGTTTTCCGTCCTGTGATCGGCATGGACAAGGAGGATATCATAAAGATATCGCGCAAAATAGATACCTTCGAGACTTCTATCCTCCCATATGAGGACTGCTGTACGGTATTTACCCCCGCGCATCCGCGCACTCAGCCCGAAATATACAAGGTGGAAAATGAAGAGTCCCGCGTAGATGTTGCGGCTCTTGAGGAGGAAGCTTTTGCGACTCTGGAAACGGTAATCATCAAATAACGCCCTCTGCATTCGAATCTTTTTTGTTATTATTGCAACATATTTAATATTTTGAGTCTATTTTGAGTCATTTTCGTTGACAAAGCGGGCTCAAGGTGATAAAATATACAAAGAAGTTGTCCCGGGAAAAACAATGGAGGTGATTTTCAAATGGAAAACAACGGTCTTTCATCAAAAACAAAAGTCATTCTTTTCACCTCCTGCAAGGGCGGCGTCGGCAAATCTACCGTATGTGCGAATCTGGCAATGTCGATGGCTCTGATCGGCAAGCGCGTGCTCGTCATAGACTGTGACTTCGGGAACAGATGCATGGATATACTGCTCGGCCTATCCGATGAAGCCGTTTATGATATAGGCGACGTCATTTTCGGCAGGATCTCTCCCGAGCGCGCCGTTATTTCGGACAGAAGAAGCAAGAACCTTTTCTTCGTGCCGGCACCGTATTCCTTTGACAGCAGATTTACCGCATTTGCCTTCCGCCGCGCCATCGCCGAATACAGGGACAGCGGAAAATACGATTTTATATTCATAGATACTCCCGGAGGCGTAGGCGAGCCGCTTTTGCTCTCCGCTTCCGTCGCCGATACGGCGTATATCATCGTTGCTCCGTCAAGAGCGGCAATACGTGCGGCAGAGAGAACCGCCTCTTTCCTCTATACAAGGGGGGTTTCCCGCATGAGACTGATCGTCAATAAGCTGAGCGGCAGAAGTGTGAAAGCCGCAAAGCGCGACGTACTCGAAATGGTCGAAAATGCTTCCGTGCGTTTGATAGGCGCAGTGCCTTATGATCCCGAGATCATATACGCGGGAAACGACGGCGCACTGACCGATGAGCTTCTCTCTCGCAATATCACAAATGCTTTTGAAAATATAGCAAAAAGGACGGCAGGCGAATCGGTTCCGCTTTTCGCACATATACACAGGCTGAGAGAAATCAAATAAGCAAAGCTTCCGTCTGCCTTTTTCCCAAATAACGAAAGGAAGAAAAAAATATGGAAATAGCTATTATAGCACATGACGCAAAAAAGGAGCTGATGATTCAGTTCTGCATAGCTTACTGCGGTGTTTTGGCAAAGCATCATATTTGCGCTACAAAAGCAACGGGAAAAATGGTTTCCGATGCCACCGGACTTGAGATAGAGCAGCTCCTGCCGGGCAGACAGGGCGGCATAGATCAGATAATGTCAAGAATAGCCTATAATGAGATAGACATTCTCCTTTACTTCCGTGACAGCAATAATATGTCGGATTTCAACGAGCTTCTCACAGACAGCGACCTCGTGCGCGAATGCGATATACACAATGCTCCCGTCGCCACCAACATAGCAACGGCGGAGACCATCATATGCGCGCTTGAGCGCGGCGATCTTGATTGGCGCCAGTTTGTCAATCCGAAGTCGGAATACAATCGCCGCCTCCGTGAATGCGTGACTGCCCCGAAATGGAAAAAATCATCCGAGCAGAAATGATTCCGTAAATAATGATAATCATGAAAAATCTCCTGTCGGCTTCAGCTCAGCTGAATATCGGCAGGAGATCTTTATATGCATTTTTTGTTTGAGGATATTGCCAGAGACTCGGACCCGTCGCCGCGGATATCAGAAATCCGCCGTGAATTCCTCCGATTCCGGAGACACATAGATGTGCTCCCTGCTCTGAACGAAGGTAAGCTTCTTCTCCTTTGAGGCCAGTACATTGTACATGGCACAGATGCCCGCAGGAGGTGTCGTATAATCGCCGAGCCCCACGCATATGTCGGTTTTTATCCCGATATACGGCGCACGAAACGTCAGGTCAAAATATTTTACCGCATTTGAGCTCAGCTCATTATAATTGCCGAGTCTGCCTATGCTCCCCGCATTCAGGTCGCAGAGCCACGGTATGAAAATATCGAGCAGATCTGCCTCGGGCACAAGGTATGCCGCATGCATTGCCTGAACGGCGCCCTGGCTTCCTCCGCGTGAAATGAGATTTTTGCCGTCCCATTCGGGAAGTGTCATCAGATAGCGCAAAGCCTGTGCCGCACGTATCATCATGTATTTGAAATAGCAGGTATGCGGATTTTTATTTTGCTCCTTGTCAAAGCCGTAGCCGCGAAGCCGTCCGTTTGCAAGCTCGGTGTAATATTCATCCGGCATTGCGTTTGGCAGTCCGTGCGCATTGACGCAGAAGATGATCTCATCATCGGAAAAGTTGAACCATGCGCTCTTTACTCCGTAGCCCTGAAAGACAGCACGGCAGGCATGCTTTTTCCCGTCACGCGGGACGGTCAGTATTCCCGAAACGGGAATTCCTCCGGCACAAGCCAGCCTCATATCGTATATATCGTGATTCGGATGCTCGGGATCATCCGCAAGCTTTATTTTCTCTATTTCCTGCGGCGGCACGGCATATAGCTCCGTGCGGCAGATGTCCCAAAAGTTGTCATAATCCTCAGGCTTCGTGCTCACACCCCTTATCTTCTCCGGCTCAAATCCGGCTCCGCCGAAGAATTCATCAGAATCGGACAGCTTTTCGCCGTCCTCTCCCAATGCCCATGCGCGGACATAGATAAATCCCGGCTTATCCAGCGATGCCCGAAGTGTTATATGACCGCTCTCTCCGCTTTCGCTTCCGGAGCTGCTATATCCGAAGTCGGCTTTTATCTCCCATTTCAATGTATGACAGGAGGAAATTTGCCCGTCCTCCTTCAGAAAGATATCAAAGACCGCCTCTTCGCCGCATTGATAGCGATACGGGATCTTATCGGTTTTGCAGTAAAAATATTTTTGTGACATACTGATCACCCAATCTCTATTGCGGCAGGCGCACTCATTGCCTCAGCCAGTTTATTCATCGTTTCATCATCAAATTTCGGGGTGCGGTCATAATTATATATGCCGTTCTGCTCCTGCTCCACATCGTAGAGCTGTGTATAGCATACACCGCAGATGCGCGGGTTTGCGGCAAATATCTGTATCATGGAGCAGTAACGCTCGACATATTCGTCCAGAGTTTTCGGTGCTTCTCCGTATCCCCACCCGCTTTCGTCATTAGTCCAGCGGATGCCGCCGTATTCACTTATCATATACGGCTCACCGCGATACGTCTGTCTGCCCGGACGGTTTTCGAAAGCATTGCCTTCTTCGAATTTATCATATCTTCTGTGAAGCGATGCAATATCCTGGCAGTAGTCGTGAATATCATAAATATCCGTAACAACATGGTAGTTGCCGCTCGTATCTATGCAGGGACGCGTTCTGTCAACGCGCTTTGTCACCTCATAAACATCACGCAGCAGAGAATCGTCCTGACGCTTTCCGTTTCCGGCATCCCATGTCTCATTGAAGGGACACCAGCCGATAAGTGCGGGATGGTTATAATCTCGCTCCATGGCCTCGAGCCATTCGGGAAGAAAATAATGAAGCATGCCCTCGCGCGTGTGGTCAAATCCCCAGTTTGCATATTCGCCCCAGACGATATAGCCCGTCTTATCCGCCTCATAGAGAAATCTGCGCTCGAAAACGCGCTGATGGAGTCTTGCACCGTTAAAGCCGAGGCGACGTGCTCGCTCTATGTCGCGCAGAAAATCTCCGTCGTCCTCCGCCGTATAAATTCCCGCGCCGTAATAGCCCTGGTCGAGAACAAGACGCTGAAAAATACGCTTCCCGTTGATGAGGAGACAGGCTCCGTCCATCTCTACTTTACGCATGCCGAAATAGCTCTTTACCTTATCGCATCCGCTCTCGGAGCAAACGGTGATCTCAAGGTCATAAAGCACGGGGGAATCGGGATTCCAGAGTGCAAGCTCGGAAAGACCGATGCTCGTGACAATGGTATCGCCCACCGTCTTTGCTTGTGCAGAGCCTACGCTTTTTCCGCCGAGAAAGGCCTCCAAGCGCACTTTTTTCTCACCTTTCCCGCCGAGGAAAGCCTGCACATTCAGCCTTGCATTGTCCGTATCGGAGTCAAGGCGTATGCCACGCAGGTATGCCGCGGGGACCTCCTCCATCCAAACAGGAGCATAAATTCCCGTCGAGCGCGTATAGCTGCAGCCGTGCGAAGCATATCTTTCGCTCTGCTTGCCGCTCGGCTGAGTACATGCACGCGAATCTGCCTCACAGCAAACGGTGATATCGTTCTCCCCTTCCGAAACAAATTCCGTTATATCAAAGGAAAAGGGCGTATATCCGCCGATATGCGTTCCGACGGATTTTGCATTCACAAAAACCTCGGTCTTATAGTAAACCGCCTCAAAATTAAGCAGTATACGGCTGCCGCTCTTCGGAGAAAGAATGACCTTCTTCTTATATACACAGCCGTTCATAAAATCCTTGTAGCCTATGCCCGAAAGCTCGCTTTCAGGACAAAAAGGCACGGTTATCTCACGATCCAGATGCGCCTTTGCGGGCACACCGCGTTCCCTTGCGCTCGCGCCGAAATCAAAATCAAATTCCCACCTTCCGCAAAGATCTGTCCAGTTTTCACGTACAAGCTCGGGACGGGGATAGAGCTTTCTCTCTTTCATTTTTCTCTTGCCTCCGAAAATCATTTTTTTGTCTGTTTATTATGTCTTGCTCATATGCATGACAAGGCTGTGCGGTAATAATTTTGCCAGAAATCGGTAAAATTTGTAGAAAGCCTTTGGTGTATAGACATTCCTACCCGCGTTCGCGGCTTTCAGAGCGCCCGCCGCAACCTTTTCCGGATCGCAGTACGGAAGCGTATCAAAGGTTTTTGAATTACCCGTAATGCCCGCCACATCCAAAAATTCCGTTGCCATCGGTCCCGGGCAGACGGCGCATACGTTGATTCCCGTGCCGCGAAGCTCAAAGCGAAGTGACTTTGTAAAGCTGAGCACATAAGCCTTCGTGGAGCAGTAGACAGTCATCTTCGGATTGGGTGCAAAGGAAGCGATGGAGCAGGTATTGAGCACAAAAGAGCTTACCTTTTCCTTTCCCTCGCGCTTTTTCATATAAGGAAGGCAAACCGTGGTGACGGCAGTGAGCGCACGGCAGTTCAGGTCAACCATGCCCGCCTGTGCGGGGTATGTCATATCTATCATATTGCCGAGCTTGCCGAATCCCGCATTGTTTATCAGCGCAAATATCTCAGGCTTCTTTTCCTCGAGCATGGCAGACAATTTATCATAGCTTGCGTAATCGGTCAGATCCAGCGGAACAGGAACTATCTTTGCCGCTCCCGCGCATTTCTCCGCCAAGGCCTCGAGCCGCGCTTCCCTGCGGGCTATGATCCATATCTCGTCAAGCGAGAAACGCTTTTGCGTTTCGCAGAGCAGCTTTTCTCCGAGTCCGGAGGAAGCGCCTGTTATAATGGCTATTTTCATATAGTGACCTCCTCACTTTTCTTTTTCTCCTCGCAAAGTAATTTCTCCGCATGCTTTTTCTGCGCCCGCTTTATCATGACATAGACAAGAATATAAAGCACCGCGGAAACGGCAAGCCCCGCATAAACATCGAGTATCGAATGTTGCTTGATGAATACGGTGGAAGCCGTGATCAGTATCGCAAGCAGAAGCCCTGATATATTCACCCAAACTTTTTTGCCGAATTTGCTGTCGCAAAGACCGAAGTATGCGGCAAAAGCGCCCACCACATGAAGGCTCGGGAGAACGTTGGTATTCGTATCGACCTTATATATGGCACCTATCAGCCGAGTAAAGATATTGTCACGCTCAAAGGCGGCAGGACGCAGATCCTGCCCATTCGGGAAGAGAGCCATAAAGATAATGCTTAAGGAAAATCCTATGG
>URUL01000005.1 GCA_900551005.1 uncultured Ruminococcus sp. | reverse complement strand
TCTTCTGTCTTTGCCGCTGTCGGGCGGGTTGCTCGATATGTTCGCACGGGAGGGTGTATATTGTTCGCGCTTTGGCAAAGCGGGAACTGACAGGGAGATTTCTAAGAGGGAACGTCTTAGATGACTTTTGGTACTTTTGGTCATACAAAAGTACATGAAGCACCATGTACTTTTCGCTTGTCCGAAAAGTACGAAAAGGACAAAAAGAGGAAGGGCTTCCTCTTTTAAACTCCTTCTGCATACGCAACTGAGTCGCAGGGAGTACTGCGTGGCAAGCAAGTGCGGGAGGTGGACAAAGCAAGAAAGTAAAGTCTGTCTCTCCCCATAGCTTTCTCTATACCACGCGTGCAAACACATCACACGCAAGAATCAAGCAGATTCGCGTATGCGCCGGTTCCACGCCCGCATAAAAGAAGTGGCGGGCGTGCATGAAGTCTGTACGCTGACAGAGCCGAGGCGCTGAGCGCGCTTTGGTAAAGCGGGAAAGGACAGGGAGATATCTAAGAGGGAACGGCTTAGATGACTTTTGGTACTTTTGGTCATGCAAAAGTACGTTAAGACATAAAGTAATATTTAATTCTGCTTATCGAAAGACAGCGGCACTGCTCTTGCAGTGCCGCTGTCTTCATGAAGAGACATTATGAAAAAACAAAGTTTTTCGCATTAAGTATTTGAGAGAGCTCGCCCGCCGTTCCGCAGAAGAGACTTTTTACATGCGGTATGAGCAGGAAATCGCGCGGCTTTAGAAGAGAAGCGTCTTTTTCAAAGCTTACCGCGCCGCTCTTTTCGAGGATTTCCCCCACGAACTGTGAGCAGAAATAATATCCGCGACGTTTACTGGCTATGGCGAGGTGGCAGGTGATACATCCGAGAAGACTGTATTGGAAGAGGGCACGGTTTTTCATCATGCGCATGACTCTGTTCTTTGCTCTCTCGGCGACCTTATCCGAAACCTCCAGACATATGAGCTTGCATTTCGATTCCTGATGTGAGCCGAGGAAGCCGGTATTCAGACTCTCCTCGACAAGCCCTCCCGGGAAAGGAAAATGCTCATTGAGCCTTGAAAAGCTGTAGAAAACCGTCGGTTCGTCTTCAAAGGCAATCGAGGCATGTGTATATTCGTCTCCCGTGAAGAGTCCGATGATACGGGAAGGGACGGATTTTGTTTTAGTAAGAAGAATATAGATATATTTCATGTGTTATAGTTTATTGGCATTGCTCTGCGCACGTATTTCACTGAGACTTTTTGCCTTTGTATGCACGATGGGCGACCACTTTACCTTTGTAAAAAGTGCCTGCACATTGATTGGAATATAGGTGATCATAAAGAGCGGGAAGGTGAAGGTAAATAAGATCTTTCGGGCGGTGCTTGTATGGATTTTCTTCCATTCGGTGATTGTCGTTATCGCGCCGAGTACGAAGAGAAGCAGATAGGTATTGGCGAGCGTTTGCAATATCGATAGCAAAGCTATCATTTCGTTCTCTCCCTTAAGCCCGCCTGCGATGATAAAAGCGACATTGACGACGATACTGATAAGCGTTATTACGACAGCGGGGAAGATAGCCATGAGCATATCATAGCAGGCAAAGCCGCGATGGCGGAATATGCCGCAGAAAAGATCTTTCCCATAATGGCGGACGACCTGCAGAAAGCCCTTTGACCAGCGCAGGCGCTGACGCCATGACTGACGGAAGCTTGTCGGCTGTTCGTCAAAAAGCATTGCCCTTTCACAGTAGCCTATTCTTTCGCCATCGATAACGGTCTTGATCGTAAATTCCAGGTCCTCTGTGAGCAGGAAGAATTTCCAGCCGCCGTGCTTTTTCAGTATCTCTCGGCTGAACATAAAGCCCGTGCCGCCGATGGAACAGCTTGTGCCAAGACCCATGCGTGAGCGGTTCAAATATTGTGATTCGCGCAGAAACCATAGACCATAGCCCGCGGAGATCCAGTTGTCACCGTAATTTTTGGAGTTGCGATAGCCTGTTACGATACTGTAGCCCTGTGAGAAGGTCTTATTCATTTCAAGAATGTAATTTTCATCGAGAACATTGTCCGCATCGAAAACGAAATATCCGTCAAAGCTGTCCCAGCCATAGTCATCATTGATGCGGTCGAGCAGATATTCCATGGCATAGCCCTTGCCCACGAGTGCCTTATTGAAGCGCTCATAGACGACGGCGCCGAGATTGCGTGCTATTTGCGCTGTATTATCCGTGCAGTTGTCCGCAACGACGAAAACCGTGATGAGTGAGCGTTCGTATTTCTGACTGTGGATGCTCTCGATGAGATTTCCTATCACTATCTCCTCATTACGCGCGGCAATGAGAACAGCATATCTGTGATCGGTCACCTCCGCCGCATTTTTCTTTTTTCTGAAAATCAGCGGCACGATCACGTAGAAGAACTGATAGCAGTAGCACAGGGTAAAAATTATCGCTAAGATATAATTGATATAGCTTAAAGTTTCCATTCTTTTTCCTTGATTTGTATTTGCCAAACAGAGGCGAGTATTATGTCTCCATTTGGCTTTATTTTATTTTTTGCCTGAGAAAATTATTCTTAAACATGTTTTTATCGCCTTCGCATGTATATCGGCGGTATTCACCTGTCGCTTTGGCTTTGTTGCTCTGCATTATATGCCTTTATGTCGGCAATGACTCCGTCATAATCTATGCCGAGTATTTTTGCCGTCTCGCGGTTGAAGGGAATAAACTTCGCAGCCATTGGTTCAACGCCCGTTGAGTTCACATTTGAATTGAGATAGGCATCCATTAAGACATATGCGATCGGCTCTTTATTATCGGGATCGGATGTATCTTCCTCATCATATATAAACGATTCATATACTTCTTGCAATTCCTTTTCGTTTTCGCAAAGATATTCCAAAAGGGCGGTCAGAACCTCTTTTTCCGACGGCACCGATGAGGAAAATTTCCTTTCAATATATTGGTAATAGCCGCTTTCATACTTTTCATTGCCGATTCCGTTTATATCACAGCTTATCAGGATGCTTTTGCATTGGCTTTCCACTATCTCCTCTGACGAAAATGCAGGAGCATAAGGAAATTCCTTGTTGTCGTAAAGCTCCTGTATCGCCGCCCTTGTTTTCTCCATATCGGAATATATGGGCAGTTTTATCGTATAGTCATATCGTTTCAGCAGAAAATAATTATAGACCGATTTTCCGGAATATTCCCACGGATAAAAATCGTAGCGCTCCTTGAACTCGGGCAGATAGATCTCACGGAATATTTTGTCGAATTTCGCATTTTCAAATGTTTTGGAAATGAAGCCCGGTGAATATATGGAGATCTTGCAGGATTCAGAGACAGATAAAAGCGCTTTTTCTACAGAGGTATTATTTTTCAGACTTTCTATGAAGCGTGCGTCTTCGTCGCTGAGCGCCTTATAATAATAATTTTTAAGCGATGAGCCGAAGCCTGTATTGACGATAACGGTTGCGTTAAACAGATGATCCTTGTCATCATAGCCATAGATTCCGGATTGATTGTTGTCGAGAATGCTCATGAGGCGCTTGATGTCATTTTTGTCACTTACAAGATATGCAGGACAGCAATCGCCCATATCATATCCCTGATCATATATGATGATCTCCCTGCATAAGCCGGACGAGATCTTGACCGGAGCACGGCTATATCTTACGGTGATACCTGTCATCAGCACGACACAGACGAAGGCTACGCAGGCGAAGGCTTTTATTCCCTTGAGAACGCCGCGCCGCACGCCGCGATACATGACCATATTGAGAACGAGATTACATACGAAGCCGATGAGAATGAGAAGCAGTGCGGAGATGATGATGCCGCCTGCATTTTTTGCGGTCATCCCCGGAAGCAATATGGCAGTGAGAGTCATGATGATAAAGATGATGAGATATTTTACCGTGACCTTGATTCCGTTATATGTGAAGGACTCTCCCGCGCGTTCGCTTTTTAAGAATATATTGAGCACGGCACCGATAGCGAATATTACCGCCGCTCCTATAATGACAAAGAGAGAATGTAAAAATACTTTGCCCGCGGCAATTTCCGAGAGGACTCCGAAGCGCGTATAGAGTGTTATCGGAGAGGTGCCCAAAATATCGAGCAGCGCGGAGTCGGTTATCTCCCAGCCAAGCAACAATTCAAATGCCGTGGAGAAGCACAAGCTCAGAAGGAAAGGAATAAAGAGAATGACAAGGGAGAATACGATATGTACCGCCGTATTTCCGCATACGACGCAAGAAAACGTGAATACGGAATAATAAAGTACATAAAATACTACCGTGTATACGGTAAGCTTGATCAGCTCGATCATAAACGTACCGTAGAGCCCTGTTCCGCAGGTGAAAGCGCCGATGAGGGCGAAGATCATCATCATGAGCAGGAAGGGAACGATAAAAAGCAAAAGACCGTAGAGCGAATTGGCAAGGAAGAGCGCATTTCGCGTCAGCGGCAACTTGTGCTCAAAGTAGTTGCCCGCTTTCGTATGAGTATTTCTCCATGCGTATACGGATGAGAGCAGCGCCGCCGCTATTGCCGCTACGATAAAGAAAATCTGGGTCATCTCATTCTGTGCGAGTTCCAGGAGTATGGTCTCTCTTTCGTAGTATTCAGCATATCCGATGCCCACGAGCACAAATACGGGGATTATCAGAGCAAGGCAGGCATAGAGCAAAAATGAAGCGCCGTTCGCCCTTATTTTGCAAAGGAGAAACCTGCCTGCGCCGGAAAATGAAAAGCGAGAATCAGTTTTTGTCGAGGATCTCTGTGAAATCATATCCTTTTTCCTCCATTTCCGATATAAACACTTCCTCCAGCGTAAGCGGGAGAATCTCATAGAATTTCGGCGAGAGCGAGAGCACCTTTGCCTCTACCTCTTCTGCATTTCCGCGGGCTATAAGCGTGATAACGCTGCCGGTCTGTCTGAAATCGACTATCTTCAGCGGAGCGAAGCTTGTTATATCGATGTGCTCATCGGGCACTACCATCTGGACCTTCGAGATGCCGCCCTTCATATCGTCTATATCACTCTCAAAGAGTATTCCGCCGCGGTGAATAAGACCGACATGGTCACAGAGGTCCTCGAGCTCACGCAGATTGTGCGAGGCTATGATCGGTGTCATGCCGTTTTCTGCGACCTCTTCGCAGATGAGCTTTTTCACAAACTGGCGCATAACGGGATCGAGTCCGTCGAAGGTCTCATCGCAGAGCAGATACCGCGGTCGGCATGAGAGCCCGAGCAGAATATCTACCTGGCGCTTCATTCCCTTTGAAAACGTGGAGAGAGAGCGTTTTCTTTCTACCTTGAACATTTCGCAGAGCATTTCATAGCGCGATGTGTCAAAATTTTTGTATATCGAACGATAGAAGTTCATCATATCGTCGGTATTGGCACCCGGGAGCTTGTATTCATCATCGGAGATATAGAATAGCTCCTGCTTTACGGCATTATTCTCAAAAACGTGTCTGCCGTCATAGAGCACTTCGCCGGAGTCGGGACGGAATATGCCCGCCATGACGCGGAGCAGGGTGCTTTTTCCGGCGCCGTTGCTTCCGATGAGTCCATATATCGAGCCGCTTCCTATCGTGGCGCTGACGTTGTCCAGCGAGAGAACCTCGTCATATGTTTTTGTGATGTTTTTGATTTCAATCATCGGCTTTTCCTCCTGCAATCTCTTCTGCGAGCGCAATGATACGCTCACGGCTCACGCCCATGGAAACGGCTTTTTTCATCTCTGTCGCCAGCGCCTCCAGCTGTTTTTCCGCCTGCTTGTCGCGCAGAGCCGCCAAATCTCCGCTTACAAAACGCCCTTTTCCCGGGGTGCTGTAGAGTATACCTCTGCGCTCAAGCTCCGTGAAGGCTTTCTGCACCGTATTGGGATTGATTGAGAGCTCGGCGGCGAGCGAACGCACGGACGGAACAGCACCGTCCGCTTCCATCGCACCCGAGACTACGAGCTTTGTTATCCCGTCCATGAGTTGCTCGTATATCGGCGTCCTCGAACGCGGATCTATCTGAATCATAATGCCTGCCTCCTTATCTGTATTATTACTGTTAGTACAGTTATACCACACAACTATCTTTTTGTCAATACACTTGGTAAATTTTATTTTATTTTCAAAACATGGAAAATATTGATAATAATTATTATTATTTCTTGACAATTCGCAGAAAAACTGCTATACTGAAAAAAACAAAACACGGAGGAAACAGATAAAATGAATATAACAAAAGATATAAGATACATCGGAGTGAACGATCATAAAGTGGACCTTTTTGAGGGGCAGTATCTCGTCCCGAACGGAATCTCCTATAATTCATATGTCATCATCGATGAGAAGATCGCCGTTATGGATACGGTGGATGCGGCATTTACCCATGAGTGGCTCGATGCGCTCGCCGATACGCTCGGCGAGAGAAAGCCTGATTTTCTCGTAGTTCAGCACATGGAGCCCGATCACTCCGCCAATATCGCAAACTTTCTGAAGGTTTATCCCGAGACGACGGTCGTCGCAAACGCCAAGACCTTCGCCATGATCGATAACTTCTTCGGCGCAGAGCTCTGCAAGAATAAGCTCACCGTGGAAAACGGAGGCACCCTTTCTCTCGGTGAGCACACGCTTACTTTCGTTTTCGCACCGATGGTGCATTGGCCCGAGGTTATGGTGACTTATGACAGCAAGGAGAAAGTGCTCTTCTCAGCAGACGGTTTCGGTAAGTTCGGCGCACTCGATGTCGAGGAGCCGTGGGCAGACGAGGCGAGAAGATATTTTATAGGAATCGTCGGAAAATACGGTGCTCAGGTTCAGGCGCTTCTGAAGAGAGCGGCACAGCTCGATATTGAGATCATCTGTCCTCTGCACGGTCCCGTACTCACCGAAAACCTTTCCTATTATATAAATCTCTATAATACGTGGTCGTCATATGGCGTTGAGAGCGAGGGGGTATGTCTCGCCTATACTTCGGTTTACGGCAATACGAAAAAGGCGGCTCTTCTTCTTGCCGATGAGCTGAGAGCAGGGGGCTGTCCGAATGTAGCTGTTTATGATCTTGCGCGGTGCGATATGTCTGCGGCTGTCGCCGATGCTTTCCGCTATGGAAAGCTGGTTCTTGCCACGACAACGTATAATGCGGAGATATTCCCCTTTATGCGTGAGTTCATCAATCATCTGACAGAGCGCGGCTTCAAGAATCGTACCGTCGGTCTTATCGAAAACGGTTCATGGGCACCGCTTGCCGCCAAAATAATGCGCGGCATGCTCGAGGGCTGCAAGAATATCACATGGCTTGATACCACGGTTACGATAAGATCCGCTCTCTCGGAAGCGAGCAGGGAAGATATACGGAAAATGGCAAAGGAGCTTTGCCGTGAATATGAGGCACTTTCTCCCGTGGCGGCAAATAAAAACGATATGAGTGCGCTTTTCCGCATAGGCTACGGTTTATATGTCGTTACCTCAAATGACGGAAAGCATGATAACGGGCTTATCGTCAATACCGTTACCCAGGTATCGGATAATCCGACCAGAATCGCCGTCAATATCAATAAGGCAAACTACTCTTATCATGTAATCAAGCGTACGGGAATCATGAACGTCAACTGCCTCTCGACGGAAGCACCCTTCAAGGTTTTTGAAACGTTTGGCTTCCAGAGCGGACGAAATGTGAATAAATTTGAGGGATGCACGCCTGCCCGCGCCGATAACGGGCTTGTCATTCTTCCGCATTATATAAACGCGGCATTCTCGCTGAAGGTCGAGGATTATGTCGACCTCGGCTCTCACGGAATGTTCATCTGCTCCGTAACGGAAGCCCGCGTGATAAATGATAAACCGACCATGACTTATGACTACTATCATAAAAACGTGAAGCCCAAGCCCGAGACGGAGGGAAAGAAAGGCTATGTATGCAAGATATGCGGTTATGTTTATGAGGGCGAGACCCTGCCTGATGACTTCATCTGCCCGCTTTGCAAGCACGGCGTCGCTGATTTTGAACCGATAGCATAAATAAGCATAAATAAAGAGGCTCGGATATTTATCCGAGCCTCTTTATGGCAATATTGAATTTTATACAAGTGTCTTATTTTTCACGTTCTTTTTCATGCGGCGAACATCCGCAAGCATTTTCGGCGTATCGCGCAGAACATTTACCTTTGATTCGCGGTGATTGATGACCTTGACACCCATCTCGGCTATTTTATATCCGAGGCGCTGGGCAATCATCGTAGCCTCGAGGTCAAAGGCGAAGCGGTTTACCTCGCAGTTGCGGAATATTCTCCTTGCCGCTTCTCCGCGATATCCCTTGAAGCCGCATTGCGAATCGGAGTATTTGAAGCCGGCGGCAATCGAGAGCACCTTGAGATACGTTTTCGAGGCTAACTTGCGGATGAAGGTATAGCCTTCATATCCGTCGGCGGAGATATTTCTCGAGCCGAGTATTACATCGGCGTCGCTCTCCTCAAATTGCTTTGCCATCTTGCCTATCACATCGGTACCGTAAGCATTGTCGCAATCCGTGAATATGACGATGTCACCTGTGGATGCGAGCATGCCGGTGCGCACAGCGCAACCCTTTCCCATATTCGGCGTATAGGAGATAAGCCGCACGCGGGGATCCTCTGTGCTCTTTGCTTCCACAGCCTTTCCACAGCCGTCGGCCGAGCCGTCATCCACAAATATCAGCTCCCAATCGGCAAAATGATCTTTCATATATCCATAGAAGGTATCAATAGCTTCATGTATGATGGAGCTTTCGTTATACATCGGTATAATAAGAGTTATCTTCATTTCCGTCCTCCGCGCAGGCATCAGATTATACGGCAATCCTGCTTTTATACTGATTATACAACATAATTATTGACTTTTCAAGTACAACTTATAAATTTATCCTATAAACATCTGCGCTTCGGCTTCAAAAGAGAGCACCGAGGCATCGTTCAGCGGTATCACAACGGTGTCTCCGGGATAAATGAGCGAGGGATTTGGTATCTGTGATTTCGCCGATTATTTCGGAGAGACCGACCATGGTATTTCACGGCTATTTTTCAGAGGAAATCCCCTTGTATCATGGTATAATAAGCATTCTGTGCCGTTAGTGCGCACGGAAATGCGAGAGCAAGCAGAAGTTACGCAGGCGATGAATTTTAATTTCATGAATCGTTCTCCGCTTCTTTGATATATCATCCGTATCCGCATATATCATGCAGATATCCGAAGAACAATTTACACAAATGTATTAAAAAAGAAAAAACCGCGCCACAGCACGGTTTTTCCGAAATATTTGCAATTTAGTTTACACTTTTTGTCACTGCTGCCACATCGCCTTGCATGGCGGCATCCATTTTTATGGTATAGACCTTGTCTATGCTGAAAAGCCCTTTTTTCTCGCTTGCATTTGCCTCTATAATGGGAACCAATACTTCTATGGTTTCGCCATAGCTGTATTTTTTTATGGAATCCGCATCTGTTTCTATAACGAAGGTCAGATCCTTATAGTTAAAGGCAAAGGAAGCAGATTTTAGCTCTACGCCTGATGCGAGCAGATCGGAATTGAAATTATAGATCCCGCCTACAAACTGATAAGGATTCAGACCGTCTGCCATTTCAATGCGATAAATATTTTCCGCATCGGAGAGGCTGTAATGTTCTGTGAGCGGAACGGTACGGAACTTGTAGTCCGTCGCATCATCCTCGAAAATATTAAGCCATGTTATCCTTGATATGGAATCGGAATAATCGCGTGAGAGAAGAAATTCCCGAATGTTTTTCTCCATGGCTGCATTGGCGCGGTCAACGGAGTAGCTGTCTGTTATCAGCACGGAGGAGTACACGAAGATCTTGAAATCAAGACCGTCATTTTTGCATCTTGCGGTGACTTCATATCTTCCGTTTGTTTCTTTATTCTGCGTATGGCTTACGTATTCGAAATCATAATTGCTTCCGTATTTGTCCTGAAGATAATTCAGAACCTTTTTCTGTACGCTTTTTGACGGCGTACATCCTGCCGCCAGCATGATAATGCATGAGGCAAGCAGCAAACAAAGCATTTTCATAAATAATGTCTTTTTCATTTGTCTCAGCCTTTCTGTTTGAGCTTTGGATGGATCTTATGAGCGGATGCAGGCGCTTACCGCCGCACGCAGAGCCTTTACTATGTCGCAGAGCGGCATGGAAAAAACGTCCTGCTTGATTTCCTCGCATGATTCATGAGGAAAGTGGATAAATCCTGCCTGCATATTTCTTTTTTCCGTCGTATTTTTCCGTAGTACATGATAGAGTACATCGTTGCAAAGGTAAGTTCCGGCGGAAAACGAGTAGGAAACGGGAAGTCCCGCTTCTGACACGGCATCTTTGATCGCTGCAAAATCAAAAGTGGAAAAATAAGCCGCATCGCCGCCGATGGCGCAAGGCACTTCTGTCGGAGCTTCTGAAGAGGAGGGAAAAAGCCCCTCATTATCGCGGATGGCACCGCGAAGATTTATGCCTACGCGCTCAATGCGTATGCGATCCGAGCCTCCGGCGAGTCCTGTCAAAATGACAATATCGGGTGAAAAAAGGTCGATCTCTCGCAAAACGGTATCTGCGGCTTTATTCCAGACGACCGGCAGATAGAGCTTTTTTATTTCGGCGTTTTCCACATCGGCAAGGCATGCTACCGCATCGTAAGACGGATTTCTTTTTGCGCCGCCGAAGGGTTCAAAGCCTGTTACCAGTACCTTTTTCATTCGATAAAGAATGCCTTCCTGTTTTTTATTTATATCTTATTCTATATATTTTCTTGCAAAAAGTCAATAGTTTTTTATAAAGTGACGCCTTTGAATAAAAATAATGAATTGAAATGAAATATATTCTGAGGAAAAATATTCTCTCTCTGCCATTAGTATATGATGCACAAGGGCGAAATATGTAGAGCGAAAGGGGAGAACTTTGGCAAAAATCGAATTACGCAATATAATATATTAGGAAATGATATGCCGCCTATTTTTGTCATATTTTGGCATACGGTTTATTTATTTCCTTGACTAACAAAGCTGTAAAGTCGGTAAAAATATAGTAGAAAGGTTTTTCTTTCAAACTATAAAAAAGAGAGTGTGAAAAAAATTGACCGTAAAACGAGGAGATATTTTCTATGCCGACCTCAGTCCTGTTATCGGAAGCGAGCAGGGGGGACTGCGACCTGTTCTCATAGTACAGAACGATGTGGGAAATAAATACAGCCCCACCGTTATCGCCGCCGCCATAACAAGCAGGCTGGACAAGGTGAAGCTCCCTACTCATATAGACGTCTACGCCAGCAATTTCGGACTCGCCAAGGATTCAGTGATACTGCTTGAGCAGATACGAACGATAGATAAAAAGCGCCTGCGTGAAAAAATGGGCCATCTTGACGAACTACTTATGCAGAAGGTGAATGACGCGATAACGGTCAGCTTCGGTCTTGCCGCCCCAAAAAGTGATGAGATACCGGCATCGGCACAGACCGATGTGCCGGGTACGGTTATAGCATAAAAAAGAACAGAAGCCGATAAGCGCTTCTGTTCTTTTTTATGGCGAGAAAGAATGTGCCATTTTATATGAAAAGGTAATAATATGTCAATGTACTTTTCGCCTGTCCGAAAAGTACGAAAAAAGGAAAGGCGACTCTTTTGAACGCCTTGCGCGTTGGTTCCACGCCGGCATATAAAGAAGCGGCGTGCATGAAGTCTGTGCGCCGGTATAGCTGAAGTACTGAATGTATATCGGCAAAGCGGGAATTGACAGGCAGAAACAAACCGATAGCACGGCGGCAGAAGCCGCCGTGCTATCGGTTTAAAGGAGAACACATGAAGATTTTTTTGATTTTCAGTCCGCCATGATAACGTAATCATAGAGCGGCTGACCGCCGGAAAGAACTGTTACCTCGGCATCGGGAACGACGCCTAGGATTGCTTCTTCGGCTTTGGAAGCGTCTTCTTCATTTACATCGCTTCCGAAGAAAACGGTAAAGTTTTCAGACTCACTTACCGTAATCAGCTTTTCAAGACACATAAGACTGCTGTCGGCGGTGCACTTTATCTTGCCGTTTACAAGTCCTATGTAGTTGTCTTTTTCGATATTCATTCCGTCGATATCGCAATCGCGTACCGCGCGTGTGATCGTGAGAGATTTGACCGCCGATATCGCATCGGTCATGGCGGAGAAATTATCCTCTGCCTCAGCTTCGGGGTCAAAGTACATCATTGCGGCAATTCCTGCGGGGACGGAATGGGAAGGGATAACGCGAACATTTGCTCCAAGCTCTTCCGCCGCCTGCGACGCAACGAGACAGACATTCTTATTATTCGGAAGAATGAATATATTTTCTGCGCCGAGGCTTTTTGCACAGTCTATTATCTGTTTCGTGCTGGGGTTCATGGACTGTTTGCTGATAATGAATCGGTGTACACCGAGATCTGCAAAAACATCGCGTATGCCGTCGCCGTTGCAATCGGAGATTAAGCCGTACTTTTTCGTTTTGGCGGGCTCTTCGGGTATGGCGGCGAGCGTAGAATGCTGCTCGAGCATGTTTTCTATTTTAACCGTGAGCAGACAGCCGAAGCGGAGTGCCGCGGAAAGAACGGTTCCGGGTTCGATTGTATGGATGTGGAGCTTTATCACGTTTTCGTCATCCACGAAAACCATGCTGTTTCCGAGGGGAAGAAGCGTTTTATAGAGTTCACGCGCCGTATCCTCACCGATATATTCGGCATTCTTTTTGACGATACATTCCGTGCAATAGAGAAACTCTATACTTTCACCGGAAAATTCCGCAAAATCTGCTTTTGACGAGGTGGTATCGCCTGATTTATTTTCAACGCAGGCTACGGGATTATGCTGGAGCGCGGCAAGCATGCCCTGAAGCATGATCACAAAACCTCTGCCGCCGGCATCGACGACATTTGCCTGCTTGAGTATCGGAAGCAGGTCGGGTGTTCTGTTCAGTATATCGACGCCCTCTTTGATAACGTAATCAAAGAGTCCCTCGATATCGCCGAAGCTGTCCTTCTGTGCTTTCTCCATTGCCTTCTCGGCGCATACTCGCATGACCGTGAGAATCGTACCCTCGGTAGGTGTCATGACGGCCTTGTAGGCTTCCGTCACACCTGCCTTGAGCGCCTCTGCCATCTGAATGGGACCTGCTTCTTCGAGATTTGAAAATGCCTTTGACATTCCGCGGAAGAACATGGCGAGTATGACGCCCGAATTTCCGCGTGCGGACATGAGCGTCATATTGGCTACGCTCTTGGCACATTCGGAGAGATTGCCGTCAAAATTTCCGAGAGACGTGCGTGCTTTATCCATTGTCATACTCATATTGGCACCGGTATCTCCGTCGGGCACGGGATATACGTTGAGATTATTGATCTCCTCTTTATTGTTTTCCAGCGCATTGGCGGCTGATATCACCATATCGCGGAAGGATATTCCGGTAATCGTCATAGTAAAATTCCTTTCGGTTATCTTATTTCACAGATGCTGTATACTGCGAGAGTGCCTCTGCCGCAGTGTGCGCCCACAACAGGGCCGATCTCTCCGATGCGGACATCCTTTGCACCTGCTGCAAGTATCATCTCCTTCAGCTTGTCGGCGTCTTCCGGGCAGTCGGCATGATTTATATATATCGTCTGGTTTTCAAAGTCGCGTGCGTTTTCTACAGTCTTATCAACCAGCATTTTCAGCGAAGCCTTTCTGCCACGCGCATTGTATATGGGAACGAGCTTTCCGTCATCGCTCATATGGAGCACGGGCTTTATACCGAGCATGGTGCCGACTGCCGCCTTTGCTGAGGAAAGTCTGCCGCCGCGGCGCAGATGGTTGAGATCGTCTACCGTAAACCAGTGAGCGATGTGCCCCTTTTCTTCTTCTGCAAACTGTGATACTTCCTCTATAGTTTTGCCCGCGCGCGCCTGTTCTACGCAGAGACTGACCAGCATAGCGAGGCCGAATGATTCGCAGAGCGTGTCGATAACGACAATCTTGCTGTCCGGATATTTTTCAGCAAGCTCCGATGCCGCTATGGCACTTATATTATATGTGGAAGAAAGATTTGATGAGAAGCAGAGAAAGAGAACGTCATTTCCGGCAAGGATCTCGTTTTCCATGACTTCAGTGGCTACGGCAGGGTTTACAGCGGCGGTTTTTGCGCGTTTGCCCTCTTTTATGCACTCATAAAAATATCTGATATCGAGATCTTCATTGCTTATCGTCTTTTCGCCGTCTATCTGCACTGTGAGCGGAACGATCTTTATTCCCAGTTCGCTTTTCATTTCTGCCGTAAGATCGGCAGAAGAATCTGTCATTATGGTAAAAGGTTTCATAAATCAAGCCTCCGTTTTTATCTTTACAATGGTTAGTGCTTTTATTATGGAAAAAGTTACAGCAAATTACGAAAAAATTGTAAAAATTTTTTGTTTCTTCTCTTTGAGAAATAAAAATCTGTATTAACTATTGAATATCATGTGCAAATATGGTAAAATAACTATGCAGAAATGCGATGAGAGGTAAAAAATATGAAAAAATTCACAGGTTTTATGAAATATATCATTTCCGGCACGGGAGTTACCTTTATGGTGACAACTCTCTTTTTATGGGGAGCGGCGACGCTTCTTTCCGGTGCGGACGGCATGAATGACATAAGCTTTCGCAGTGAAACATTTGCCGCTATTTTTGTTTTCGCTTTGCTTACGGCGCTCATTTCACTCGTGCTGAAGGCAAAGTTTATTTCTCCCGAAATCCTGCGTGTCTGTCTGCATTTTATTCTCAGCTTGGGAAGCTTCATTTTGTTTATATATATGGCAGGCGTTACAAGCCGGGGGAGCGGCGTGCTGGCGCTTACGGCGGTGGTGGGCTTCTGCTATATCATAGTAGCGGCGGTCATTTTTGCCGAGCGCGCGGTGAAAAGAAAGAAGTCGAGAGAAAAGCAGAAATATGAATCGCTCTATGGCGGTAAAAAAGAAAATACGTGATGAAAAAGATCGGGCGGAGGCACATGATGCGCTTCCGCCCGATCTTTCTATTTGATTTTCATCAGAAAAGTCCGGAGATCTTTCCGTTTTCATCGACATCTATGCGCTCTGCTGCAGGAGATTTCGGAAGTCCCGGCATCGTCATGATGTCTCCCGTGAGAACCACGACAAAGCCTGCACCTGCCGAAATGCGCACGTTTTTCACCGTCACCGTGAAGTCATCGGGTGCGCCGAGCTTCGTGGGGTCATCGGAAAAGCTGTATTGCGTTTTTGCTATACAGACGGGACAGCCGCCGAAGCCGAGCTTCTCAAGAGTGTCTATCTGCTTTGCTGCTGTGGAAAGCAGAGTGATGCCCGTGCCGCCGTAAATGCGCTTGACCACGGTCTCTATCTTCTCGGAAAGCGAGATTTCGTTTGGGTAAGCAAAGCGGAAATCCGCTTTTTTCTCCTCACAGAGACGAACGACCTCGCGCGCGAGAGCCTCGCCGCCCTTTCCGCCTTCGGCATGGACGGTCGAGAGAACGGCATTGACACCTATCTCGCGGCACTTATTCATAATAAATGAAATTTCATTATCGGTGTCGGTGGGAAAACGGTTTATTGCCACGACTGCGGGGAGTCCGTAAACGTTTTTCATATTGGAAACATGGCGGAGAAGATTCGGGATTCCTGCTTCCAGTGCGTGCAGGTCTTCGCGCGCCAGATCGGCCTTCGGAAGCCCGCCGTGCATTTTCAACGCACGAACCGTGGCAACTACGACTGCAGCATCGGGGCAGAGCCCTGCCATGCGGCACTTGATATCCAGAAATTTTTCGGCGCCGAGATCTGCGCCGAAGCCTGCCTCGGTGACGGCGTAATCGCCTGTTTTCAGCGCCATTTTTGTTGCGAGAACGGAATTGCATCCGTGCGCTATATTGGCGAAGGGTCCGCCGTGCACAAAGGCGGGCGTGCCCTCGAGCGTCTGCACGAGATTCGGCTTCAGGGCATCGCGCAGGAGAGCGGTCATGGCACCTGCCGCCTTAAGATCACCTGCGGTAACGGGGCTTTCATCATACGTGTAGCCGACAATGATACGTGAAAGGCGAGCCTTCAGATCCGAAACGGAAGACGAGAGGCAGAGCACAGCCATGATCTCCGAAGCGACCGTGATGTCAAAGCCGTCCTCACGCGGTGTCCCGTTTACTCTGCCGCCGAGCCCGTCCACGATGAAGCGGAGCTGGCGATCATTCATATCGACACAGCGCTTCCAGGTTATCCTGCGCGGGTCTATGCCGAGGGCATTGCCCTGCTGGATATGGTTGTCCAGCATGGCGGCGAGCAGATTGTTCGCGGCACCTATGGCATGAAAATCTCCCGTGAAATGCAGATTTATATCCTCCATGGGCATGACCTGCGCATATCCGCCGCCCGCGGCACCGCCCTTGATGCCGAATACGGGGCCGAGCGACGGCTCGCGCAGAGCGACGGCAACTTTCTTTCCTATGCGTGACAGACCGTCCGCAAGTCCTATGGTAGTCGTTGTTTTGCCTTCTCCGGCAGGAGTCGGCGTTATCGCTGTCACGAGAATGAGCTTGCCGTCTTTGTTCCTACGGGAGTCGAGATAGCGAAGATCGATCTTTGCCTTGAAATTGCCGTACTGCTCGATAAATTCCGGAGCAATGCCGGCGCTGCTTGCAATCTCAAGGATGTGCTTTGGTTTACATGCCTGCGCAATTTCTATATCCGATAAAAAAGCCATTTTGGTCCTCCTTGTCATCATTATTCGGAATATCTCACGGCAGAGTTGGTTTTACTCATCATTATAATCGAACGGCAGACTTTTGTAAAGACTTTTTTGACAGATTTTGTATTATCTGCCGCAAATATAGGAACTCATGCTTCGGCGGCGAGACAAATACATTTTCCGATACATCAATAAAAAACATCCCTTGCAACGATCTCCGCCTGCAAGGGATGTATTTGCTTTTTTTCTTATTCGAGCTCGAAAGCGCCTGTATAGAGCTGATAGTAAACGCCCTTTTCGGCGATGAGTTTTTCATGGTTGCCGCGCTCGATGATCCTGCCGTGGTCAAGAACCATGATGACATCGGAATTCATGACCGTGGAAAGTCTGTGAGCAATGACGAATACCGTCCTGCCCTCCATGAGCTTATCCATACCGCGCTGGACAATGGCTTCCGTGCGGGTATCTATGGAGGAGGTCGCTTCATCCAGTATCATAACGGGCGGATCGGCTACCGCCGCACGCGCTATGGCAAGCAGCTGACGCTGTCCCTGCGAGAGGTTTGCGCCGTTTCCGGTAAGCTCTGTATCATAGCCACGCGGCAGACGCGAAATAAAATCGTCCGCGCCCGCGAGCTTTGCTGCCTCGATACATTCGTCGTCGGTGGCATCAAGTCTGCCGTAGCGGATATTCTCCATGACACTTCCCGTAAAGAGGTTTGTGTCCTGCAAAACGATTCCGAGACTGCGGCGCAGGTCGTTTTTCTTTATCTTGTTGATATTGATTCCGTCGTAGCGTATCTTTCCGTCTGCTATATCGTAGAAGCGGTTGATCAGGTTCGTTATCGTTGTTTTGCCGGCACCCGTGGCACCGACGAAGGCAACTTTCTGACCCGGCTCGGCATAAACCGTTATATCATGGAGCACGGGCTTGTTTTCCTCATAGCCGAAGTCGACATCAAACATGCGTACATCGCCGGCGAGTGGGGTATAGGTGAGAGTGCCGTCTCCGTGCGGATGCTTCCATGCCCATTTGCCTGTATGCTCTGCTGTTTCCATGATGTTTCCATCGCCGTCATATTTGCAGTTTACGAGCGTGACATAGCCGTCATCCGTCTCGGGCTTTTCATCCATGAGAGCGAAGATGCGCTCCGCACCCGCCATACCCATGACGATGGAATTTATCTGCTGAGAAAGCTGGTTTATATTTCCCGTGAACTGCTTTGTCATATTGAGGAAAGGAATGATGATATCGATGGAGAATGCCAGCGCAAGGAAGCTGCCGCCTGTGATAAGACCGCGGAAGCTGAGATTTGCCGCGCCGAGCGTTATGAAAAGACCGCCGGCAACAGCGCAGATGACGTAGAGTATATTGCCTATATTCATTATAATGGGACCGAGAATATTGGCATAGGCATGAGCTTTTCTGCTGTCCTCATACAGCTCCTCGTTTATCCTGTCAAAATCCTTTTCCGCGTCCTCCTCGTGGCAGAATACCTTGATGACCTTCTGCCCATTCATCATCTCCTGAATATAGCCCTCGCATTTTGCGACCGATCTCTGATTGCGAATGAAATATTTTGCGCTTCCGCTTCCGATCTTCTTAGAGACAAAGGCCATAGCTACAATGCCGAGTATTATGATGAGAGTCATCGGTATGCTATACCATAGCATAATGAAAAATACCGTGAACACTATGACGGCTGATTGAAGCATCTGCGGGAAGGAGCGCGAAACAAGCTCTCGCAGAGTGTCGATATCGTTTGTATAATAGCTCATGATATCGCCGTGCTTGTGAGTATCGAAATATTTTATGGGGAGATCCTGCATACCGTTAAACATCTCACGGCGCATTCTGTCAAGAAAGCCCTGCGTTATTTTCGCCATGAGCTGTGACTGGAGCGTGATGAATATGATGGCAAAAATATAGAGAACAATCAGTATGCCTACGATCGGGAGAATTTCCGCTTTTGCCAGCGTCCATCTCTCGGCAAGAAAAGCGCTGTTTGCCTGCGCCCATTCTTTCGATACGAGCTGCATACCCGAGACGCCTGCGGCTTCTCTTATCACGGAGATATGCTCCGTTATCTTGGCGAATACCTTTTGCATGAAGATTGCGGGAATGGAGGACACGACGGCAGAAAGCACGATACATACGGCGACTATGGGCACGAGAACGGGATATGTGCTTATCAGCATTTTCATAACTCTGCCGAGAAGCTTTGTATCCATTTTGCGCTTTGTCGGTTTTGCTCCGATGGCTTCGGGAGCGTTTTTCTTATTTTTCATCGCCTTCACCTCCCTTGGTCTGCTGGAGATACGTTTCGCGGTAGCTATCGCTTGTTTTCATCAGCTCGTCATGCGTGCCGCGTGCCGCTATCTTGCCGTTTTCCATCACAAGGATGAGGTCGGCATCCTCCACAGAGGCGATACGCTGAGCGATGATGATCTTTGTGGTTTCGGGAATGAACTTGCGAAGTCCCGCGCGTATAAGAGCATCTGTCTTTGTATCGACGGCGCTTGTCGAATCATCGAGGATCAGTATCTTCGGCTTTTTGAGAAGTGCACGCGCGATGCAGAGACGCTGCTTCTGACCGCCCGAGACATTTGTGCCGCCCTGCTCGATTTTCGTATTGTATCCATCGGGAAAGCTGCGCACAAAATCGTCTGCCTGAGCGAGTCTGCATGCCTCGATGATTTCTTCGTCGGTGGCATTTTCATTGCCCCAGCGCAGGTTTTCGTTTATGGTACCGGAGAAGAGCAGATTCTTCTGCAGAACGAAGGCGACGCTGTCGCGCAGAGTCTTCAGATCATAGTCGCGAACATCGACGCCGCCGACCTTGACCGAGCCTACCGTGGTATCATAGAGACGCGGGATCAGCTGAACAAGCGTCGATTTGCTTGAGCCTGTAACGCCGAGTATGCCGACAGTCATGCCGGATTTTATGTGCAGATCGATATCGGAGAGCGCATACTTTTTCGCCTCGGCAGAATATTTGAAGCTGACACTGTCGAAATCGACAGAGCCGTCTGCAACGGACATGACGGGAAGAGAAATGCTGCTTTTGTCCTCTGCAGTCTTTTCGCCTGCCTCGGGATTTGCGAGAGCAGGCTTTTCATTGAGAACCTCCGTGATACGCTTCATTGATTCGCTCGACATGGTCAGGATCACATATATCATAGAGAGCATCATGAGTTGCATCAGTATCTGGATGCCGTATGTAAGCATGGATGACATCTGACCTACGCCGAGATCGATACCCGCCGTGGTGATAACGAGCTTGGAGCCGATTATCAAGATGAAAGCCATATTGAAATATACGCAGAGTTGCATCAGAGGAGAGTTGAGTGCGACGATCCTTTCGGCGCGGGTGAAATCACGGCAGATATCTCCTGCGGCGATGCCGAATTTCTTCTTTTCATAATCCTCTCGTGCGAAGCCCTTTACCACGCGCATGCCGCGTACGTTTTCTTCTATTGACTCATTGAGGCGGTCATATTTGCGGAAAACACTGCGGAAAGCGGGCATTGCCTTTTTGGAAATGATGAACAGCCCTATGACGAGCAGAGGAATAACGATTACGAAAAGGGAAGCGAGCGCTCCGCCCATAATATAAGCCATGATGATAGAGAATATCATCATGAGAGGCGCGCGGATGGCTGTTCTGATGATCATCATATAGGACATCTGAACATTTCCTATATCTGTCGTCATTCGCGTAACGAGCGATGAGGTAGAGAATTTGTCTATATTTTCGAAGGAATATGTCTGGATCTTATAAAAAAGATCGCGGCGCAGATTCTTGGCAAAGCCGGAGGATGCCTTTGCACATGTTATTCCGGCGATACCGCCGCATGCGAGCGAGACCATTGCCATGGCGACGAGAACAACGCCTGTTTGAAGTATTTCCGTCATTACGGCACCGCGTTCGATTCGGTTTATCAGTTCGGCTGTAATAAAAGGTATGATACATTCTATCACGGCTTCAAGCGTAATGAATATAAAGGTCAATATCGACGGTTTTTTATATTCTCTTATGCTTTTTGCAAGCTTTTTTAACATACAACTTATCCTTTCTCAAAAATGTATGGGGAGAAATTATATAATGCAATTATATATTATATTATAATTAGGGAACAAAAGCAATAGATTTTTTATAACTTTCTTTGTTTTATCGAAAAACGGGAGCGCATGCCCTTTTTGAGAGCCGCGCTCCTTGAACTGTTTAGTTGAAGATGAGTCTGTCCTTGAACTTCTTCCATTCGGAGGGGTAGTTTATATAGTAGATGGGGCAGGCTTTTCCCGTGACGTCATAGTGGCGGATGACATTGTCATACGTTATATCGTATTTGTCGCAGAGCCATGAGACAAGCTTCAGCAGGGAAAGATATGTTTGATAGTTGAATTTTCCCGTCTTGTCGGGATGGCAGACTTCGATGCCGATGGAGCAGGCGTTTACTTCCGCTTTTCCCGCATGGTAAGCGATCTCATTATCGGGAATACAGCGGATGATTTCTCCGCTCAGCCCGACTATGTAATGCGCACCTGCGTATATCTTTTCATTTTTGGGAATGTTATTGAAGTAGTTGCGATTGTTTATGGCACTCGTTCCCGGATTGGCAACGTAATGAATGACTATGGTCGTGATCTTTTCACGCTTCACACCGGGGTCGAGATATTTATTTGCCGGTCGGGAATACTGATTAATATCGAGTAGCTTGTCTGTTATCAGTGTACTCATCTCTGAGTCAGTCGGGATCTTCGTTATGTAGCCGGGCTCACGCGTCGTCGTCGCCGCAGTCGTTGTCGTGGCAGATACTGTCGTTTTTGTCGTCGCCGTTGAAACGGTCGTTTCCTTGCTGGCAGATGAGGGCGTCACGGTTGTCTCGGTTATGCTTGCCGTAGTCGTCGTGCTTCCCGTCGAAGCGCTTCCCGTCGAAGTGCTGACGGGGGAAGTGTCTGTCTTGGTATTTATGGCAGGTGTGTCGCCGCTCCTTTTCAGGATAACGACGGCAATCATCACTACCAGTACGAGGCAGAGAAGCTTTACAAACTGCGAAAAAAACGTATTGGCATATTTGACTTTTTTTCGTTTTTGGCTCATTTCCGCCTCCGTTTTTTCTTTGCTCATATATTCTAATACAAAATAACCGTAATGTCAATATGCAGAAACTTACAACTTTTCATAAACGGCGATTGCAAAGTCTGCCGTCACTTCGAGAGAGTCGAGCGCTGCCGCTCGTGCCTGCCCTTCTTTTGATGTTTTGTAATAATAAGGTGTCATCATGAAAAGGTTGTGGATCTCATTTTGCTCTCTCAGTGTGAAGCGGTAGGTAAGGCGTTTTTCCGAAATGAAACGGAAGCCGCTGAGATCAGCCGTTTCAACGTCGTTTTCATAGGGCGTATCGTATATCGCCCTTTTCAGTTCAAAAAGGTGCTTTTCTCTCGGATAGACATGAACCATCGTGCCGCCGCGTCGCATCACACGCGAAAATTCATCTGAGGCGCACGGAGCGAACATATTCATTATTATATCGACGTTGCCGTCCGCTATCGGAAGCGAGAAAATACTTGCCGCGGAGAGCTCGATATCGCGGCATCGTTTGGCACCGTATATCAGGGCGTCGCGGGAAATATCTATTCCGAGCGCCGTGAGCGAGAGTCCGGATTTCTCAGCTTCTCGCATGACAGCCGATGTATAGTAGCATTCGCCGCAACCGCAGTCAAGGAGAGTATCGCCGCTTTTTGCCCGTGACAGCACCTCTTTCACAGTCGCCTCGCAGAGAGGAAGATAATACCCGAGATCAAGAAAATCGCGGCGCGCTGTTATCATGGCGCTGTCATCACCATGCCGCTTATCTTTTGACTTCTGAGATAGCAGGAGGTTTACATATCCCTTTTTTGCTATGTCAAAGCTATGCCTGTTTTCGCATGAAAGCGTCTTTTCGCTCCGCTCGAGAGCGGCACCGCAGACAGGACAGCAAAAGCTTGATCTCAAGGTGTATTCCTCCTATTTATACAAATGTATTAAAATTAAATATACTTGTCAAAAATGACGATCAGTCTGCCTTTTCGGCTTTCCCCGCAAAATTTGCGCAGAATGACCTTGCCCTTTCCGCGAAGGACTATTTTCGATCCTTCCGCGATCTGTCTGTCGGCTTTTTCCGCCGCTTCGTCGTTTACGAATATAAGACCTTCCGATATGGCTTGTGCCGCTGATGAACGCGAAATATCAAAGGCGGCTGAGATGATATTATCAAGCCGCGGCGATGCGACGGTATCGCGCTTTTCTTCGATTTTTGACTGGGGCGTGCGCAGGCTGTCTATCGGCGCGATATCTGTTTCTATCGGGCAGTTTCCTGCTTTTTCAAAATTTTCCTTCAAGAAGAGCGCCGTTTGACGCATGGTTATGATATCTGCGCCGTCATTGCAGACGATGATATCGCCTATATTTTCGCGCTTTATCCCAAGTGACATGAGAGAACCGAGAAAATCCCTGTGAGAGAGCGCTCTTGCGGGATTTTTATTTACGGCGCGGATTATACAGACGGGGAAATCCTCTTCGGAGAAGCAATCGGAAAAACTTTCTGCATAATCCGGCAGAATGATGCAGATTCTTCTCTCCGCTTCATTGTATCCTCCGTAAAGCTCATATCGGGCATGCTCTTTTTTGCAGACGGACACGGCGAGCGCGCAGGAAGCGGCATCAAGAAAAGGCGTAAATGCCGCGCAGTAGTTTTCTGAGGATTCTCGAATCTTGTCGAGTATCCGTGCGCGGAGGAGCTCGTCTTCCGTCATCAGAGCGTTACCGTCTCGCCGGCGGCAATCTTCAGCGGTTCGTTATCGCAGGAAACCCAAAGGTCTATGGCAGTGGGATTGCGGATGATCTTTTCATCGGCGGAAATCTGGATCTGAGATATCGCTTTCTTGTAGTCCACGACCTCTATATTCGTGGCAAACCATATTTTGTCGGAAACCTCGGCAAGCTTTTGGCAGACTGTCTCGATAAGCTCCCAGTTGTTGTCGTTCTGCGGGCGGAACTCATAGCTGTGTCCCCAGATATAGAGCAGTGAGCCGACGCGCCACGGTGCCTTTGTTATGTTATAAATGAGCTGGTCTACAGTTTCCATGCATTGATTGTGATGGCTTGTGGGTTGCCATACCATGAAATCATTCGGAAAACGGAATGAATATGTAGACGATGTGGCACGGCTGTATACAAGTCCTGCCGTTTTCATCGCCGTAATTGTCTCATCGCTCCATGTTCCGAAGGGAAAGGCGAGACCGCGCACTATCTGCCCACTCGCCTTTTCAAGCGCGAGACGGCAGTTCATCAGCTCATCATACTGCGCCTTGGGAGTCAGAAATTCGAGATGGGGATGGGTAACCGTATGGCAGGCGATTTCATGCCCTGCATACACGGTGGGAACGTCCTTCGGCTGAAGCCAGTTATTCGGGTTATTGAACGAGTTTGAAATGAGATTGAATGTGCCCTTTACGCCGTATTTATTGAATATCTCGATGAGCTTGATGTCTGACTCGGGTCCGTCGTCATAGCTCATGGTTACGATATGCTGTTTTCCGTCCTTGAACCTGTCTGTTCTTATCATGATCGATTACCTCTTTTTTAAAAAATAAATTTGAATTATATTCAGTATAGCAGAAATGAGATGAAAAAGCAATGCTTTTTTGAAACTTCGGAAAAAATAAAGTGCCGATAATTTCCGAATAAACTTGACATTGCGTTTTGAAAGAGGTACAATAACAGACGTAGTATAATTTGAGGAGGAAATGCTTCTATGGCAATTTCGGGAAAAAGAATGTATTCCATGCTGGAAAAGCTTGGATTTGTAAGACTTTCCACCTTTGAAGGCGAGAAAAAGGGCGCAGAGATCATCTCCGATGAGATAAGGACGATCACGGGAAAAGAACCTGTTGTCGAGACATTCATGGCGCCGAGGTATGAGATAAAAAAAGTGAAATTTGAAATAACGGAGCCTTTCAAAAAGGAGATAGAGGCGACAGGCTATGGATTTTCGGGCAATGCCGCCGAAAACGGACTCGAGGCGGATTTTGCATATATCGAGGGCTTCGATGAAATTGATCTCGCAGATGTGAAGGGAAAAATAGTCCTTGTCGCGGGCGGCATGGGATATTCTTCATATGAGAAGCTTTGCAAGGCGGGCGTTGCGGGCTTTGTATGCACCTGCGGAACCTTCCTCGATAAGGATGAGGAAACGGATATGGACGAGCGCATGCTTCGCGCCAAACACCTGGAGGCGGGTCAGATTCCCGGCGTTTGCATTAAGATAAAGGATGCCATAGAGCTTGTCCCCATGCACCCGACCAAGGCAAAGATAACTCTCGCGCAGGAAGAGGGAGAAGCGGAATCTCAGAATGTCATATATGATGTTGTGGGAACGAAATATCCCGATGAGGTCATAGTTTATACGGCGCATTACGATTCGGTTGTTTTTTCCGAGGGATATTTCGATAATTCTTCGGGAAGCGTCATGCTTCTTGAGCTGCTTCGCCATTATACGGAGAATGCTCCGAAGCGCACGGTTCGCTTTATCTGGTGCGGCTCTGAGGAGCGTGGGCTTCTCGGAAGCAAGGCATATATCGCCGCTCATGAGTCTGAGCTTGAGAAAATACGTCTTTGCATCAATATAGATATGGCAGGTCCCATCCTCGGCAGAGATGCCGCCGTCGTCACCGGTGAAGAGAGTCTTTGCCATGCGATCACTTATCTCTATAAAGAGCTTGGGTATCCGATGAGTGTAAATCAGGATATCTATTCCTCGGATTCGATTCCTTTCGCGGACAAGGGCGTTCCCGGTGTAAATTTCATGCGCCGTGCCGCCCCGGGCTCATCGCAGATACATTGCCGTCACGATGTGATCTCGATCCTCAGCGGTGAGAGTCTTGAACGCACGACCGGCTTTGTTGCCACATTCTCGGATAGAGTTATAAATGCCGCCTTTTTCCCAATAGATAAGAAGATTCCCGACAACATAGTGGAGAAGGTCGACAAATACCTGATGAAGAAAAAATAATACAAAAGTATAAAATTTAAAAAGCCTCTTTCCGCAAGGGAAAAAGGCTTTTTGATAAAAGAGGATAAAATGCTTGAACTACTTGATCTGAAAGATTTTGACGAGGTGTATTCCCTCATGGAGCAGAGCTTTTCCAAGGAGGAATTTCGCCCGCGGGAAGAACAGCGAGAGCTCTTTTCAGATCCCGCGTATCGCATTTACGTGAGACGCGAAGAAAAGGAAACAGCCGGTTTTCTCGCGGTATGGGATCTCCAAGATGTGCTTTATATAGAGCACTTTGCCGTGGAGGGAAGGCTTCGCGGAGGAGGTATCGGAGCTTCTATGCTTTGCGACCTCAGGGCGCTTTTTGACAAGCCGATATGCCTCGAGGTAGAGCCGCCTGAAAATGATATGGCAAGGCGGCGAATATGCTTCTATGAGCGAAATGGGTTTTTCCTGAATCCGTATCCGTATATGCAGCCACCCATCTCAAAGGGACGCGCTTCGATATCGCTTCTCATCATGACAAGCGGCGGCAAGATAAGCGAGGAAGAGTTCAAACAGCTAAAGCATCTGCTGTACTCGCGCGTATACAAATATACAGATGTATAATTTATCAAATACAAATGTATAAAATTTTCGAAGAAGCCACAAGAGAGGTTGCGAAGAAAACCGATTGTCCTTGGCTTTAAGTAGTATTTTTGATATAATGAGTGCGAAAAATCGGAATTTGACGAAGGAGGTGCTGTAAAAATGGCAACTGAATCAAAATCGTTACCGAGTGATATTCACGCAAAAATGGAGAAATACCGCACCGAGATATTGGCATTTAATATGCGTGAACCAACTGAGCGCCAATCCTCATCTTGGCATTGGTATTTCTACAAACCTATGACAGAATTAACAGCCTTTATTGTGAATTTACAGGGAAACAAATCTTATGTTGAAGTTACCTACGGTTATGCATCTACTGCATTTACACGAATGGTCGGTGACGAAAATGCATTGATTGAATGGGGGGTGTCTGATGAAGACATTACCATACGAGAAAAAGTGATTATCTGCAACGAAGCAGATGAAATTATCGCAAGAAGCAAAGTGGAAAAAATGTATGCCACTTATCTGTGTGCACAAAAGGATGATTTGTTGCTTTTTGCAAAGGAAAAGAGAAAATCTTTTATTCAACGGATTCACGCAAAGTTAAAGCCGCTCGGTTTTAGAAAAAAAGCAAACACATGGACATATGCACTTACTGACACCTACTACCTCATGTTCAATGCACAAAAATCTGCATACTCAGATGAATACTACTTTAACCTATACATAGGAAAGAATGGAACAAATGACTACGGAGACTGTTACTATACAAGAATTGCACCAGATGGAATGTTTCCCATGGATTGGCAGACTATAGATAATGACGAATTTGACCTATTTTTGCAAAAAACAGTCGTGCCCGAATTGGAGAAGATTATAGTTACACCATTAAGTGAGTTAGGTCAAATTCCTTTCTATTGGACAGGTTGTTATTGCAAACGACAAAAATGCGAAAATTGCTGGATGAAGAAGAATTTATGGGAAGCGATGTGATATAGATATATTAGATAAATTCCAATTTATCTTTCCAAATGCGCACGGATTACAGACGAAGATACAAAAAGCGATAGAGAGTATAAGTTCTCTATCGCTTTTTACGTCCTTACGAGTTTGTCCGAAGGCTTCCTTTTGCCTATCAGATGTTTTCAAGCAGGATTTTTTCCGCTATTTTTACAGATATTTCTTTGCGCAGTCCATGACCTTTTGTATATATTTTTCTCCGAACAGCGCGACATGACCGAGCCACTGATTTATTTTCCATAGGTCACGCCTCTCTTCAAATCCGTATTCTATCGGATACGCCTCGTTATAGGCGTCAAAGAAGGTTTGCGGTACGGGGCAGAAGAAATCGACATTGGTGAGATCTATTTCGCGGTTTCCGTAATATAGGCTGCAATCTATAGCGACAAGCTCCTTGCCGTCAAACATAAGGTTTCCCAACCATGCATCTCCGTGGAGCAGTGAAAATTCATTTTGCGGAGGGCAGATCTCCGGCAGACGTCCCGCAAGCTTTTCGATAACGGCACATTCTTCCGGCTTCATATGGCCGGCGTCTACTGCCATTTTCATCGTATCGAAGAGACGGCACTCGCCGTAAAACTCACTCCATGACGTCTTCCAAGTATTATCCTGCTTGAATATACCGAGAAAGGTGGGACGGTCAAAGCCGCATTTATGGCTGTGTGTCCTGTGTATCTCAGCCAGTCCGCGCCCGAGAATTTCCCAGTCGCTTTTGGATTCCGGCTTTACATCGCGTAGTGCTTCCAGTATAAGCAGAGCAGAATCGCCGCGGTGAACGACATCAATCACGTGCGGCGTTCTCACAGAGGTATGCTCACGTACATAGTCAAGCTCATAAGCTTCCGCATCAAATTGCTCGTGAGAAAAGCGGTTTTTGCCTATTTTCACAAAAACGTCCAGTCCTTCGCCCTTGAATATCGCGGCATCGTGCATGGCGCCGGTCTTATTTTCCCGGATTTCAGATATACGAAACGTTTTTCCTGTTTTTGCAGTAACTGAGCTTTCTATATCGGCATTGTAAGTTCCTTCCGAGAGAATATTCATGGCTTATATATCCTTTTTCATTTAAAACTCAAATTCCGCTCCGTCATAGGAAAGCAGAAAACCGTTTTGATCTGCCACGGGCTTCATATCGTCATAGCAGGCGTTTATTGCGTTGTGAGAAAAATGATTTATGCAGAAGAGCGTTTTCTCATCTGCGACACCGATTTCACAAAGTCTTTTTCTCACTTCGATATTGCGGTCGATAAACATATGTCCGCGATAACGGACGACCTTTGAGCCTTCGGTGCAGTCAAGCGAGACATAGCTCAGCTTTATCTTGTTCTCTACGAGGTATTCCCATGTTTCCTCGGGGAAGGTATCCGTGTCATGCGCGTAGAGCAGAGTCTTTCCTTCCTTCTCGATCAGGTATATATAGGGATGCGCCGTACCGTGATATGCGCGCAGCGCTGTCACGGTATAGCCCTCAATTTCAACGGGATTATACGGCTGTATAAAACTGAAATTCACCGCATGACAGCTTGATTTCGGGACATTCAGAAAAAAGCTTCCCGCATGCTCGGCATAGTCCTTATAGACATCCTCAGAGCCGTAGATCGTGAGGGGCGGCGCATCGTCTATATGAGCGAAGCCCGCGCGGCGGTTCGTCATTTCGGAGAGATAGCAGTGATCCTCATGAACATGCGTTATCAGAAGTGTGGAAATATCGGAAAAATCAATTCCGTATGTCAGCTCATGCATATAGGAATCGGCAGGAAAGTCTATGAGTATTTTACCGTCGATAAGTGCCTGTGAGCGAGTTCGTATATTTTTGCCGCCCAGAGCGCGTGCACGCTTGCAATTTTCACACTTGCAGAAGATGGCGGGTATTCCTTCCGCGGCGGCGGTGCCAAGATATTTGATCTTCATATTTCTTCTCCTTTTTTCCTATCGGAAATAAATTTTTTTATCTCCCTGCGAGAGTGCAGAGTTATTATTTCGGCAGTTTTGCAGTTTGAAAGTAGTGCTTTTATTGCCGGAATATTCTTCTTTCTGAAATGCCAGACGTACGACAGAAATTCGCGGTCTATCTTCTCGGGACATCCCTCGGCCATATCGGGGCGCGTTTTTCCGCGATAACGAAGTACGCGTCTGATCACTCCCATGAGACATGACCTGCGCGGCAGGTCGAGAAAAATGACGGTATCGCATTTTTCGAGTCTCTGTGGCAGGGTTCGTGAATAATTCCCATCGATGATCCATTCGGGCTTTTCAAGCTCGCATGCAAGCCGCGCATCAAAATCCTCGCGATCGGATTCAATCCAGCCCTCATGCCAGAAAAGCTGATCGAGATGAACGAGCGGCAAGCGTGTCTTTGCTGAGAGCGCAAATGCAAGTGTCGATTTTCCGGCTCCCGGCGAACCGATGATGATTACCTTTTTCAAAGCGCACCTCCGTCAGTTTTTCAAGCCTATCATATCATATAAAATAAAGTCTGTCAATGCTTTTTCGTTGACAAAGACGGCACTTTGTGATATTCTGAAAAAAATATGATATACAATACAAGGGATAGATAATCGGAATATATTTTTGATTTTTAAGTTTATTTTAGCTTTGTATATTAAAATATCGGTGAATACGGGGGTGAAGCGAATGAGACTTCTTTTGGCAGAGGATGAAAAGGCGCTTTCCGGCGCGCTCTGCACGATACTGCGGCATAATAACTATTCCGTGGATGCCGTCTACAACGGAGCGGATGCCATAGATTATCTTGAAACCGGGCTTTATGACGGTGCCGTACTTGATATCATGATGCCGAAGGCGGACGGGCTCACGGTTCTCAGAACAATACGTGCGAAAGGGAATAATATCCCTGTACTCTTGCTCACGGCGAAGTCTGAGACGGATGACAAGGTTCTAGGGCTTGACTGCGGTGCCGATGACTATCTGACCAAACCTTTCAATACGAAGGAGCTTCTCGCACGGATACGTGCGATGTTGCGCAGGCAGGCCGGTATTGCGGACAATGAGCTTTCCTTCGGCGATATCCGTCTGGACAGAGTTTCATTTGAGTTGATATCACCGAATAAAAGATTGCTGCTGACCTCCAAGGAATTTCAGATAATGGAAATGCTCATGAAAAACCCCGGACAGCTTATCTCTCCGGAGCTCATCATGGACAAGGTCTGGGGGTATGAGAGCGAGACGGAGATAAACGTGGTATGGACATATATTTCCTATCTGCGCAAGAAGTTGAAGTTGCTTGGTTCATCGGTTTCGATTAAGGCGGCACGAAATATAGGATATACCCTGGAGGAAGGAAATGCTTAAGAAGCTGCGCATGAAATTTATCGTGACGGCGGCGCTTTCCGTTGCGATAGTACTTTTTTCCATTATAGTGACGATCAATATCCGCAGTTACTTGGACATATGCAGAAGTGCGGATGAAAAGCTCACACTTTTGGCTGAAAACGGCGGCAAGTTTCCATGGCGCGATGACAGACCGTCGGGAAATAATTCGGGAAAACCGATGATGGGAGGTATGTCCCCCGAAACGCCGTTTGAAACGCGGTTTTTCACGGTGAAGCTGAGCCCTGACGGCAGTTTTATTTCTGCCGATACAGAGCGAATCGCTGCCGTTGATGCCGAGCAGGCAGAGAAATATGCGGTTTCGCTCTTTGCCGCGGGTAAAACGAACGGCTTCAAGGGCAATTTCAAATTTACGACATATGAGAGCGGCGACGGAATATCATATATATTCCTCGACTGCAGCAGAGATCTCGATGTTTTCAGCGATTTTCTGCGCTCAAGCATATTTGTCAGTATCGGAGGTTTTGCCGTTGCGCTTGCTCTCATCATCTTTTTCTCCGGCTTGGTTATACGCCCCGTGGAGCGCACGTATAAAAAGCAGAAGCGTTTCATCACCGATGCGAGCCATGAGCTCAAAACACCGCTTACCGTGATAGATGCGAGCTGTGAAGCGCTCGAGATAAGCACGGGCGGAAATGAATGGACAGATGTGATCAAGAAGCAGACGGCTCTGAAATTTGCTTTGCACTCTCACAATCGGGCAAAAGCAAAAAAATAACCGTTTCCAACGCGGTGGATACATTGCCGCAGGGAGATCTGAGCCTTCTTTTCGAGCGGTTTTATCGCCCGGACGGCTCGCGTAACAGCGAAGTCGGAGGACATGGCATCGGACTTTCCGTAGCCAAGGCAATCACCGAGATGCATCACGGAAAGATTTCGGTATCTCCTGCCGAAGGCGGCAGAAAAATCGTATTTACGGTGACGCTCTGAACGATAATATACAAAAGTATAAAAGTACAGGCACAGCATGAAAACCATTGCTGTGCCTGTACTTTTATCAAAAATAAAAACTTAAGGAGGAGAGATTTTTTTATCAGATCGCTTTCGGCTCTTCGCCTGCGGGTACGGGGCAGGTATAGCCCTTCTCCGTGGCTTTTTGAAATTCGGCTTTTGCTTTTTCGAGGATCTGCGGTGAGGTAAAAAGGTCTATTGCCGTGGCGGCGATGACTTTGCCTGCACAGAGAAGCGCCTTGTGTGCTATCGCCGTATTTCCGCAGGAAACTATCTGCCATGAATGGCCGGGGGTGGCGTTGGGGTATGCCGCGACGTGAACCTGAACTGTCGGCGTCTGCCAGCTTACATCGCCCACGTCGGTAGAACCGGGGCAGAATGCCGTTCCGTCATAATACGGGCAGAGGAATGCGTTCATGCTGTGTCCTGCGGCTTTTTGCGCTTCTTTCACGGCTTCTTTTATTTTGGCGTCATATTCCGCTCCGATTCCGCAGGCTGTCGCAGGAAGCCCTTGGGCGAGCTTATCCGCAAAATCAAGTTCCGATCCCGTATACTGCGGAACGCCGATCTCGGCGAAATTTTTATAGGCAAGCTCTTCGAGCGTGTGGTTTGATATGGTATCGGCGGTGCCGTCGATAAACACTTTTTCAAACGTTGTTTCTGTCATGAGCGCTGCGCCCTCGGCTATCTTATCGACACGCTTTTCGAGAGCTACCGCTTCATCCACATGAGGCGAGCGCACCATATAGAGCACTGCGGCGTGAGGCTGCACGACATTCGGTGAGAGTCCGCCGCCGTCTGTGATCGCGTAGTGAATGCGCGCATCATCCTTCATATGCTCGCGCAGAAACTGAACGCCGACGTTCATCAGCTCCACGGCATCGAGTGCGCTTCTGCCGTCCTCGGGATTTCCCGCCGCATGTGCCGCCTTGCCCTTGAATTTATAGAGCACCTGTATGCAGGCATTGCTTCCGCCGGTGGCGACTTCATTGCAGTCATTCGGATGCCATGTCAGCGCCGCATCGAGAGAGCGCCATATGTTTTCACGTGCCATGAACGCCTTTGAGGCGCCGCCCTCTTCGCCGGGACAGCCGTAAAATATGACGGTGCCGCTGTTTTTTGTTTCTTCAAGCCAGAGTTTTACGGCATAGGCAGCGGCGAGCGCGCCCGCGCCGAGCAAATTATGACCGCAGCCGTGACCGCAGCCGTCCTCGACAAGCTCCTTTTGCTCGCATATCCCGCCGACCTGAGAAAGCCCGGAGAGTGCATCAAATTCCGCGAGAATTCCGATGACGGGACTTCCACTTCCGTATTTTCCTGTGAATGCGGTTTTGATACCGCATACATTTTCTTCTGTCTCAAATCCGAGCTTTTTCAGAACCTCGAGATAGAGCGCGGCGGATTTATATTCCTTGAGAGAAAGCTCCGCATATTCCCATATCTTATCGCTCACGTCTGCGAAGAGGGAAGAGCTTTCATCGATTTTATCAAGAGCATATTTTTTGCTGTTTTCCATTTTTACAGTACCTTGCTGAGAAATTCCTTTGTTCTGGGGTTTTGCGGGCTTCCGAAGATATCGGCGGGAGAACCCTCTTCGGCGATGATGCCGTCATCCATGAAGATCACTCTGTCGGAGATCTCGCGTGCGAAGCCCATTTCGTGTGTTACGATAACGCTGGTCATGCCGCTCTTCACGAGATCCTTGATAACGTCGAGAACCTCGCCTACCATCTCGGGGTCGAGAGCAGAGGTCGGCTCGTCGAAGAGCATCACGTCCGGCTCCATCGCCAGGGCGCGGATAATGGCAATACGCTGCTTCTGACCGCCGGAGAGTGTTGAGGGATAGGCATCCGCCTTATCCTGAAGCCCGATTCTTGCAAGCAGCTCCATCGCCTTCGCCTCCGCTTTGGCACGTACCGTGGCGGGATCATCGGGAAGCGCTACGGGAGTCTTCTTTTCTTTTGTAAAAAGATTGGAGAGCGCGATTATTCTGTTTTGCTTCTTTGCTTTTTTATAGTTCGATATGCCTATTTTGACGGGGGCGAACATGATGTTTTCCTTGACGGATTTATTGGCGAAGAGATTGAACTGCTGGAAAACCATGCCCATTTTTTGGCGTGCGAGGTTGATGTCTATGCTGTTTTCCTCAAACGTCTTTTTCATGAGGGCGCGATACGCCTTTCCCTCGGCATTATGCTTCTCGTGGAGCAGATCTTCCTTTTTTATCTTGGCGATTGCATCTTCATCGCTCATGCCTTCGCCTGTCAAGCGCGCATATGTTTTGGAGGCGCGGATGATATCAAAATGCAGATAGGGATCTACAGGAGTGAGCAGCTTGCCCTCCATCCATACCTCTCCGAAGGTAGGATGCTCGAGCAGGTTCATGCAACGAAGCAGGGTGCTTTTTCCCGAGCCTGAGGGACCGATGATGGATATGACTTCGCCTGAGCTTATCTCGGTTGAGATTCCCTTGAGTACCTCAAGCGAATCGAAATTCTTAAAAACATTCTTTATCTCAAGCATGGGATTTCATCCTCCTTTCGAAGAATTTCAGAACTTTTGAGAGCATGAAGGTGAGTATGAAGTAGATGATACCTACGATCATCAGCGTGGGCAGGGAATTGTGCGTAACGCCGACGATATTCTTGTAAACCGTCATCAGCTCGCCGACAAAGAAGGTGGAGGCAAGAGAGGTTTCCTTGATAATAGTGATAAATTCATTTCCGAGAGCAGGAAGGATATTCTTGACTGCCTGCGGAAGAACGATGTTCATCATCGTTACGCCCTGCGTAAGACCGAGACTGCGGGAGGCCTCCGTCTGACCTTTATCGACGGATTCTATGCCCGAGCGGATAATCTCGGAAACATAGGCGGCGCTGTTGATGACAAGGGCGACAGCCACGCATATGAAAGCCATGAGCTGTGCATCGATATTTTTGAGCGATGTGAAAAACATCGGAACGATGAAGTAGCCTACGTAAAGCTGAAGAAGAGTAGGCGTTCCGCGGACGATTTCGACGAGGGCTGTGATGATACCGCGAAGCACCTTGAAGCGCGACATTTTGCCGATTGAAAGCAGAGAACCGATAACCGTACCGCCGGCAACCGTTATCAGTGACAGCAGCAGTGTATAGCCGATGCCCCGGAAGAGAAAGACATGCCAATATTTTGAGAATATGATGCCCATGTCTTTTATAATATCAAGAAAATTCAAAAGTTTTTCCTCCTTAGTTTTATCCGTACAGCCGCCCCAACCAAAGGCCGGGGCGGCTGTTGTTCATAGTCGGATTATTCGCTTATTTTGTTGCCCTCGTCATCGTAACCGAGATCGTCCTTGGTCTTTATGCCGGAATAGATCTGGCATGCTTCGTACCAGTCGTCGTATACGTTTTCAGACATTGCTTTTGCGAGAGCTTTGTTTACCTTTTCGCAGAGCTCTGCATTGTTCTTGCCTACGAGGATGACATTGTTCTTATATTTTTCTTCAACTTCAAATTTAAATCCCGCGAAGTCTATGGAATCCTTGTTATCAGCGATGAAAGCGTCACCGTTGCCCTTTGCAACTGCGAGAGCGTCAACATTTCCTGCTTTGAGTGCCGTAACGAGGTCATTGAGATTTTCCATCTTGACGATCTGAGCACCTGCGGTAACGAGCTGTTCTGTTACGAGAAGCTCCTGGAGAGAACCGCCCTGAGTGCCGACCTTGAGACCGCTGAAATCAGAAGCTTTGGTAAGCTTGCCTGCGTTGGCTTTCGTTGTGATGACTACCTGTTCCGTTTCATTTTCACCTGCTACGTAGTAGTCTGTGATAAGGAATGTTTCGGCACGTGCTGCTGTCCATGAGAAGCCCGAGATGGCGAGGTCTGCATTTCCGGACTGAACGGCTGCCATGCACGCATCAAAGCTCATGGGCTTTATGAGGAGCTTCATATTCAGCTCTTTTGCGATGTAGTTTGCAAGGAGAACATCGAAGCCTACGTACTGGTTCGAACCGCTCTTGGCGAGGTCCACAAACTCCATCGGAGCAAAGTCGGGAGACATTGCAACGGTGAGTGTGGGAAGTCCGTCTGTGTTTTTGAGTGTGCACTCTTTAAGGTATTTGTTGTATGCCTTATCGAGTGATTCGGTTTCACCGCATGCTGTCATGGCAAGGCAACCGAATATAAAAGCGACTGCAAAAAGAATGGATAAAAGTTTTTTCATGATGTTTGTTCCTCCGTAAATGTAGGTTAATTTTGTTTACGGGCTTATCATACATTATTTCCATTGATTTGTCAATCGCTTTTTGAATATTTATTTAAAAAAATTTAAAAAATCCGTATTTTTTATCAATTTTTGCATATTTTAATGCATGAAACTTGATTTTATGCAAGAAAGTCGGCTATTTGGCATACCGTCCCCGCTCCGAGAATGAGAATGACATCGTTTTTGCCTGCGGATGAGCGGAGCATCTCGGCGCATTTTGCATAATTTTCCGCATAATATCCGTTCTTTATACATTTTGCCATCTCGCGTGAGGATATGCCGAGCGTATCCGTCTCTCTTGCGGCGTATACATCCAGCATGACGGTCACATCCGCTTTCGAGAGTGCCGATATAAAATCGTCATAGAGCGCTTTGGTGCGCGAATATGTATGCGGCTCGAAGGCACATATCACCTTGCCGGAGCATATTCCGCGGGCACAGGATATGGTGGCGGCGATTTCAGCCGGATGATGGGCGTAATCTATGTAGATATCTGCGCCACCCGCGCTTCCTTTATATTCGAAGCGTCGGCTGATTCCCGAATAAGAAGAAACGCCTGCGGAAATTTCCGGGTAGGAGAGCCCGCTCATATCGCCTGCGGCGCATGCGGCGAGCGCATTATATATATTATGCGCACCGGGAACGGAGAGGGATATGTCGGCGACTTTTCTTTTTCCGTGCATGACGGAGAAGGAAGCTATTCCTTTATCATAGCTTATATTTTCCGCACGGTAATCGAGTTCTGCATCTTTTATACCGAAGGTGACTCTGCCATGGCAGGCGCTTGTCGCTTCCAGTGTATTTTCGTCATCGCCGTTTACAAGCGCCGTGCCGCCATTTGAAAGTGCGATGTCCGCATATCGCGCGAAAGACGCCTTTATCTGTTCGATTCCCGAAAAATAGTCGGTATGGTCGAGCCCGATATTGAGTATGACGTAGAGCGGCGGCGAAAACTGCAGGAACGAATCCATATATTCGCATGCCTCGAAAATGAAATAATCCTTGCTTCCGAGGCGGTAAGCACCGCCTGTTTCGCTCATCTCCGCACCGGAAAGCACGGTCGGGTCCTTGCCTGCCGAGAGAAAAAGATGCGAGATCATTCCCGTGGCGCTTGATTTGCCGTGCATACCGGAGATGCCTATCCGCGTCTTATAATTTTTCATGATATCGCCGAGGAGCGTCGCTCTATATATAATAGGAAGATTTTCACGCTTGGCACGAGAAAGTTCGGGATTGTCTGCGTGGATAGCACCCGTATAGACGACGGCGTCATAGCCCTCGATAATTTTATCGTCGTGGCGGGGAAAGACGGGGATACCGACAGCCTTCAGCTTTTCAACCATTTCGCTTGCGGCTCGGTCCGAGCCGGCAACGTCATATCCCGCTTTTTTGCATATGAATGCAAGCGAGGACATGCTGATACCGCCTATTCCTACGAAAAATATTCTTTTTGCCTTGCCGAGGCAATTTATTTGATGAAAACTCATGAAGCTCTTCTCCCCGAAATCGTCCGAATGCGATATTATTTTCGGATTTGTTTAAATATTTATTACTTCTAATTTGTATAATGTTCACATTTGCGCTGTATAATAGTGCCATAGACAAAAAGTTCCAACTCGGAGGTTAAAAGGTAAAAATGATGATCACAGATGTAAAAATCAGAAAAACGTTTGAAGAAGGTCCGATGAAGGCAATCGTATCCGTTACATTCGATAACGAGCTTGCGCTTCATGATATCAAAATCATAAATGCGCGTGAAAAGCTTTTCGTTGTTATGCCCAGCAGAAAGAATCCCGACGGTACATTCAGAGATATCGTTCATCCCATCAACGCTACGGCAAGACAGAATCTCGAATCAGCCGTTATAGCCGCTTACAATGAGTATCTCGCAACAGAGGCTCTTGAAAAGGCAGAAGCGGACTCTGCATCCGAGGGAGCTCTCGCATATTAAGCCCGCATAATTCGTATGATTGCTCCGAAGGCGAAAGCCTTCGGAGTTTTTTTATGTCAATACCCGAATTTTCCGCTCAGGCTGTCATCATTATCTATCCAGTCGGATACGCGGTAAACAGTAAATTCCGTGGGAGTATTGCGTACGACGACTGTCTCGATACCCGCGTTGATGACCTGACGCTTGCACATCATGCAGGAGCATGTATCGGGAACAAGCTCTCCTGTTTTCGCATCCTCGCATGCCATATAGAGCGTAGCGCCGAGCATCTGATCGCGTGCCGCGGAGATGATCGCATTTGCCTCGGCATGAACGCTGCGGCACATTTCATAGCGCTCGCCGCGCGGAATATTCATAGCATCGCGCATGCAGTAATTGAGGTCATTGCAGTTTTTGCGTCCTCTCGGCGCGCCGTTATAGCCTGTAGAGATAATAGCATCGTTTTTCACGATGATCGCACCGTAGCGCTTTCTCAGGCAGGTGCTTCTTTTCGATACGGTCTGTGCGATATCGAGATAATAGTTTTCCTTGCTTGTTCTTTCCATTTTCAGTTTTCATCTCCTTTATTTTTTATACCTTCAAATATATTCCACGGGAATATTTCGGGCGGTTCTGCAGAGAAAATGTGTGTTTTTCCGCCCGATATCGGAAAATCCGCCTCATAAGACCAGAGTGCAAGAGGCGCTTTGATTTTGCTGCCGTATTTTCCGTCTCCCACTATCGGGAAGCCGATATGTGACAGTTGCGCACGTATCTGATGTGTACGCCCTGTGAAAAGGCGTATATCAAGAAGGGAATATTCATTTCCGCCAAAAGCAGACGTCTCTTTGAGATTATATTCAAGAACGGCATTTTTTGCGCCTTTTACCGTGCTTTCGACAACGTTGCTTTTTCCCGAGATTTTATTAAACACTAGAAAACCCTCAAGTCTTGCGCTGTTTTTCTCAGGTCTGCCCTCTATTACGGCAAAATAATGCTTGATACAGCTTCCGCTTTCAGCTGTTTTTGCAAATTTTGCCGCGGCGGCGGAATTTTTCGCATAAACCATGACACCGCCTGTGACCTTATCCAGCCTGTGAACGGGAAAAATGTCGCTTTTCGTCTGTTTTTTCAGCAGGACAGTCATGTCGTCACCTGCACAGTTGTCCGGTTGGGAGGATATGCCGGCAGGCTTTATCGCGACGATAAAATTCTTATCCTCATAAAGAATATCGATCATATCTTTCAGAGGGACAGAAGAAAGTCCGCTATGGCATGTGCAAGCAGAGCATGTCCGGCGTCGTTAAAATGAAGCCCGTCGGGAATGAACTTTCCACGGTCTCCGGGATCGCACGGATCTACCTTTATCTTCTCCATCATGCTGCAAACGGGAATACCGAATCTTTTGGCGCTTTCTTCTATTATATTCACATATCCGGAGAGGGAGAGTGCATCGGGTTTCTTGGGAAAACGAGTCGACGGAACATCATCTTTATGCTTATCAATGAAGCAATGTGCAGGCGTAGCAAATACGATCTGCGCCCGGGGATACGTGTTTTTCAGGAAGTTCATCAGGAAGTTTACGGCGCCGCAGAAGGTAGCCGGAGTTTTGTCCTCCTGTGTGCCTATCGGCGCATCTCCGTGGATATAATCGTTTACGCCGCCGAAAACGACGATGATATCGGAATCCGGCGCTATGTCGTACGCTCTGCCGCAGAAGCACAGGTCATGACGCGGCTTCTCGGAAGGGATGCTCTGATGCGCTAAGCGCGAACCGCCGACGCCGTAGTTATGTACGATGGCGGAATATTCTTTTGCGATCACATTGTCAAAACGACAATTTGCAATGTCCTTTACTCCGACGCCTTCTGTTATGCTGTCGCCGAGGAAGCTGATGATTTTATTTTTTATTTCCATGATTTTCTCCCGATCATTAGATAAACACATTTTTGTATATTATATCAGATAAGGCAGGGAAAGTCAATAAAAAGCACCTTGATATCATGTTTTTTTCGGAAAGCTCTTGACAAGTAAACGCTCGTTTACTATAATAATTAAACGGACATTTACAAAAGAGACGGGCAGATGCCATGTCCGATAATATTACGGTTTCTATAAGGAGAATTGGATATGAAGTATATTCTGAGTAAAAAATATTCATCGCCGGAGCTTATGGCAAAAATAATGGGCCCCAATCCGATAAAGCTCGAGGAGGAGCTTCTTTGCAATGGCAGAATACCGCGTGGGGCTACGGTATGCAATCTCGGAAGCGGACAGGGGCTGACATCCGTTTTTATGGTGAAGGAATACGGTTTTTGTGTTTATGCTGCCGACCTTTGGAGCGATCCCGAGGAGAACCGCATATTTTTTAGAAGCATGGGTCTTAGCGAGGACGAGATAATCCCCGTAAAGGCGGATGCCACGAATATGCCGTTTGAAAAGGAATTTTTTGATGCCGTGGTATGCACGGATTCCTATAATTATTTCGGACGCGATAAGAGCTTCCTCGACGAGAAGCTGCTGCCGTATGTGAAGAGTGGCGGATATATATACCTTGCCATCACAGGCATGAAAAAAGATCTGCACGATGCGCTCCCGAGTGAGCTGTTGCTCTCCTGGACGCCGGAGCAAATGGACTATATTCACGACATCGCATACTGGCGCCATATTTTTTCTGCGTGCCGCGGCGCAGACCTTCTTGAGCTTTCCGAGATGGAATCAAACGAAGAGGTGTGGGCGGACTGGCTCGCTCAGGACAATGAATATGCCGTGGGCGACCGGAAGGCAATGGAAGCCGGCGCAGGAAAGTATCTGAACTTCATCAAAGCCGTGCTGCGGAAAAAATAACGGGAATTGCATTTGAAGAGTAAGCACTCTCAAAACAGCAAAGCGCCCGAGGCAGAAAATCATGTCTCGGGCATTTTTCATGAAAAAAGCTCTTTGTGAAAAATCGATGAAGCGACGGGCAATCATAAAAGAAGAGACGAAAAAGACGCAGGAAAACGAAAAAAATGCGGTTATATATTTGGATTTTGCGAATTTTACCGATATTTATAATTTTTGTTGATTTTTAAATTTACATGTGGTAAAATAAATCTGTATTTGTCTGTTTTTGCCTTTTCGGCAAGGAAATCTATCGAAAAAACGGGAATAAAATATGTCAATAACTGAATTTATAAGTCAGGCGATCCAAAATCCGATGCTTCTCGTGGCATCGCTCCTGACGCTCGGAGTTATTTTGGTGAACGGCTGGACAGATGCACCGAATGCCATTGCCACATGCGTATCCACAAAGGCAATCGGTGTGCGCAAGGCGATCGTTATGGCGGCGATATTCAATTTTCTCGGTGTGTTTGTCATGACATCCGTCAATCATTCCGTTGCCATGACGATATATAATATGGTAGACTTCGGAGGCGACGCACGTCTGTCACTGATAGCACTTTGCGCGGCGATGGCGGCTATTGTTATATGGGCGACTGCCGCTTGGTATTTCGGCATACCGACGAGCGAGAGCCATGCGCTCATCGCGGGACTTTCCGGTGCGGCTGTCGCCATTCAGAACAGCTTCTCGGGAATCAACGGTTCGGAATGGGTAAAGGTCATTTACGGAATCGTCCTGTCGACATTGCTTGGCTTTACTCTCGGCTTCCTTTCTGCCAAATTGACCGTTTTGTGCTTCCGCAACCGCAACAGGCTGAAATCGGAAAAGTTCTTTTCCGGAGCGCAGGTCGCGGGAGGTGCCGCAATGGCTTTCATGCACGGTGCGCAGGACGGACAGAAGTTTATGGCGATATTCCTGCTCGGCGCGGCTTTTGCGGGCGGTCAGACGGAGGCTTCCACCTTTAATGTACCGATATGGCTCATGGTGGTATGTTCGCTTGTCATGGGACTCGGCACCTCCATCGGCGGCTACAGAATCATCAAGTCGGTCGGCAAGGATATGGTAAAGCTCAAGCCCTATCAGGGCTTTGCAGCAGATTTTTCGGCTACGCTCTGTCTGCTTTTCTCATCACTCACAGGCATTCCCGTGAGCACTACGCATACAAAAACGACTTCCATCATGGGCGTAGGTGCCGCGAGAAGGATCAGCAATGTAAACTGGGGCATCGTAAAAGACCTCGTGCTCACATGGGTATGTACCTTCCCGGGATGCGGACTTCTCGGCTTTCTCATGGCAAAGCTTTTCTTGCTGATCTTTGCCTGATGCCACGGCATGATATGTAATTTTTAGTACGGAAAAGAAGTTTTCCGAAAAGGAGATAAATATGGCAAAGAACAAAAACGATTATTTTGAGCTTGTGAAGTCTCAGGTGAGCTATTGCGTGCAGGCTTCCGAACTGCTGGTGGAAATACTCGGAAGCTATGATTCATGTAATTTAGACGAACAACGCGACCGTATGCATGATATTGAGCATAAAGCCGATGAAATTCATCATGATATACTTTCATCGCTTTCGGCGGAGTTTATTACACCGATAGACCAAGAGGATATACTGAGGCTTGTACAGATAATAGATGATGTTACCGATGCGCTCGATGAGGTAGTGCAGAAGTGTTATATGTTTCACGTTTCGGAGCTTCCGCGCGGCATGCATGCTTTCGGAAAGATAGTGAACCGATGCGTTCAGTCGCTTTTTGAAGCTGCAAGCGAACTGAAAAGCTTTAAAAAGCCCGAAAAGCTCCGCTCGCTTCTCGTTGCGGTAAATACGATCGAGGGCGAGGCAGATGCGGCTTATGTCGAGGCGATACACGGGCTTTTCGGCGAGGAGACTGATCCGAGAAAGCTCATAGGCATCATGGCGGTTTACGAGTGCCTTGAAAACTGTTGCGATCTCTGTGAGCATGCGGCTGACGTTATCGACCAGATAATAATAAAGAATACATGATGTAAAAGAAACACCGCAGGGAATAGTCTTGCGGTGTTTCAGTATTGCGGGCGTGCGTTATCGCATATGCGAATCTGATCGCCTCTTTCGTGTGATATATTCGCACGCGTGGTATAGATGAGCCATAGGGAGAGACAGACTTTATTTTTTTGCTTTGCCAATTTGCCGCGTTCACTTGCCACGCATTATTTCCGGCGTCTGAGTCGTGTATGCAAAAGGAGTTTTTGTCCCTTTCGTACTTTTCGGACAGGCGAAAAGTACCTTGACTTATTTTGACTTTCATATAAAGTAACCACCATATACTTCCCCGACAAGCGGAAATCGGCACTGCATGGCATATGCAGTGCCGATTTGAATTTTATACTAATGTGTAATACCGATGCGTCTTAATATCAAAGACCGCGCTTGATATAGTGAGTATGGAGAACCTCGTGAGCCGTATGGCTTCCGGGTGCGCCGAGGAACTCGTCATAGAGCTTCTTGATAGCGGAGTTTTCATGAGACTTGCGAAGGTCCATATTCTTATCTGCTGTATAGAGGATCGAAGCGCGTTTTGCTTTCAGGTCTACCTTTGCCTTTGTATCAGCACTCTGAACAGGCTGACCGCCGCCGTTTACACAGCCGCCGGGACATGCCATTATTTCGATGAAGTCAACCTTCAGCTCGCCGGATTTTACCTTGTTCAGCAGCTCTGCGGCATTCTTCGTGCCGCTGGCAACGGCGACGCGGACTTCAATATCGCCGAGCTTGTAGGTAGCTGTCTTGATAGGAGCTGTGCCGCGAACATCTTCAAAGTCTACCTTCTCAAGCTTCTTGCCGAGGAGAACTTCTGCCGCTGTGCGCAGAGCTGCCTCCATAACGCCGCCTGTAGCACCGAATATGGCGCCTGCGCCGGAGCCGATATCAAAAGGTCTGTCAAACGTGCCGTCGGGCAGATTCTTATAGTCTATGCCTGCTTTCTTTATCATGCGGGCGAGCTCACGCGTTGTGATGGCGTAGTCAACATCGAAAATGCCGTCGCCTGCTGCGCTCTGACCGGGACGGCGAACCTCAAATTTCTTCGCCGTGCAGGGGATAGCGGAGACGAATACGATATCTGCGGGGTCTAAGCCCATCTTCTTTGCGTAGTACGTCTTGTACATAGCGCCGAACATCTGCTGAGGAGACTTACATGTGGAAAGATTGTCGGTAAACTCCGGGAAGTAATGCTCGCAGAACTTTATCCAGCCGGGTGAGCATGATGTGATGAGCGGGAGCTTGCCGCCGTTCTTTACTCTGTCGAGAAACTCATGGGCTTCTTCCATTATTGTGAGGTCGGCTGAGAGGTTCATGTCGTATACACCGTCAAAGCCGAGCGCCTTGATAGCGGAGACCATCTTACCTACGGTATCAACGCCGGGCTCAAAGCCGAAGCATTCGCCGATAGTGGCACGGATAGAGGGAGCCGTACAGATGGCAACATGCTTTGTCGGATCATTGAGGGCATCCCAAACCTTTTCCGTATCGTCCTTCTCATGGAGAGCACCTACAGGGCAGGCAACGATGCACTGACCGCAGGCAACACATGATGTGGAAGCGAGCGGAAGCTCGAAGGCGGAAGCGATATGTGTATCGAAACCGCGGTTATTCGCGCTGATAACACCGATGCCCTGCATATTCTGGCATGCGCCTACACAGCGGCGGCAGAGAATACATTTCTCATTATCGCGAACAAGGAATGCTGTGCTCTCATCGTGAGTGGGCTCGGGATATTTACCCGCGAAGTGCTCTTCGTCATCTACGCCGTAGTCGCGGCAGAGCTTCTGGAGCTCGCAGTCCTGGCTGCGGATGCAGGAGAGACATTTTCTCTTATGAGTGGAAAGAACAAGCTCGAGGTTTGTCTTTCTGTTTTTCTGAATCTTGGGAGTATTTGTAAATATCTCCATGCCCTCGTTTACCGGAGTAACGCAGGCGGCCATGAGTCCGCGCGCGCCCTTTACCTCTACAAGGCAGAGGCGGCAGGCGCCTATCTCGTTTATGCCCTTGAGATAGCAGAGCGTGGGGATATCAATCTTGGCGGCTCTGGCAGCTTCGAGAATGGTGGAATTCTTCGGAACGCTGTACTCATTACCGTTTATTTTTACATTAACCATATCCATAGTAATTTATGCTGCTCCTTTCTTATGCCTTATAGATAGCGCCGAATTTACAGGTAGCGATACAAGCACCGCACTTGATACATTTAGCCGTATCGATGGTGTGAGGCTCCTTGACCGTACCGGAAATAGCGCCGACGGGACATTTTCTTGCGCAGGCTGTACAGCCACGGCACTTGTCCGCATCGATCTTATACTGGAGAAGGTTCTTACATACGCCGGCAGGGCACTTCTTATCGACAACGTGAGCCATGTACTCATCGCGGAAGTAGCGGAGTGTGGAGAGTACGGGGTTCGGAGCTGTCTGACCGAGACCGCAGAGAGAAGCCGACTTTATGTATGACGCGAGCTCTTCGAGATGGTCTATATCCTCGACGGTACCGTTGCCGGATGTGATTTTCTCAAGAGTCTCGAGCAGGCGCATAGTGCCTATACGGCAGGGAGCGCATTTACCGCATGATTCATCTACCGTAAACTCAAGGAAGAATTTGGCGATATCAACCATACAGTTAGCTTCGTCCATTACGATTAGAGCGCCGGTACCCATCTTAGAGCCGATGGCGATGAGGTTATCGTAATCGATTGGAGTATCGATTAGGGAAGCGGGGATACA
>URUL01000004.1 GCA_900551005.1 uncultured Ruminococcus sp. | reverse complement strand
CCGCCAAACGCCCCGCGGGCACACAGGACATCGCTATTTCTCCGGACGGCGCCTACGAGACAGCACGCCGCTCGAGAGGAACTCCCCGTATAGCAAACCGCCTGCTCAAGCGCGTGCGCGATTACGCTCAGGTGAAGGGTGACGGAGAGATCACGCGCGAAATCGCGGACCGGGCCCTGCGTATGCTGGAGATAGATGAGCTGGGACTCGACAATACCGACAGGCGCATGCTCGAGACGATCATAAAATTCTACGACGGCGGTCCCGTCGGGCTTGATACCCTTGCCGCCACGGTCAGCGAAGAGGCTATCACTCTGGAAGATGTATATGAGCCGTATCTTATCCAGATAGGCTTCATCAACCGAACGCCGCGCGGCAGATGTGTCACAAGGCTTGCCTATGAGCATCTCGGCATACCATTCGGCGACAGGATGTCCGCTTCTTCGGAAAGCGGCGAGCAGACGAAAATTGATATAGATTGACGGGAAGGTGCCGACGGTCGGCACATATGAGGAAAAGTAACTATGTGGAAAGCAGACAGATGGGAAGACTATGCGCTTCTCGATACATCGGATGGGCAGCGGCTGGAAAAATGGGGAAAATATGTGCTTTGCCGTCCCGACCCGCAGGTGATATGGAAAAATGTGAAGTCAAGTCCGCTCTGGAAAAAGGCGGACGCCGTATATGAGCGCGAGGGCGGCGGCGGCAGCTGGAGAAAGCGAGATGTACCGGAAAGCTGGACTCTGCGCTACGGGGATCTGCTCTTTAAAATAAAGCCGATGGGCTTCAAGCATACAGGACTTTTCCCCGAGCAGGCTGTGAACTGGGACTGGTTTTCCGCTCTCATCAGAAACGAGAAAAGACCTGTCAAGGTGCTCAATCTCTTCGCCTATACGGGTGGTGCGACGATAGCAGCAGCTGCGGCAGGCGCTTCGGTATGCCATGTGGATGCGGCGAAGAACATGGTCGCTCAGGCAAAGGAAAATGCGGCGCTCTCCGGTCTTGAGGTTGCGCCGATAAGATATATTGTCGATGACTGCAAAAAGTTTGTGGAGCGCGAGATCCGCCGAGGAAACAGGTATGACGCAGTCATCATGGACCCGCCATCATACGGCAGGGGACCCTCGGGCGAGATATGGAAGCTGGAGGACAATATAGCGGAGCTGATAAGACTGGCGGCGGATGTTCTTTCCGATAAACCGCTCTTCTTCCTCGTCAACTCGTATACAACGGGGCTTTCACCCTCTGCCATGGGCTATATGCTCGGGCTGGAAATGAAAAAGCGCTTCGGAGGCAGAGTGGAAGCGGATGAAATAGGAATCCCCGTCATACAGACGGGAGAAGCACTGCCTTGCGGTTCTTCCGCGAGATGGACGGCAGAATGATTACGGAGAAATATGGCAGAAACGATTATAAAAACAGAAAATCTATGCTTTGAATACGATGAAAACGAAGAGGCAAAGAAGCATCCCGTTCTTCGCTCACTTGATCTTGAGATAGAGCGGGGAAGCTTCGTTGCAGTGCTCGGGCATAACGGCAGCGGTAAGAGTACGCTTGCCAAAATAATCAGCATGATACTTACGCCGACCTCGGGAAAGCTTTACCTTTTCGGAAAAGAGGTCGATACGGCAAATATGACTGACGCTGAGTTCTACGATATACGCAGGCGCGTGGGCATGGTATTCCAAAATCCGGATAACCAGCTTGTGGCAACGATAGTCGAGGAAGATGTGGCTTTTGGTCCCGAGAACATCGGTATTCCTCCAAAAGAAATCAGGGAACGCGTGGACAATGCGCTCGCACTCGTCGGCATGTCGGACTTTGCACGTCACAGCCCGCATCAGCTCTCGGGCGGACAGAAGCAGAGAGTTGCCATTGCCGGTATTATAGCTCTGATGCCGGAGATAATCATTTTCGATGAGTCGACCGCGATGCTCGATCCCTCGGGCAGAGCCGAGGTTCTGGAAACGATAAAGCGGCTAAACAGAGAAAAGGGAATCACCGTACTGCATATCACGCATTATATGGAAGAGGCGATACTCGCCGACAATGTGATCGTCATTGACGATGGAAAAATCCTCGTCCGCGGAACGCCGAAAGAGGTATTTTCAAAGACGGATATGATAAGGCAGGCGGGCATAGACGTCCCGCAGACGACAGAGCTTTTTGACAGGCTGGGGATCGCGGGAACGCCGCTGACACCGACAGAGGGTGCCGATATCATTGAAAAGCTCATGCGAGAAAAGAAAGCGAAGGAAAAAGCAAATTGAATTCTACAGCGGCGAAGCTCTGCGGAGTTTCATATATTTACAGTGAAAAAACGCCCTTCATGAAGGTCGCCGTCGACAATGTCGATGTCACCTTTGAGGACGGTATGATAACGGGTATCATCGGGCATACAGGGAGCGGAAAGAGCACTGTCGCCCAGATGATAAACGGGCTTTTGCGCCCGAGCGCAGGCAATGTTTTCGTCGGAGAACGCGATATATGGGAAAACCCGAAGGAGATAAGAAGCGTGCGCTTTGAGGCGGGGCTTGTCTTTCAGTATCCCGAATATCAGCTCTTCGAGGAAACGGTGAAGAAGGATATCGCCTTCGGACCGTCCAATATGGGATTGCCTGCAGAGGAGATAGAGGCTCGCGTTTATGAGGCGATGGATTTTGTCGGGCTGGACAGAGCACTTGCCGAAAAGTCGCCTTTCGATCTATCGGGCGGTCAGAAGAGAAGAGTTGCCATAGCGGGGATCATCGCCATGCGTCCGCGCATACTCATTCTCGATGAGCCTGCGGCGGGGCTTGACCCGCGGGGCAGAGACGAAATTCTCTCACGCATATGCGAATACAGAAATAAATACGGTGCTTCCGTCATAATGATAAGTCACAGTATGGAGGATATGGCTCGCTATTGCGACAGGATCCTCGTCATGAACGGCGGAAAGGTCTTCATGTACGGTACATGCGAAGAGATCTTCTCGAGAGCGGAAAGTCTCGAGAGCGTCGGACTATCCGTACCGCAGATAACAAAGCTTATGCTGGAGCTCAGGCACCGCGGCTTTGATGTAAACACATCGGTATATACCGTCGACAGTGCCGAAGCGGAGATAAAGCGCCTTCTTATGGGAGGTGCCGAGAAATGATAAGAGATATTACAATAGGGCAGTTCTTCCCGGGGGAATCACTGCTCCATCGGGCAGACCCGAGAATGAAGATCATACTTTCCATTCTCTATATCGTCGCCATTTTCATCACGAACAGTCTCTCGGGATATATTTTTCTCGTGCTTTTCACGGTGACTCTTGCGCTGATTTCGCGCATTTCGTTTTCCGTGCTCATCAAGGCGGTGAAGCCGCTTTGGTTCATTATCATTTTCACCGCATTTATCAATATTTTCTGGAATGAGGAGGGCACTCTGCTTTTGTCCTTCTGGAAGATAGAGATATATTCCGGAGGCATTTTGAATGCGGTATTCATGATGCTACGAATCGTCTCGCTTCTCATAGGCACGAGCGTGATACTGACGTATACCACCTCGCCCATCGCACTGACGGATGCGATAGAACGTCTGCTCTCACCGCTCAAGGCAATCAAGGTTCCCGTCCATGAATTTGCGATGATGATGAGCATAGCGCTGAGATTTATACCGACGCTCATGGAAGAAACGGATATGATCATGAGCGCGCAGAAGGCTCGCGGAGCCGATTTTACAAACGGCAGCTTAAAGCAGAGAGCAAAGGCACTTATTCCCGTGCTTATTCCGCTTTTTGGTTCGGCCTTCCGTCGTGCGGATGAGCTTGCCGTTGCGATGGAATGTCGTTGCTACAGAGGTGGAGACGGGCGCACGAGAATGACAACACTGCATCTTCATTTCCGCGATTTTGCGTTGCTTTTCATGATCATCGCGGCAGGAGCGGCAATCATTCTGCTCGGCAAGTATTTCCCGATATACAAGATTTAGGTGAGAAGATGAAATTTCTTTTAAAGCTTTCCTATCTCGGAACGAATTTCAACGGCTTTCAGGTGCAGAAGAACGGCAGAACCGTCCAGGGTGAGCTTTGCACCGCGGCGGAAAGGATATTCTCCCGACGGTGCGATGTTTCCGGCTGCAGCAGAACAGACAGCGGCGTCCACGCATCGGAATATTATGCCACGGTGGCGGCAGATGGAGAGACGGGCATTTCCGCAGAGCGCATACCGCGCGCCATGAATACTTATCTTCCACCGGATATTTCCGTTTCCGCGGCATGGGTGGTAAATGATGACTTCTCCGTGCGTCGAGCCGTTTCCGGCAAGGAATATATGTATCTCATATGGAACGGAGAAAGCAGAAATCCCTTTTATGAGGATCGCGCTCTCTTCTATCCGAATAAAATTGACGATGAAAGCATGCTCATAGCATGTAAAGCTATCATTGGGAAGCATGATTTTTCCGCTTTTATGGCAAGCGGAAGCGATATTGCCGATGCCGTCCGCACGGTCGCCGATTGCAGACTCGAGCGGGACGGAGACTTTCTGAAAATATACGTGAGCGCCGACGGCTTCCTGTACAATATGGTGCGCATCATCGTCGGTACGCTGCTCGAGGTTTCCGAAGGGAAAATGAGTATCTCCGAAGTTATGGCAGCCGTCTGCGGCGCAGATCGCGAGAGCGCCGGACGCACAGCCCCTGCATGCGGTCTGTATCTCAATCGGGTATTTATAAATTTCTGAAATTTATTCGTATTATTTATTGGAGCAAGAGATGAACGAAAACGATGAAAAACTGATAGGCGCAAAAAGCGGCGACAGAATAAAATCCGAGAGCGAAAGCTGCAAGCGCTTTCTTGCGGTGTCGGAAAAATATATGATGCTCCGCATATGTGTTCTTGTGTCTCTTGTGGCATTTATTTTCGGTGTCCTTATCTTCGGGCACGCCTCTTTGAAGGCGGAAAATTTCAAATATCTCGTCAAATATATCGATAAAAGTCCTGTGCTTTATTCTTCCTTCTATGAGGGGATAGAATATGCGGGCGGAGAAAATACAAAATTCGGTATATACAAGGGCGATGTATGCGTATTCGATGAGGGTTTGCTGTCGCTTTACGGTATTTCGGGTAAGAATACGCTTCGGAGTGAAACGGGTATCGGAAATGCCTCGCTTGCCGTGGGCAAGGAGCATCTCTGCGTATACGGCGGCGTCGATAACGAGCTTCGGATATATAATTCATTCTCAATGGTTCACAGAAATACCTTTGATTATCCGATACTTCTTGTTTCTCCCGCAGATGACGGCGGCTATGCCGTTGCCACCTCGGATAGGGGCTACAGAAGCGCCGTTTACGTTTACAATAAGGCTTTCATCCATAAATATACATGGAAAAGCGCAGACAAATATATCTTTGATATGGATATCAGTGCATCCGGCAGATATCTCGCCGTCATTTGCATGGGAGTGGAAAACGGAAGTCCCTTTGCCGAGGCATTGTATATAGATACGGAAAAGGGAGATATCATCTTCACGAGAAAGACAGAGGGAGATATTCCTGTCGGCGTCAATATAACCGAAAAGGACGGCGTATGCTTTATTTTCGAGAGAAGCGCCGTATACTGCGATAGGAAAGGCAATGTAAAGACGGAGGAGCGCATTTCGGGAAGTGTTTATTCCGTTGCCGACGGTGATGAGGATACCGCTGTGCTTTCACGGACTGAGGAAAGCACGGAAACGGAAGTTTTTATCATAGAAAGAGGAATAAAAATCAGTGCCGGCGGCAAAATAAATGCGGTAAAATTTTACGGAGATAGAATTTATTTGCTCCTCGAGAAAAGCGTGGAAATATATGAGGGCGAAAAGCTGATAAAAAGCGCATCCATCTCCGAGGGCGCACGCGATATTCTGATCATGGATGACGGCTCCGTTATCGTTTGCTTCGGCTCATATACCTCATTGATTTCAGATATAACATAAAATTTACAAATTACACTTTATTTGCATAAAAAGGCGTATTATAATAGTCAGTAATGCAAGCGAGAGGAGGGGCAGAGAATGTCCGCGATACTTGATATCATTCTTATACTGATCGTGGCGATTTTCATTATCATAGGCGTCAAAAAAGGGTTTGTGAGATCTGTTTCGGGATTTCTGATATATATTTTCTCATTCAATATAGCAAATGCGTTCTATATTTTTGTAGCAAAGTATACGGATAAAATAGCGTTTATCGCAGAGCTTAAATCGGGTGTCAGCGCCGAGGAGATCGCTGCTGTCACAAAGGATGCCTCGGGATTTGTCGATAGGCTCTCCCATATAGGGGAATATATCCTGTCGGGTCCAATGGAGAAATTTCAGTCTGCGCAGGGGATTGTCAATTACATTATAGGCGATGCGCTGTCATGTCTGATATCGTTTATCGCCGTGTTCATTGCGGCATTGCTGAGCCTGAAGCTGCTTGCCTATCGGTTGTATTCCCTGATAACGAATACGATTGGATTGCGCCAGATAAACGGTATTCTCGGCGGCATTTTCGGCGCGCTTTGCGGCTTATTCTGGGCGTGGGTCTTTGCGAAGCTCTTCGTTTCCTTTGCTTTCCCGATACTGAACAGCAAGCTCCCCGATGTTTTTACGGACGAGATGACGAAATCGTTTGTCGTCACCATATGTCTGAAGATAAATCCGCTTGCTTTCCTCATGTATATCACAAATTGGTTTGCGGGACTATTCAGAAAAGCATGATATAAATGCCGCTTCGGCAGGGCGGCGTGCAAAAGCGATACTGCCGAGAAAGAGATTTATGATATGAATATGCAACTTTGTTCACGATGCCATAAGCGGGCAGCTGTGGTCTTTATAACGAAATATGAGAATGGCAAATCCGTACAGGAGGGGCTTTGTCTGCATTGTGCCAAGGAGCTCGGCATAGCGCAGGTAGACAATGTTCTCCAGAATATGGGTATCAGCGAAGAAGATATCGATAATATGGAAAACGAGATGAACGCGCTCATTGCGGGGGGAACGGACGAGGATAACTCAGATGATGACGAAGAAAATAAAAGCAGAACGCCTGCCATCGACTTCGCCAAGCTCTTCGGCGGTATGCCGCCTTTTGGTGTTGCGCCCGGACAGGGAGCGGCAAAAAGCAGTGCAAAAAGCTCCGAAAACGGCAAAAAGGAGCCGAAAAAGCCTGCACGTAAATTTCTTTCGCTCTACTGCAAGGATCTGACGGCGAGCGCAAGAGAGGGAAAGCTCGATGCCGTCATAGGGCGAGAGAGAGAGACCGAGCGCATGATGCAGATACTCACGCGCCGTCAGAAAAACAATCCCTGTCTGATAGGCGAGCCGGGTGTCGGCAAGACGGCGATAGCAGAGGCTCTCGCGCAGAGGATAGCCAAGGGTGAGGTGCCCTATAAGCTCCGCGACAAGGAGGTATTTCTCGTCGATCTGACGGCACTTGTCGCAGGAACACAGTTCCGCGGTCAGTTTGAATCGCGCATGAAGGGGCTTGTAGACGAGGTGAAGGCGCTGGGCAATATCATCCTCGTCATCGATGAGGTGCACAGTATCGTTGGCGTCGGAGATTCCGAGGGAAGCATGAACGCGGCGAATATCCTCAAGCCCTCGCTTTCCCGCGGAGAGATTCAGATCATAGGCGCGACGACGCTTACCGAATACCGCAAATATATAGAAAAGGATGCGGCGCTGGAGCGCAGATTTCAGCCGATCATAGTCGAGGAGCCTTCTATAGAAGATACGAAGAAGATACTCGAGGGAATAAAGAATTATTACGAGACATATCACAAGATAAGAATACCCGATGGTGTCATAAGCGCAGCGGTAGAGCTTTCCGAGCGGTATATAACAGACCGATTCCTGCCCGATAAGGCGATAGACCTGCTTGATGAGGCGGCGGCATATGTGGCGATGAATTCTCCCGTAGTAGAGCGGGTTGCCATGGTGGAAAAGCAGCTGGACGAATATAAGAAGCAGGCGGCGGAGCTGGAGGAAACAGCTACGCAGAACGGAACGGAAAAGGACGATTCAGCCCGCGAAGAGACATATGCAAAGCTTGCCGAGGTAAAGGCAGGTCAGCTCCGCAGTGAAGAGGAATATGCCAAGCTGCGCGATGAGCTTGCATCGGTCGAGCTGACGACGGAAAGCCTCGCACGCGTGATAGAAATATGGACGGGTGTGCCCGCCGGCTCGATAACGGCAAATGAATTTGACCGCCTGAACGGACTCTCCGCGAGACTGAAAGCACGCATAAAAGGGCAAGACGCGGCGGTAGATGCCGTGGTGCGTGCGATAAAACGCAATCGTGCGGGAGTTTCGTATAAGCGCAAGCCGGTTTCGTTTATCTTTGCCGGACCTACGGGCGTCGGAAAAACAGAACTGGTAAAGGTTCTTGCCGCCGACCTCTTCAATACGCCCGACAGTCTCATACGCATGGATATGTCGGAATTTGTGGAGAAACATTCCGTTTCCCGCCTCGTAGGCTCGCCTCCCGGATATGTCGGGTATGACGATGCGAGTCAGCTCACCGAAAAGATCCGCCGTAAGCCGTACAGCGTAGTGCTTTTCGACGAAATAGAAAAGGCACATCCCGATGTGCTCAATATACTGCTTCAGATACTGGACGATGGTAAGGTTACCGATTCGCACGGCAAGGAGGTCAAGTTTGACAACTGCGTGATCGTGATGACGACCAATGCAGGCTCCTCCGGCGGCATGAATACGGCGGGCTTCGGCATGAAGAGCGAGCAGATAGCCGAGGCAAAGACGGAAAAGGCTCTCGCGGAATTTCTGCGTCCCGAGTTTCTCAACAGGGTAGATGAGATAATAACCTTCCGCTCGCTCGACAAGGAGGACTTTGAGCATATCGCCTCGATCATGCTCGGCGATACGAAAAAAGCGCTTTCCGAACGCGGCATAGATCTTATGTGGACACCCTCCGTAGAAAAATATATAGCGGAAAAATCATTCTCTGAAAAATACGGCGCACGCAATATGCGCAGATTCATCAGCCGCGAAATAGAGGATGCGGCGGCAGAAAAAATAATTGCGGAATATGATAAGCATATTTCGGTCATTACGATTGATTCGGACGGCGACAAACTCGATATAGAGACAAGATAACAAATTGATTTATCTTGGTGCGTCAAAAGGCGAGAGAAATGGCGTGTATCCTGATGCCGAGATTGCCGGATATGAGGAGGAAAGCCGCGGTTTCTTCCGCGGCAAAAAAGATAACGCTTTACCCTTACGGCGCATCAAAGCCGAGGACGGTATTGCGGTAACGGAGAAGTAATATGTTTGCAAATGATATAATGCTCGGAAAGCTTCCCGAGGTGTTTCGCTTTGATGACGGCAGCACGGTTGATTCCCCCGAGGCTTGGCGTGAGCGCAGAGAAGAGATAATCAAAACGGCAGTTGCGCTGGAATACGGCGGTATGCCTCCAAAGCCCGATGAGATCACGCTGGAGCGGCTTCATACGCCCCTGCGTGGCAGAAAAAACAGCTATCGTATTCATATACGGGTAGGTCAAGAGAAGTTTTCATTTGTTTTCCATACCGAAATGCCGACAGGTGACGGACCTTTTCCGATCATCATGACGGGCGACGGATGCTATGAATATTTCGGAGACGATGCAACAGCCGAGGCGAAGAGACGCGGATATACCGTAGTACGTTTTGACAGAACGGAGATAGCGCCCGATATATATAACAGCGACAGAACATCGGGCATATATCCGCTTTTTCCGGATTTGCATTTCTCCGCAATTTCCGCATGGGCATGGGGCTATATGCGCATGGTCGATGTGCTTTCGGAAATTCCGTTTCTCGATATGAAGAATATAGCAATAACAGGTCATTCTCGCGGCGGAAAGGCGGTACTTCTTGCGGGAGCGATGGATGAGCGCATACGCTTTGTGAATCCGAACGGAAGCGGTGCGCACGGATGCGGCTGTTTTCGGTATCTGCAAAACGAAGCAGACGGAAGCAGGAGCGAAAGGCTCGCAGATCTGCTTAAAGCTGTCCCGTATTGGCTCGGGCCGGAGATGAGTACATACAGCGGAAGAGAAGAGATGCTGCCGCATGATATGCATTTTATAAAAGCACTTATAGCACCACGTTACCTTTATGAAACAAACGGGGAGGCCGATATATGGGCAAATCCGAGGGGGAGCTATCTCTCGAGTCTTGCGGCACGTCCCGTATGGGAGCTTCTCGGCGAAGGCGGCACGGCTGTGCATTACCGCTCAGGCGGACATGCACATACTCTCTCGGATATAACCGCATTTCTTGATTTTATCGACTCGGTACGTATGGGAAAAGGTGTGCTGACAGATGTTTTGCCAAAAGGCTATGAGAATCTTGCGGAAAAATTGAAATAAAAATAAGCATTTGCAGAGGTTTATGCAAATGCTTATTTTTCTATAGTTGCATTTCCCACAAGTGTCAGAGCATAGGCTCGGCATCGCATGGAAGGGCGCGCAAAATTGAAAAGTGCAAAACAAAAGCGCCATGCAAATGCATGGCACCATGTATAGCGAAAAGCAATTTCCGAAATAAATTATTCAGCGGCAAGAACGCTTACAAACTTCTTGTTGCCTGCTTTGCGCTCAAACTTAACCGTTCCGTCTACAAGTGCGAAGAGAGTATCGTCACTGCCGATACCTACACCTGTGCCGGGATGAACATTTGTGCCTCTCTGGCGAACGATAATGTTGCCTGCGAGAACGCTCTGTCCGTCAGACTTTTTAACGCCGAGTCTCTGCGCACGGCTGTCTCGTCCGTTCTTTGTAGAACCAACGCCCTTTTTATGTGCAAAAAATTGCAAACTGAGCTTTAACATTTTGATTTACCTCCCGTTTAAAGATTCTTTTTTGTAACTTTTAATCTTTTTCGATGTCCTGCTCGATGCAGTCGACATCAAGGTAGTCGTAGTAATCCTCAAGCATTTCATTGAGCTGCAGATAGTAGCTGTAAATAAGCCCCTGAATCGCATACTGCTTTGCTTCGTCCTCCTCATAAGAGGGAAGCGCGGATTTCACCGTTACGGAAATATCGGCAGTTTTCTCATCCATCTCAAAATCGACGTTTGCTCCCCATACCACCTCTATGGTATTTATGATGAGCATGGTCATAGCGGAGAGAGCTGCGCAAACGATATCCTTGCCTGCTTCATCGAAGCCTGCATGACCGTATTCGCGAAAGCCGTAATAATTATTTCCGCTTTTGTAAAAAACTACTTTTACCATAGCCTATCAGCCGTAGATCTTTTCAATCTGCACCTTGGTGTAAGGCTGTCTGTGACCGATTTTCTTTTTCTCGTTCTTCTTTGATTTATATTTCATAACATAAATCTTCTTGGACTTGCCGTTACCCAGAACCTTTGCAGTTACATAAGCACCTTCAACAGTGGGCTTGCCCGCAACGAAGCTATCGCCGGAAACAGCGCAAACCTCGTCAAATTTTACTGTTTCTTCCTCGGCTGCTTCAAGCTTCTCAACGAAGATGATATCGCCCTCGGAAACCTTGTACTGCTTTCCGCCTGTTTTGATTATTGCAAACACGAAAAGCACCTCACTTTCATTTATGACTCGCTAAATAAGGCAGCGCAGAGCGCATTTTCTGAGCCTTAACTTTATGCGGCAATCTATTTTATCATAATAAAGTTGCCATGTCAAGTGTTTTCGGCAATTTTGTACGGATTTTCTGACGATTTTTTGTAAAAATTCATCCCATGGCTATCGAATAGATGAAATTATAAAGATATTCCGCGCACAAAAGATGAAAAATTCTAAAAGAGATGCTCTTTTAGTCGACATTCCGATTGACAATGCGACTTTTTTGTGATATACTTAATATCCATGCGGGCGTGGCGGAATGGTAGACGCGTCGGTCTTAGGAACCGATGTCCATGACGTGCAGGTTCAAGTCCTGTCGCCCGCACCAAACAGTAGAAATCCGAACCCAAAGCCGGTAGGCGAGGGGTTCGGATTTTTGCTTTACATAGAGGATTTTCCCAAAATAAGCAGGATTCCGAAAAATTCACTCGGGCAATAGCTTATTGCTGAAAATATTATTTGGGAGGAAATCACTATGAAACAAACCGAAAGCAAAATCACCTACACCGAGAGAGAAAGATTCTTTTATCCCGACCTTGCCATTCCCGCGCAAACCGAATACCCTGCGGCAATTACGGGCAGAGGCGGCTTGACTATTTAAGAAAACACTGCAGAGGCATTTATACCGCCTTTTGCTGACATCCAAATTGAACGCACATCTTCATGATATTTGAAATATTGTCAGAGTAGATCTTCATAAATATATGATAGCCCGTAGCTTTGGTAATTGCCTCTGCCACGGGCTTTGTCATGTAATATGTGATATGACAATTGTTTTGTGCCTGCTAAAGGCTTTCAAGTCTTAAAATAAAGCCAAGATAATATTGACATCTACTTTGTCTCATGTTATAATATAAACGAACGTTTGTTATTGGAAGAGGTGTTTGAATGCGGGTTCGAAATGAAGAACAGCATCGGAATCGCAAGCAGGAATTGATGGAAAAATGCTTTGAGTGTTTTGCCGAAAATGGCCTCTGCGGAGTCGGGATCCGTGCGCTGGCTCAGCATTGCGACTGCAATGTCGCTGTTTTTTATAATTATTTTACCGATCTTGATGACCTGATCGTGCAGTCGACAGAGTATTGTATGAGTAAGGTCGAAGATGATTTTATGGCGAAAGCCCCCACGGATATCGAGGACTTATGGCGGTTCGTTGATGAGATACCGTATTGGACGGCGGAGAAGCACGGGAAAAAGTATCGGCTGATGTATCAGGTCTATACACACCCCAAATACAGAGAATACGGGAAGCAGTTTTTCGCTGGGGTTGACCGGCGCTATACCGAATACGCCAAACGGCTGGAGGGCAACCTCGGAATCCCTTACGACATCATAACACCACTCATCTTTATTTTGATTCGTGCCTGCGTACACTATGCGCTGTTCGAGGATGAGTTTTATTTGCAGACCCAGATCAGAGTTCTGAAGGGAAGCATACAATTGTATATCGAAAAATATAAATCCAATACAGGAGGGAAAGCACAATGAAAAAAACAGTCAGAATTCTTCTGATGGTGCTCTGCATGGTTTGCTTGAGCGCGCTCTTTGCTGCGGTAGATGTCGCGGCGGCAACGGACTATGGGCTGGAGATCTTCGGAAAAGCAGTAACCAGCAACTACACAAGCAATGCAAACGAGGGTTGGAGCTTCGACCCTGCTACGAACACGCTGACTTTGACCGACGGCGACAAGTTCACGACGGCATTTGCAAACATGACGCTATCAAAAGACATGAATATTTGCACATTTTACAGATATGACCCGAGTATCGGCAGTGCGGCATTCGCGTTTTATATGGCGGCAGTTGAAGTAAAAACATTGACAAACCTGACCGTCAAGGTGACAGGCGATGTCACCGTCGGCAAATCAAACTGGAGCGATTGGTCTAATGTCGGGATGACGAGCGAAAAGTCTCCGATCAGATCATTAGGCTTCTACTCAAAATCAGGCGGGATCACGGTGACCGGCGACGGAAAGCTTACCGTGTATTCCTCTGACTCTGCGTTTTACACCAACGGTGACTTCAAAACCGACGGAAAAGTGCGGTTGGATCTGGAGACATACCGTACTGCGGCAATATACGCACAAGGAAAAATTATCATTGATAACGGCTCGACTGTTAATGCAAAAACCAACTACCTCTGCGGTATCTACAAATCGTATTACTCGATTCTGTATTACGATGGGAGTAAGGAAGATGACAGTGAAGGTACGGTCCAGTATGATTCGATGGCGGCTGTCATATCGACGAGAGGCACCCACCCCAACGGCATTTCCGTCTTGAACGGCTCCACCCTTAACGTCGATGCTCACCTGGGTGATGTCGCGGAGACAAAGATTAAGCTTACCGAAAACAGGGAACAAATGCCCAACGCGTTAAATATGTCCGACGGCACACGCGCCTATTATGCAATATGGGCAGACAAGGCCGATATCAATGTAGAAGGCAAATCCAAACTGAATGTGGACATCGATGCGGCAGGCGATTTGTATAGACGTCTCCATCCCGCTGTGATCGGATGGAAATGCCTGTATCGGACGATCGTCGTGAATGCAAGCAATGTCACGGTAAAGAACAGTGATATCGTCATCGAGGCGGTTAACCGAGACCTCACGTTTGAAAAGAATGGCGTGGAATATACCGGTAAAGATCTCGGTGATTACGCCGAATTCTTCTATGATCAGACCTTCTATTGGCCGAAGGACAACAACCGGAAAGACAATAGCATTCAGCCATCCATGTTTTATATGCGCGGAGCTTCCTCTGTACAGTTGAGTATGGACGGTACATACGGCGAAAGTAATCTCTGCCATTTGCTCGATTATAAAAGCGACCGCTTTGAGTTCTCTTCTACCTATGAAGGCAAAAGCTACTACTATTGCGAGTACCCGGAAGGAGATTACAATGGCGGAGTGTATCTCTATCTGAAATCCTACGAAAAGGGTTCCACCTACTATCTGCGTAAAAACGGCGACAAATACGAGTACAGCGAGTATTTCGATTTCCGCAGCGGTATCAAACAGATCAGCAGCAACACCCTTGATATTGCCGCTTTGGGCTGGTCAAGCAAGACGATCTATATCAGGTCCGGTGATTACACAATCAAGCTGCCGGTAAACAACAATGCAAAGATCATTCATGACAATTGGCAATCCACCACTACAATCAAGCTGGAGGGCGGTAAGAAGTACAACGGCAGCTATGACGTGACCATTGCCGGTAAGCTTGTTGTTGAGGGCGACGGTATCATCAAGAAGCTGGATACTCACGGAACCAGTACACTTATGTGGGATGGCCACCCCGGTCTGTACGAGCTCGCTGTACCGCAATTCTATGTAAAGAGCGGAACGATTGCCGGCGGCAGCTCGAACGGCGTGCGTATCAGCGTCAGTGGAGGAAACGTTGCCTACAACGAGGATATGCAGGCAGACTATTACGGTCCACATGGCTCGCGTACCCTGAAGCGGATCACCATTGACCTTGGTGAATTTGCGGATATTTTCACGTCGGATATGCTGCGCATAAGCAGTGAATTTTCGCACAATACGACGGGTATATATCCGGTTGACGGAAAGATTTATTTCTGGGAGCTTGAGGATAAGTATTGGAACGTAGGCGACCACCCCAGCCAGATGGCATTCAACCACCTGGAGATCACGGAGGATTACACCTACTACGTCTACCCGAAGCAGGTCACCGATTCCCAGGGGAATGTCATCAATCGTCAGTATGTATTGTACAGACTGCCGGAGCGCCTCGAGATCTATCCGGTAAACAAAACCGAATATTTCGAATCGGGTACAAACGACTATGCTTCCGGCGTGGTGCTGAATTCCTTCTACTATTCCCTGGTGGTCGATCGTCCGAAGTATTCTGATCCGTTATACACGGCAGAGACCACAACGACCGAATTGTGCCGCTACAATATTCCGCAAAACGGAGATTATGTGGAGTGGACTTGCAAAGATAAGGATGGGAACAAGATTACGCTCGGAAGATCGTATGATTCGCTTTCTCTGACCACGGGCGATCTGCACTATCGAAATTACGATTATACATGTACGATATACGCCATCGACGGGACGGTGAAAAAGTCCTATGATTTTGACGTCTACATACTGCTCTTTTACAATACAGGCGATCAGTATGCAGCCAAGGGAGAAACCGTGACGTTTGAAGCGCAGTACTACAAGGACGGCACATGGCTTGAGGATTTAGGCTTTGAGTGGGCATGGGAATGGCGAACCGGTTCAAAAGCAACCTGGAACACAGTTTACGACACGGACGCTTTCTTTGAGTATACCGCGTTTAATGAGAGCTATGAAAATAATTCGCATTGCTACCAGTTCCGCCGTGTGGCGTATTTATCCCGCATAAATAAAGAGTCGATATTGATTGGATCACCTATCATGTTGCTCAATATGAGCACGCACGTCATAAGCGCGCCGGAAACCTTCAATATTCAGTCCAACGATCCGGCTGAAAACATTCAAATTACGGTTAACGCAGAAAGAGCGCATATAATAACATGGTGGTATCAAAAGGAAGGATGGAGTGATCAAGTTCAGATCAGTGGCGCGAACTCCTTGACGCTCTCTTTGCCGAGAAGCGAATATACGGATGAAAACGGCAACTGGGATCCTTCCAAGGTGGACGGCATCTATACTTGTTCTATGAACAATTTGCAGTTCGGAAACTCTACTACGGTGGAAATAGAAGTCAAGGTAGTGGACCACGTGTCGTTTACGTCCGATCCCAAGGATAAAGTTGCGGCGACAGGCGGCATTGCGGAGTTCAATGTCGGCATCAGCAAAGATCCGCCGTTCTGCGGAGCGCTCTGGTGGGAGTACAGCCTTGACGACGGTGCTACATGGGAAAAGGTGACTGAATGGACTTCCAATGAGTCGTTTATTGTTCAGCCGTCAATATATTTCATCCCCATTGAGGGAGATCGCGGTATTGTGTTTCAATCCCATTACGACGCATGCAAGCTGACTGTCAACGCCGCAGAAATAGACGCGGAAAAGATATTGGTTCGCTGTGCTATGGACGACGGTAAGGTTACTTACCGCACAAAAGTGGCGACAATGTCATTCGTTGATATGCCCGTCATCGGAACACAGCCACAGAGCCAGGTGGTGAGCGTCACCCAGGGCACGGCCTATATGGAGTACGCCTTTGCGGATCCTCTGCCCGAAGGGTATACGGTTACGTATCAATGGCAGGGTTATAACGATGAATATGAGCTGTATGAGCATTGGGAGGATGTAAACAGCAATGATACATACACCTGCAGCGATCAGCGCATCGAATTTAATCTGTCGAAGCACCTGTTCTCGAGGAAATATCGTTGTAAGATTTCCTTTACGGATTCGGAAGGCTCTACAATTGACGTATATACCAAAGAGGCATTATTAGAGGTTGTATCCATGCCGGCGATCAGGACTCTCAATTTGAACAGTTCATACATACTGGTGGGATACCATGTTTACGCAAATGCCCACATAGAAAACAACTGCATTTATACCGGATATAAGTGGCAGATAAGCAAGGACGGGGTAAATTGGGAGGACCCCGACGACTCGTTTACTTTAAGCCATGAAAGATATACCCAATATTTCAGCATGGATTTTTATGCAACGAAAGAGATGGATGGCTTGAAAATCCGTTTCCTCGTATACAACGAGTACGGCGAAATAACCAATACGGCTACATCCGAGTTGACATTGAACGTTCTTACGGACGAATGTGCGAACGAATACGAACTCAGGCAAGCCGTATCGTATGCTAACAGGCAAGGCTACGACACGTTGAAGCTTGTTGACGATATTACTCTGACCTCGACATTGGTTCTGGAGAGTGCCAATCTCACCGACATTACCATTGACCTGAACGGTCATATCCTGCAGAGCGACGGCGGTACATTTACCATGCTGGAAGTCCAGGACGGCGTTAAGCTGACGATCATTGACAGCAACCCTACCAAGGACAACGGTCCGGACGTTCCCTTTACGGGCGGCTCTATCCGCAGTGCTGTCGGTGATTTCGGAGGCGCAGTCAAGCTGTACAGCGGTGCCACGTTTAACTTTAACGCCGGCACCATCTACAACTGTACAGCCACCAGAGGTGCTGCCGTATGTATGATGTTAGCAGGTGAAGAGACCAAGTTCGTTATGAACGGCGGCGCGATCTACGATTGTACCGCCAGCATCGGCGCGGCAGTGTATTATGCGTCGGGAGCGAACAGCTTTGTGATGAACGCCGGCACGATATCGGGCTGTACCGCTGACTACGGTGCTACCGTATATATGCAGTCGTCGGGAACGAACAGCTTCGTTATGAACGACGGCGAGATAAGTAATTGTACTGCCAGACTCGGCGCTGCAGTATATCTTGAGTCGGGCGAGCACAAATTCGTCATGAATGAAGGAAAGATTGTCGGATGCAACCAGGCGATCGCCGGTGAATCTTCGGTTGACCTGTTGGGCGGAACGATTGAGGAGTGCCCGTCTGTCATCCATGTCAAAGACTATTATTTAAAAGCAACAGTAGTATTAAACGGGATTGCGATCCGTAATTGCGTATACGAAAAAACAGGAGAAGTCGATTATTTCGCTCCTATATATGTCAAGGGATTTTTGGGAATACAAAACAGCGAGTTCACTTCCTGCGGCAACAAGAGCGGCAACGGCGGATTAATCTATCTTGCGGACGGATACTGTGGAATCGTAGGAATAACTATCAAGGACTGTTATTCAGAGACCGGCAACGGCGGTGCGATCTATGCTGAAGCGGGGCAAGTTCGCTTGATCGGAACGATTCAGAACTGTCATGCGCAGAGCGGCGACGGCGGCGCGATCTATTCAAAATCGGGTCTGATCAAATTGTACAACGGAAGCAGGATTGAAGATTGCACGGCGGCGGGACAAGGCAGCGCGATATACAGCTATGCTACTATTCAAGCAGGGGACGGTGTGATCCACGGCACTGTGGTAGCCAAAGGCGGCATTGAAAAAATCAACGAAGCCGACGAAACCAAATTCACGTTCTTCGGTGACGTGACCGGCGACGGCGAAGACGCGACAGGTGACATTAAAACCGGTATGTACTATGGCAAAGTGACCGGTATCAGCGAGGATGAGGACGTAGTCGCGGTTTACTTCTACAGCGACGGTGAGGTCTACGCAACCTTCGTAATTAAGAAAGGCGAGGCGGTAAAAGTGCCGGTCACGCCGGAGGATGCGCGTACTTTCATTGGTTGGTATGACGGGGACATGATGTACCTCTTTGATACGCCCGTGAACGAAGATCTGATCCTGACCGCTAAGTGGGCGATCTCCACGGATCCGGGAAGTCAATTGGGGAAAAATCTCGACGAGTTGAAGAAAGCTCTCGAAAAAGCCATTGCAGACGGCGACAAGGCGCTGGACGATGAGATCAAAGCGCTGAGTGATGCGCTGGATGCTGCCAAGACGGCACTTGAGAAAGCAGACGAAGAGAATAAGACCGCGCTGGAAGGGCAGATATCCTCGGCGCAGACCGCACTGCAAACCGCAATAGATCAGGTTCAGAAGAATCTCGATGATGCCAAAGCAGACCTCGACAAAGCCATCGCAGACGGCGACAAGGCACTGGACGATAAGATCAAAGCTTTGAATGATGCGCTGGATGTTGCCAAGACGGTATTTGAGAAAGCAGACGAAGCCAATAAGACAGCGTTGGAAGGGCAGATATCCTCGGCACAGACAACACTGCAAGCCGCGATCGATCAGGTTCAGAAGAATCTCAATGATGCAAAATCAGAGCTCGACAAAGCTATCGCAGACGGCGACAAGGCACTGGATGATAAGATCAATGCGCTGAACGACAGACTGGTCACTGCGGAAAACGAGCTGACTGCCGTTCGTTCCGAGATGCAGGATACAAAAAGCGCGCTGATTACGGCGATTATCGTGATCTGTGCAGTGTTTGCTTTAGCAGATGGCGCGATTTTGACTGTCGTTATCATTCGGATACGGAAAAAGAAGTTTTAATTGGCGCTGAATATCAAAGTACGGACTCTGTTTTATATGGGCAGAGTCCGTGCATAAAAAATAAAAATGGCTTTTGGATTGAATGCGACAGACAGAGCTTCATAATTTCTCAAAACGGCGAAAGTGTTTTTTTAAAAAATAAGAGAGGTTTCTCAGCACTATCACGATTTTTGTCGCTTCATATGTTGATTAGGCGAGTGCGCAAAGAAATATCATCATTCTTGCTTCGGGCGATAGACATCCGTAGCCATTCTTATATGTCAAAAATGCAACTTATATGCAAAAAAGTCTTGCTTCTGCAAGGCTTTTTTATCTTTCGGAAAAATTTTTTATCATGATTTGCGGCAAAAGAAAAATCGTGACTGCAGAAGGAAAATGAACATTCCGATCAATCAGAAGAAAGAAAAAAATCAGTATAGAAGAGAAAATCCGTTATGACAGCTTTTTTGTATATATGTATTTTTTCTGTGTTCTGTCTTATAAAATAAAACTTGTGTAAAACTCGTCGGCAAATCATGCGTAAATGTTGACAATCCCATTCTTCTATGTTAAAATTCACATAACAATACAATGGATTTTCGGAGGATCTTATGAGCGAAAATAAAACGGTTCTGGAACAGCACGCGATCATCGGCAATAACGCCGAGGGCAGTGTCGATTTTAAAAGAACGACACATCCGGGAGCGGATTGGTTTTACCATCCGGTGCAGCTCGGACTTTTCATTCATTTCGGAATTTCCGCCGTTCATGGCGATCTCGATATCTCCTGGGGCATGATGGATAATCCCGAACGCCGTGCAAAAGGCAACGGTATACTGACTCCCCGTGAATATTGGGCACTTGCGGAAAAATTTAATCCCAAGGATTTTGACCCGGAGAAGTGGCTGCGCGCCGCAAAGAATGCAGGCTTTACCTACGCTGTGCTCACCACAAAGCATCACGACGGGTTTGCTCTCTGGCCGTCCGAAGCAGGCGATTTCTCAACTAAAAACTATATGAACGGCAGAGATCTTGTACGCGAATACGCGGATGCTTGCCGCAAGGTCGGTCTGAAGGTGGGCTTCTATTATTCACATCCGGATTGGCGTATTGATCAGAAATACCGTTCTTTCATGTACGGCTCCGGAACTGAAAAATTTCCCGACAGGGTGCATAAGGATATCGACCATAAGCCGATCGAGGGAGATCTTCCCGAAATGCCGAAGGAGCACTACGAGCGCTATGTGCAGTATGTCAATACTCAGGTACGCGAGCTTCTCACCAATTACGGGCAAGTAGATATTCTTTGGTTTGACGGCTCTGCCAAGGACACAAGTCGGCTTATCTCCATAGAAGAGATACGCGCTCTTCAGCCGCAGATCATTGTCAACGACCGCCTGTGGGGCAAACGCGCGGGCGATTATTACTCTCACTATGAATGCTGTCTCCCGCAGGAAAAACCCGATATGCCTTGGGAAACCTGTCAGATATGGCATGTAGGCGGCGGTTGGTCATGGGTAAAGAATGCGGATAAATACCGCGCTCTCGACATAACCATGCATCAATACGAGGTCTGCAAAAAGTGGGGCGGCAATCTTCTTCTCAATGTCGCACCCGATGCCGACGGAAATCTCCCTGAAGCATATTACAAGGCAGTACAAGAATTTGGTGATGCGGTAAAAGCCCGCGGATAAAAACCAATTTCGATATCATGGAAAAAACTGCGGATAATAGCGCAGTTTTTCGGGCTGTATTCATGAATTTTTATACGTGGAATATCGGACAAAAGTTTCAAAAAGGCTTGACAGTCTCGGTGATAAATATTATAAATATTAATGGCAATTTTTATAATTGATATTTCGGAGGATCATAATGGAAAAGACAATATATGCAAGTAGCTTCGGCTTTCTTCCGTGTGCTTCGGCAGACGAAAACAGGGAAGCGCTGCAAAAGGCACTTGACGAGGGCGGAGAGATAATCGTTGATAAAGCGGGAACGTATCTCATCAGCGGAACTGTCCTGATAGGCAGTAATACGAGGCTCGTTTTTTCTGAGGGAACATCGCTCAAGCGCGTTGCTCTTGAATGTAAATATAACGGTAGCGTTATCATGAATCGCGGGGCATATACTCATGAATACGATGAAAATATCGAGATATCCGGGCTTCATCTCATCACAAACGGCGTGGATTCCGTTCATGATAAAAAAATTGTCGGCATGAATGGGCACATAGGATTTTTCTATATAAAGCATCTTAAAATAACCGATTTTGAATGTATGGATTTGGGAAAACACGGCTTCTGCATACAGATATGTACTTTTGAGGACGCTTTTCTCGAGAATCTGAGAATAGAAGGCTATAAGGATGCCGTGCATTTCGGTCCCGGACGTGATTTTGTTGTGAGAAACGGCGAATTTCGCACGTATGACGACCCGATCGCGCTCAATGCAAACGATTATGCAACGGCAAATCCTCAGATGGGCTGGATAGAAAACGGCTTGATCGAAAATTGCTCCGACCTTGACCAGCCGGAGACGACAGGCTATTTTGTCCGCATGCTGGCAGGCGCTTGGAGCGACTGGAGGAGCGGTATGATGGTGCGCAATTCCGATACGGTTGTTTCATGCGGCAGAATGTATCGCGCAGTCATGCCGCCGGACGGAAAGGAATACATTTCTCTGACACAGCCGACACATGCCGATGGCAGGGAAACGCTTGACGGGATAGATTGGGTCATGATCCAGGACGACAATGTCTGCCATAACTGCGGTTGCCGCAATATTCACTTTAAAAATATAAAGCTCTGCAAGCACAGACCCGTTGCTTTCTCCTTCCATTTTGATAATGACAATTATTCGCACAGCTATTATCCGTATGCGGACGCTCCCGTTCAGGAGAATATCACGATAGAGAACGTGGAGATGCAAAATGACGTGGAAGGTTTTATTTGGTCTACTACACCCGTAACGGGAATAAAGCTCATAAATGTCGAGCTTAAGAATACCGCTATCCGTTTCGGACACAGAGGTGTTCCGGGAATAGTATATCCGCCTGTCGATATATCTATGGAAAACATAAAAATTGAAGGCAGATGTTATGTCCGCGCTATCGAGGGCAGAAAAGCGATCGTCAGCATTTCAAATTCCCATATGGGAGTTGAAGCCTCCTTCGGCAAGAAGGGCGATATCGAGATAGTACGCTCGGATATTCCTGTAGATACGATAGAAGCATAAACGAAAGCCAACCGTAATTTTGCGGTTGGCTTTTTCATCAGTTTTGCTTTTGCACGCTTTTGTACTCATCGTAAAATTTATAGAAAGGGCAGCGTGCCTGCGGGTTTTCGCGCATGCGATACACATCGTCCTCATCGATTTCAGCTTGGCAGATATAATCTCCGATGTCCTCATCCCAATCAAAAAATTCGCACGTTTCGCAGTTGTGCGGAAAGGATCGTATTTCTTTCTTTTTTGTTTCCATTTTATCACCTGAAATATTGAATTACCATTGACTTTATTTTTTTTCATCTGCTTTCGGCAAAACAGTCATGCGTACTTTTGCGGCACCGTAGGGAACGAGCTTGATGGAAGTCTCCGCTTCGTCAAGCACGCATCTGTCTTTGCGAGGAAGCGTCGGCGTCAATCTCCATTTGCCGACTTTTTCGATGTTTTCATACTTACAGTTGATGCATTTAATCTTCTTCTTGACGGAAATTTTCCAATTTTTTATTTCTCTTGCTTTTACCGTAACAGACGGGAGATCGCTTTTCACATTCCAAACCGTCTCCGTGCCTTTTGTATAGACAGGAGTGCCGCCGGCAATGGCATAATTCCACTTCTTATCGGGTTCGATACGGTAGATCGGAAAATCGGGATCCCCATATGTTTCGCGGTTTCCCTTCATGCCGAGTGTATATACGAGAGGTCCCCTTGTAAAGTAAACACCGCCATGATTTTCTTTTTGCAGGATATCAGCATCCATGGTGACGGAAATCGTCGTGTTTGCCGTAATTTTTATTACGGCAAAATGATTATCCGTGGTATAGCTTGCACCGCTCACCGAGAAATTCGTACACCATGCGGGAATACGTAAACGCAACGTAAACGAAGTTTCCGTCCGGATAACAAATTCTGCCGAGAGATCAAAAGGATATGTCGTCTTTTCCTCAACGGAAAAGCGATGTCCGTCGATATCCCCTTCAAAGGAAGACGGGCCGTACATACGAGCGGTTATGACATCATCTTCTTTTGACCAAAGACTCAAAATATAATTCGGCATAAAACGGTTCATATTGCCCGGGCAGCAGGCGGTAAACGGCATGGGCGCATATGTCATGGATTTTCCGCCTATATCGAAGCGGCAATGAGATGAAGCTTCATTGAAAATCAGCTGATTGGCACATGAGAAATATTGCAGTGCGCGAAAATCTTCTGTGACAGAGCCGATACCTGCATTAAAGATACAGGTTTCGATCATATCGGAATAAGATATGTCGTCGGTAATTTCCGCAAGATAGTGGAGCGACCAAGTCATATCCGAGATATCGCAAAGCTCATATACCTCATTATAGCGATCGTTTAGCATATATTCCGAAGACGAATTGCATCCGCCGGGAAGCATATATTTTTTCTTTATCTTCTCATAAGCACGGATACTGTCTTTGAGATATCTTTTATTTCCCGTTTCTCGGTAAAGGAGTGCTCCGAGCTTGGCATATTCATGATAGGTTACGCCATGGATATGTGCTTTTTCGGAAATCTTTCCGAGAGTTGCCGTGATAACATTGTCGTGACCTTTTTCATAGGCATCGACTGCCATATCCAATAGCTCTTTGACACCGTTATATCGGTAAAGCTCCAGCATGATTTCTACATTGTATACGTTTCGGATCCGGCTGTAATCGCAGGGATAGCCGATATAGTGACGTGTCATGGCATTTATGATATTTTCATCATGATTATATTCATAAAGTGCAAGACAAGCACGAAAAAAAACAACATGAGACCATCTGGTATAGTCATCGGTGACTTCTTTGAGCTCTTTCGGACCGAGATAGCCGTCTTCATCGGGATTTTCGATGACGGAATAAATAATATTTTCCGCTTTTTTCAGCAGTTCTTCATCCTGTAGTAAAATTGCCGTTCTGGTCATGCCGTCAATGTGATACGCCGTTTGCTCGAAGGGCCACCAGAAGATGCCTTTAAACGCGGGATATTCTTTTGCACCCCAATATATCTCATTAAAAGGATAGCCTGCTTTTTCCATGTGTCCCGTAAGGCCTGATTTCTGTGTTTTTAAAAATTCGAGAAGCCAACCGTGAGGGATGACGGCAGTTTCCATATGCTTTTCTCCTTTTGAATATGGTATTTGTATTTTTTACATTGTATCACATGTCGGTCAATAATGCAATACAAAAGCCCGAAAAGCATAATGATTTCGGGGCTTTTGATATTCTCTTTGTAAGAGTAATTATCTCTTGGAGAACTGGCTTGCACGACGGGCTGCCTTGAGACCGTATTTCTTTCTTTCCTTCATTCTCGGGTCACGAGTGAGGAAGCCTGCTTTCTTGAGCATGGGTCTGTATGTTTCGTCAGCCTGAAGAAGAGCTCTTGCTATGCCGTGACGAATAGCACCTGCCTGACCGGAGATACCGCCGCCCTTAGCTGTGCATACCACATCGAACTTGCCTTCTGTGGAAGTAACGCCGAAAGGCTGGTTGATGATGAGCTTGAGAGTTTCAAGACCGAAGTAATCGTCAACATCTCTGCCGTTTACTGTAATATTGCCTGTACCTGCATAGAGGCGAACGCGGGCAACGGATTTCTTTCTTCTGCCTGTGCCGTAGAAGTAGGGTTTAGCGCTTGTGTACATAATCTTGCTCCTCCTTATTCTTAGTCGACCGTGTAAGGAACGGGCTTCTGAGCTGCCTGACCGTGCTCGCTGCCGGCGTAAACCTTAAGACGTGTGATGCTGGTATCGCCAATCGTGTTGTGGGGAAGCATACCCTTGACTGCAAGAGTCATGGCAAGCTCAGGCTTTGTAGCCATGAGAGTCTTGTACTGGACTTCCTTGAGACCGCCGATATAGCCGGAGTGGCGGCGATAGTACTTCTGAGTGAGCTTCTTGCCTGTGAGAACAGCCTTTGAAGCATTGATTATGATAACGAATTCGCCGCAATCCACATGAGGTGTGAATTCGGGGCGATGCTTGCCTCTGAGAATGTTGGCAGCGGCAACGGCTGGTTTGCCGAGGGGCTTGCCTGCGGCGTCGATGACGTACCATTTACGTTCCAGAGTTTCTTTTTTAGCCATGAAAGTGGACATCTTTTGTTCCTCCGATGAATTTTTCTTTGATAGGGCATAGTACGCCCTTTTTCGCAACGATAGGATTATAGCATATACCCATGCCTTTGTCAATACCTTTTTTGAAAAAAAGTTTAAAAATTCAATTTAGATGCCCTATATCTTTGATTTTCTCAGTAAATCTCGCGTTTTCTCGTAATATTTGAATATCAAAACACAAAAAGGCGCAATGCGGATTTGCTTTTTTTATCTTTAATCGGTTGACAGCGGGATTCTTTTTATGTATAATAATGGAAAATTATTATTATGGGAGAAATGTGTGATATGGTAGAGAATGAAAAGTTCGGAAAAGAAGGACTTACCTTTGATGATGTCCTGCTTATTCCGGCAAAAAGCGATGTTCTGCCGAATCAGGTAGAGCTTTCTACGAGACTGACCAAAAAGATAAGACTCAATACGCCCATCATGTCTGCTGCTATGGATACCGTTACGGAGTCGGGCCTTGCCATAGCTATAGCGCGCGAGGGCGGAATCGGTATCATCCATAAGAATATGACGATAGAAATGCAGGCGGATGAGGTTGAAAAGGTAAAGCGCAGTGAAAACGGCGTTATCACAAATCCCTTTTATCTTTCACCCGATAATTTTGTTTATGAGGCGGAAGCTCTCATGCACAAATATAAGATATCGGGCGTTCCCGTATGCGAGGACGGCAAGAAGCTTGTCGGAATCATCACGAACCGCGATATGCGTTTCCTGACGGATATGAATATGAAGATAGGCGATGTCATGACGAAGGAGAATCTTGTCACGGCACCCGTAGGAACGACGCATGAAGAAGCAAGCAAAATTCTCTGCGAGCATAAGATAGAGAAGTTGCCCCTTGTTGATGAAAGCGGCAATCTCTGCGGACTGATCACGATAAAGGATATTCAGAAGGCTTCACGCTATCCTAATTCCGCAAAGGATGACAGAGGCAGACTTCTCTGCGGCGCGGCGATAGGCGTTACCGCCGATATTCTCGACCGCGCAGGCGCTCTCCTCGCCGCAGGTGCTGATGTGCTTGTTCTCGATTCGGCACACGGTCATTCTGCCGGCATAATGCAGAGCGTTCGCAAGGTGAAGGCGGCTTTTCCGGATTGCCAGCTCATCGCGGGCAATATCGCGACGGCAGAGGCAGCACGCGACCTGATAGAAGCCGGTGCGGATGCTGTTAAGGTAGGTATAGGACCCGGTTCCATCTGCACGACACGAATCATCGCGGGCATAGGTGTTCCGCAGGTTACGGCGATATACGATGTGGCGCAGGTTGCAGCGGAATATGATATCCCCGTTATAGCGGACGGCGGTATAAAATACAGCGGCGACCTCGTAAAGGCGATAGCCGCCGGTGCAGATGCCATAATGATAGGCTCGCTTTTTGCCGGCTGTGAGGAAAGCCCCGGCGACAGCGAAATTTATCAGGGCAGACGTTTCAAGGTCTATCGCGGCATGGGTTCTCTCGCCGCTATGGAGAAGGGCTCGAAGGACAGGTATTTCCAGACGAATACGAAGAAGCTCGTTCCCGAAGGCGTAGAGGGAAGAGTTCCTTACAAGGGTCCGCTTGCCGATACGGTTTATCAGCTTGTAGGCGGTATGCGTTCCGGTTTCGGCTATTGCGGCTGTGCAAATATTGAGGATCTGAAGAAGAACGGACGATTTATCCGTATCACCGGTGCGGGACTGCGTGAATCGCATCCTCATGACATAAATATTACAAAGGAAGCGCCCAACTACAGCTCCAACGGCTGATGGGTGCCCGACATAATTATAAAGATAAAGCGCACATGGCGCTTCGGAGGAAAATGCAAATGGCTGTTAATGTAGATATAATGGGAAGAGCCGTATATGAATATACGGATAAGGAAACGGGCCGAGTCTTTGCCATGCCCTACAGATATTATTATCCCTCTTCTTATAATGCAAAAAGCGAAGAAAAATATCCGATGCTCTTTTTCCTGCACGGACACGGTGAATGCGGCACGGATAACGAGCTCCAGATAAGGGTACTTCATAAGGAAAACAAGCTCATAGATATGACGCTCGAGCGTGACGATTGTATCATCGTGGCTCCGCAGTGCCCTTGCGACACGGAGCTCGAATGGGTTCCCGTCAATCATAAGTGGAATACGGGCTCGCGTCCGCTTGCGGAAAAACCGACGGTGGGCATGGCGGCGGCAATGGAGCTTCTCGATAAGTTTCTTTCCTGCGGTAAGGTGGACCTTTCCCGCGTATATGCCGCCGGCATTTCCATGGGCGGATACGGCACGTGGGAGCTGATAACGCGCCGTCCCGAGGTATTTGCGGCAGCCGTTCCCGTTTGCGGATCCGGCATACCCGATATGGCGGACAAGCTCGTTGACATCGGCATATGGGCTTTTCACGGAGAAGCAGACGGCACCGTCCCGGCACAGGGTACCAAGGATATGGAAGAGGCCATAGCCGCTGCCGGAGGAACGAAGATGAAGGCTACATATTTCCCCGGCGTAGGTCATGATTCATGGGTTCCCGCATACAAGACGGAGGGACTGATGGACTGGCTCTTCTCACAGAAGAAATAATCGATAGCGCAGGAAGATGACGTTTTACGTCTGAAGAAATATATGTTGATTGCATTATTTGGTAAAATACGACTTTTTATAAAGAAGAATGTTGTTATGACAGTTGCTCTCGCAGCGGCTGTCATAACAAGCTTTATGGTACCTGTAGATAAAGAATATCTCGGATATTTTGATTTCAAAACTCTGACATGCCTTTTTTGCGTGCTTGCCGTTGTCTGCGCACTGAAAAATATCAGATTTTTCTACATTCTCGCAAAGAGGATCGTGCGGATATTCCGAAATACCCGCATGAGCATACTGGCGCTTGTGTATATCACCTTCATCGGCTCTATGCTGATAGCAAACGATATGGCACTGCTGACATTCCTGCCGCTCGGATATTTTGTTCTGACGACAACAGGCAAGACGAAATATATGGCGTTTACCTTTATCATGCAGAATATAGCCGCAAATCTCGGCGGCATGCTGACGCCGTTTGGAAATCCGCAGAATCTCTATCTCTATACGAAATTCAATATTCAAAACGGCGAATTTATCTCTGTTATGGCGCCGCCCTTTGCCTTGGCGGTGCTTCTCATAACGATATGCTGTATTGTTTTTGTGAAGCCCGAGCCGCTCGGTATCTCTCATGACGAGGCGAAATTGCCTCCTGCAAGGACTGCACTCTATCTCTGCCTTTTTGTACTCGCCATAGCCATCGTTTTCCGCGGGATACCGTACTTGGTAGGGCTTATAGTGATTCCGTCAGTGCTTCTTTTTGCCGACAGAAAAGCTCTGCTCGCGGTTGATTATCCGCTGCTTTTCACATTTGTTTTCTTTTTCATTTTCTCGGGAAATATGGCTCGCATAGAGGCAGTTCGTTTATTTTTTTCCTCGCTGATGGAAAAGAGCACATTGCTTTTCTCGGTGCTCTCTTGTCAGTGTATCAGCAATGTGCCGTCGGCGATACTTCTTTCTCAGTTCACGGATAATTATGCCGACCTGCTCGTCGGTGTGAATATAGGCGGAGTAGGAACGCTGATTGCATCGCTTGCAAGTCTTATCACCTTCAGGGAATACTGCCGGAATAATCCCGGAAAAGGCGGATATTATTTAAAGCTCTTTTCGGCTTTCAACTTCGGCTTTCTCATAGTCCTGACCGGCTTTATGCTGCTACTGAAGCTCGTATGACAGAAATCGCCGTATATCAATATTATTTTAAAAAATATTTAAGCATATTGACAAAATAGAGCGTTTATGATACACTATTTTTAATAAAAAGTGAAGAAGAGGCATCTTATGTTTAAGGATATGAATTTTGAGGAATTGCTCGCGGCGGCTGTAGAGTCGAATCCCGATGCTTTGCTCGAACTGAGCGACAGATATCATAAAGGAACCGGCGGCGTTCCCCAGCGCGATGAAGTGAAAGCATATACATATGCAATGCAGGCTTGTACTTCCGGCAATGTTGAAGCCATAGCGCGTCTTGCCGATTACTATGCAAAGGGCAAGGGCGGCGCTCCGCAGGATGAAGAAAAGGCAAAGGCTCTGCTTCTCGAGGGAGAGAAAGCAGGTTCGATACGTTGTCTGCAGAAGATAGCGCACAACTATAAAAACGGCGAATGCGGCTTTGAAAAGGACGAGACGAAAGCCATAGAATACTGCACCAAGATAATAGCAAGCCCGAAGGACGATACTAATGTAAAGGGCTATGCCTATACCTGCATAGGCTCTATCTATGAGGACGGCAGAATAGGCGCCGAAAAGGATATGAAAAAGGCTCTGACCTTCTATCAGAAGGCGGCGAAGATCGGATATGCTTTTGCGTATGTGCTCATAGCAAACTATAAGCGCAAAATGTATCTTCCCGAGCTTGAGAAAATCGTCGCAACAGGCGGCAACGGTCTTATGACGCCTGAGGAAAAGAAAGCTGTAAAAGCCGGATGCGAAAAGCTGATGGAAAATATAAATACGGCGAGCGATCTCTATGCTCAGGCAAGAGATATCGCGGAAAAGGATGCGGATACGCCTGTTGTCGAATGTGCCAAGGTCTATTTGGAACAGACAGATGACGATTATGCGAGACTTTCCGTCTTTGAGAAGAAATTTGCTCTTGTCGATGCCGAAAATTACGATGCCGACGATACCGTGAATATGGGCACATTTTCCATCACGCTGGATAGCGGCGATGAGGAAGAAGCATACACGGAAGAAAACGATGCACAATTCGGCGGTGAATACGAGGAGTCAAAGCAGGAAAGCGATTTTACTGCAAAAATCGATGAATGGCTGAAGAAGCTTCCTTTCCTGCAGACACAGAAATCCCGATTTATTTTCAAGGTGAGCGTCTTTTCCGCAATATGTGCTTTAGTCGCTCTTGTCGTTGTACTGCTTATAGTCAAGGCGGCAAACGGCTGATATATTTGTGAATTCCGAAAAAGCAAGGCGACGCCTTGCTTTTTTTGGCAGATGATGAATACAGTGCTGTTCGTGAACAGATTCAGCGTATCGCAAATCAGAGGATGTGACAAGGAGAGAACGTCGGTCTGAAATGGCGCGTCCTTGACTTTACAAGAGGTGTTCAGTCGGGAATATTTACCGGGAAGAATATCTGCTTCTTTTTTGAATATTTCGGAAAAGTTGTTGTAGTCTCCGAAGCGGAGCGGATCGCCGCATCGGCTACGGTACATCCTGAACGGAGAAGGGAAGCCGCATTCCCCATGACATTTTCCAACTGTAAAACAGAAGACGGAAAGATCACCGTTTATTTCAGCGAGGGAGAGTTTACCGACGATAATATCGAAAAGGAATTTTTCGGTTGCGGCGGAGTTGCAAGAATCGCGGGACTGCAGGATAAGCTCATCCGACTTGCCAGAGGCGGTTTTAGGCACCATACGACGGTTGGCAACGGCCACGTAAAGGCAATTTTGGAGGAAGCATTCCGCTATTATTTGGGCTACGATGTGGTGAGCATTGAAGGGAATCAATGAAGATCGGCGGAATTGACGCACAGATGTCCGAACTGAGCTTCCCAAGGCAAGCGAACAACAGACACAGAAAACTGCTCCACCATGATCAATGACTATCTCTGCGAAGGACGCTTCCCTCAACCAACGCCGACGGTGAGCGAATCTCAAAGAATATCTACGCCAAGACACGAGAGGAATGCGAAGAAAAGCTCGCAGTGCTGATGATTGAGATCAAGGCGGAGAAGGAGAGAAGAAAGAACGAGAGCGCATAAGAAAAAGGGCGGCCACGACGGTCGCCCTTCAATCGTTTTTTGCCCATGAGTACATTTCAAGGGCGGTATTCATTGCATTTTCAGAACAGGTCAGCGCTTCAGTTATACTTCCTTGACGAAGAAGAAAATTGCTCTTTGAAGTGTACGAGGTAATCAAGCAACAATAGGGATCCTTCTCAGATCCGTTTACGACAAGGTCTGACGGATTGACATATTCCGTTGTCGCAGTATCATACATTGATATATCTGCGAAGTTCGGAAATGATCTGTTTTTCGGTTTCCAACGCCATAACGCTTTCGGCGATCTTATCCGCCTCCTGCTTGCTCCAACGGGAAATCTCTCTTCTGGTAGCCAGCAGGGAAGTCGGATTCACGCTGTATTCATCGAGGCCGAAAGAGATCAGAAGCGGGATCAAGAGTGGATCTGCGGCGGCTTCTCCACACATACCGACCGGTATGCCGGCCTTTTTCCCTTCGGAAATGATGTGTCGGAGCATGCGCAAAACCGCCGGAGAGAACGCAGAGTAAAGATACGCCACATCTGCATTGCCACGATCGACTGCCATAATATAGCCGGTAAGATCATTTGTGCCGATGCTGAAGAAGTCTGCTTCTTTGGCAAGCACATCCGCAAGGATCGCGGCAGACGGAGTTTCAATCATCACACCGATCTTGATATCCTTTTTATACGCAATCACCTTTTCGTCCAGTTCCGTCTGGATTTCCCGGATCAGCGCTTTTACCTGACGCAATTCATCCACACCGGTAACAAGCGGGATCATGATCTGCAAATCGCCATAAGCACTGGCGCGCAGAAGTGCGCGCAACTGTGTTTTATACATCTCACTGTTTTTCAGACAATAGCGAACCGCCCGGAAACCCAAGAACGGATTTGCTTCTTTTTTCAGCCCTAAATACGGAATTTCCTTATCGCCGCCGATATCCAGTGTTCGGATGACCACGGTTTTCTTTTTCATAATCAGAAGCGCTTTTTTGTATGCCTCGAACTGTTCGTTCTCATCGGGCATGGTGCTTCTGTCCATAAACAGGAACTCGGTCCTGAAAAGTCCGACACCTTCGCCGTCATACGCAATCACCTGACTCGCGTCCTCCGGCGTTCCGATGTTGGCAAACAACTGCACCTTTTCGCCGTCCTTCGTGAGGGTTTCGAGCCCCATAAACTTTTCCAGCGCGGCGCGCTCCTTCTCAAAATCCATCCTCATTCGGATGTATGCTGCGACGGTTTCCTGTTCCGGGTCGGTCAGGACTTCACCCTGAATACCGTCTACGATGACCAGCTGGTTATCTTTTAGATGTTCGGTTGCGTTTTCCACGCTCAAAACCGCCGGGATCTCCATCGCCCTTGCAAGAATGGCGGCGTGCGAGGTTTTGGAACCGACTTCCGTGATAAAGCCGACTACGTTTTGCCGATTGATGCATGCGGTCATCGACGGCGTAAGTTCCTTGGCGACCAGCACGGTATCCTTCGGGAGATCGGATAGATCCACTGTGTGTACCCCTAAAAGCAGTGCCAGCATCTCGGATTTTATGTCCTTTACGTCTGTCGCCCTCTGCTTTGTCATCTCGTCGTCCACGGCACTGAACATGGCAATAAACAGATCGCACACTGCTTCTACCGCCGCTTCGGCGCACTGCCCGGCATCACTACGCTTATCCATCTCGGAACACATAAACGGATCCTTCATCATCATCATGTGTCCGAGGATGATTTCCGCCGCCGATTCCCCCGCGGTTTCTCGCACGCGCGTACGCAGCCGTTCGTTCTTCTCAAAAAAGAGTTTGAGCGCATCGTTCAGCCGCATTTTCTCAGTCTGTGCATCGCAATCGGATTTCGGCGTATAGCGTAGATCTGCCTCGCGATAGATCGTCACCCTGCCGATGCCGTAACCCTTGGATGCCCCGATTCCATGATACATGTTTCTCACCTCATCTACTCATGTTTTGAAAAAATCCCTGCAAATCTGTCTTTTGTTTTGCGGATTTATTCGCCAAAGCCCCCTGCGATCATGGTGACTGCTTCGTTCAGTGCCTCTTCCTCGCGTTCACCATTGCAGGAGATCTCGATTTCCATGCCACACTTAATGCAAGCGGTAATGATATTCATAAGGCTCTTGCCGTCGATTTTAGTTCCGTTCGCACAGATGGTCACATCGCACGGATATTTGGTCATTGCATTTGCAAAATTCATTGCGGGACGCATATGAAAGCCCATTGCGTTTACTACTGTTACTTTTTTGGATACCATGATCGTTTCTCCTTTACATTCCTTTATTCCTTAACTTTTTTCTTCAAGATACCGAGCATCAGCATGCCAACCACCGATCCGATAGCCAGAGACAGCAGGTATAACGGCCAGTTGCCGACTACCGCGAATACGAAGATGCCGCCGTGCGGAGCCATCAGCGTACAACGGAAGAGCATCGAGAGACCGCCGGCCACTCCTGCGCCGACCATGCAGGACGGGATGACACGTAGCGGATCGGAAGCCGCATAGGGAATTGCACCTTCGGTGATAAAGCTGAGACCCATAATGTAGTTTACAGGACCGCTCTTTCTTTCCTGCGCGGTGAACTTGTTTTTGAAGAATGTCGTTGCCAGTGCGATTGCAATCGGAGGAACCATACCGCCGACCATAACCGCTGCCATAATATCATAGTTGCCGGAGGTGATGGCAGCCGTGCCGAATACATACGCGGCTTTGTTAAACGGACCGCCCATATCAATGGACATCATCGCGCCGAGAACCACGCCGAGCAGAACCTTGCTGACGCCTCCCATGGAATTCAGCATATTGGTCAGCCCCGTGTTAAGAGCGCCCATGATCGGGTTGACCGCACACATGATGAGGGCGATCATTCCGAGACCCACAAGCGGATAGATCAGAACGGGTTTGATGCCTTCCAGTGATTTCGGACATTTGTCACACAGTTTTTCAAGGCAAAGCATCAGATAACCGCCGACAAAGCCCGCAAAGAGTGCACCGAGAAATCCGGAGGGTATATCACCGCCGACCGATGCAAAAGTAGCACCCGTCGTTGCGAGGAAGCCGCCTACAATACCGACCAGGAAGCCGGGACGGTCTGCAATGGATTTGCCGATGAAGCCGGCAAGGATCGGAATCATGAAGCTGAATGCATGACCACCGATGGTCTTAAAGAAAGCGGCAACCGGTGTGTTGGTACCGAAATTCGAATCCTGTGGTGCTCCCATCAGGGTGTCGATCAGAAAAGCAATTGCAATAAAGATACCGCCTGCAACCACGAACGGCAGCATGTTGGATACGCCGTTCATCAGATGCTTGTAGATCTTTCTTCCGAAGCTTTCCGTTTCGCCTTGGTTGTCGAAAGCTTTGGCACCGGTATGGTGATAAACCGGGGCTTGATCGCTCAACACACGATTGATCAGTTCCTGCGGCTTTTTGATTCCGTCGGAGACCTTGACGCTGATCAGTTTTTTACCGTCAAAGCGTCCCATTTCCACGCTCTTGTCAGCGGCGATGATGATACCGTCCGCTGCGGCGATTTCTTCCTTTGTCAGCACGTTTTTCGCGCCTCCGGAGCCGTTGGTTTCGGCTTTGAGCGGAATTCCCATATCCGCACCCGCTTTTTCAAGTGCTTCCGCAGCCATGTATGTGTGGGCGATGCCGGTCGGGCAAGCGGTTACTGCCAGGATCCGATAGCCTTCCTTTTTCACTTCTGCTTTCGGCTCTTCCGGATATTTTTCCGATTCTCTGCGATTGATGATATCCAGAAATTCATCCGCAGTTTTTGCGGCTAAGAGCTCGTTCCTGAACGATTCATCCATCAGAAGGGTCATCAGTCTGGAAAGCACCTCCAGATGCAGATTTCCGTCTTCGGGAGCCGCAATCATAAAGAGCAGGTTTGAGGGATTGCCGTCCAGTGCATCAAAGTCAACACCCGCAGGCGCAGTGATTGCGGCAAGACCGGGCTTTGCGACTGCCGAAGTCTTGGCATGGGGAATAGCAATGCCGTTTCCGACAGCGGTCGAGCCTTGTGCCTCTCTTGCAAGAATCTCTTTTTTGTATGCTTCCTTGTCGCTGAGGTTTCCGGCCTTTTCATGCAACTCGATCAGGGCGTCGATTGCATCCGATTTTGAGGCAAGTGTACGGTTCAGAGAAATGCTTTCTTTTTTCAAAAGATCTGTGATGCGCATTTTGTTTCCTCCTTAAAATTATAATTATTGAGACTGCATTTGACTCATCAGTCTGAATATTTCGTCTCTTGTTGCCAGTCCTTCACAGAATGCGGTTGCTCCGCCCGCCGCGGTGCCGAGCTTCAGGGCGTAGTCATAGTCTGCTTTCTGCGTGTATCCCGCAAGAAAACCCGCCACCATGGAATCTCCGGCGCCTACCGTATTGACGACCTTCCCGCTTATCGCGGGCATATAATACTCTTTTCCGTTTTCGTCTACCAACACGGCGCCCTTTCCACCCATGGAAACCAAAACGTTTACGGCACCCATTTCCCGGAGTTTCCCGGCATACCGGATCGCGTCTTCCGGCATGTCGATCCTGACGCCGAAAATTTCACCCAATTCATCGTTATTCGGTTTGATGAAAAATGGTCGGTATTTCAGGGAATTCAGCAGCAGATCCTTTGTGGCGTCCACCACAAACCGAATGCCTGTTCCGCTGAGCAGTTCCATCATCTTTTCATATATATCAGAAGGCACCGTATTAGGGATACTGCCTGCAAACACCAGCGTATCATCTTTTTTCAAATCCTTCAGTTTTCCAAGCAGAGCTTTGATGTCGTTTTCGGAAATGGCAGGTCCCTGTCCGTTAATATCCGTCTCGTATTCCGAACGGATCTTGACATTGATTCTGGTCAATCCCTCCTTTAAGTGTACAAAATCCGTATGGATCATTCTTCCGCCGAGTGCCTGCTCAATGGCACTTCCGGTAAAACCGGCGATAAATCCCATAGCGGTGGATTCTATTCCGAGTTCCTGCAAAACAAGCGATACATTGATGCCCTTTCCGCCACAGAAAGTTTTTTCTTTTTCCGAACGGATGATACTACCGACCTTAAGTTCCGGTACGTAGACCAAATAATCAATTGCCGGGTTAAATGTTACTGTATAGATCATTCGCCCACCTCCTTGACAACTGTACTTTCTTTATACCGATCGTCAGGCAATTTGTCCGTCAGGATGCAGGCACTTTCTATGTCTGCAAAGGTGACGGCTGCCGACTTTCCGAATTTCGAATGATCTGCTAAAATGTAGGTCACATAACTTTTTTGCACAGCAGCGCGCTTCACGCTTGCCTCGTCGATGTTGTGCGTGGTATAACCGATCTCCGTATGGATACCGTTGGTACCCAGAAAGCATTTGGTAAAGTTATACCGGTTGATCGTTTCCACACAGCTGACGCCCACCAAAGCCTCTGTTTTTGTTTTTACTTCTCCGCCGGTCAAATATACCTTAAATCCTCTGCGAGCAAGAAGATGGGCATGATTGAACGCATTCGTCACGAACGTGACATCCTTTTGGGTAATATACGCAATCATTCTTCCGGTCGTTGTACCTGCGTCGATAAAAACAAAGTCGTTTGGGCAGATCATCTCTGCGGCATACTTAGCAATGCGTTCTTTCGCAGAAGCATTCAGCTTCATTTTTTCGTCCACATCCGGTTCTTGCAACAGAATGCTCGGTTCCATTGTCACCGCACCACCGTGTACCTTTTTTAGTTTGCCCATTTTTGCCAGCGTCAACAGATCGCGTCGGATCGTGGATTCCGAAGCACCGGTAATTTCTGTAAGTTCTGCCACTGAAACCGAGCAGTTCGTAGACAATACTGACATGATTTTATTGTATCGTTCTTCTGTAAGCATGACTATCCTTGCCTTTTTGAATGATTTTGATTGAATTTGACTGAATTATATCATATAATTCGCTGTTTGTCAACCATTTTCAATCATTTTTTTCTAAAATTCCGCAAATTCATTCAAATTCAGTCAAAATCATTTTACATACACCGAAATACAATGTCAAAGGACAATACCGATGTACTGTCGGAAATTAAAATGGTCTCCATTGTGTTGAACTGCCCAAATTGTGCAGACAGTATAAAAAAGCCCCTTGATAGTACTGGTTGCGTGACGATGATAAACGACCACCTCTGCGAGGGACGGTTTTCGCCGAGAGTCAACGGAAAACGCATATCCAAAAACGTGTACGCCAAAACGCGAGAGGACGTGAGAAAAAGCTCGCAGAGCTGATAGAAAAAACAAGCAAAGAACGCATAACGACAGCGGGACGACCACGAATGTTCGCCCCTTAAAATTTGCGTCGGTGGAAGCAAAGAATAGCCGAATTGGTTGAAAAGTTCATAGAAATATGATATAATGATCTCATCGATAAATAAAACTTAACATCAATATTATATAGCATAAAATAAAAAGCAACTTTCGGTTGACGTATTGAAAGCTCTTGGTTAATGGCACGCAAGCACGATTTGTGCTACAATATAGTCACGATAAAGCATGGCGCTTTAGGAAATTCTCAAATGAGGTGTTTGTATGATTTTAGCTGATAAAATTATTAGATTGCGAAAAAAGAACGGCTGGTCGCAAGAAGAACTTGCAGATAAGATGAATGTATCACGACAAGCCGTTTCAAAGTGGGAGAGTGCACAAAGCATTCCCGATTTGGAAAAGATATTACAGCTGGGCGCTTTATTCGGCGTTACAACAGATTATCTATTAAAAGATGATATCGAGGACGAAGAATTTACCAATGACTCGTCTGATACAATCGTCAAGAAAATCTCCGTAGAAGAAGCAAATGCATATATTGAGCAAAGGAAGAAAGCATCTTGGCGTATTGCGCTTGCTACGTTCTTGTGTATCCTATCTCCCATAACTCTCATTGTTTTGAGTATATTATCAGCACAACCCAATGCTATTGTAACGGAAACGACAGCAGCTGCAGTAGGTTTAACTGTTCTCTTTGTCTTTATCTTGTGTGCCGTTCCGATTTTTATCTACTGCGGATTCAAAAATCAGCCGTATGAATTTCTTGATAAGAATATCCCCTTTGAACTTGAATACGGAGTGAAAGGGTTAGTAAACGAAAAGAAAAACGCTTTCAGACCTACCTATGCTGCTTATAACATAGTCGCAACGTGCCTATGTATTTTTTCTGTGATTCCGCTAATCTTATCATCTTTTACAGAAAATGATGTGCTTATTGCGGCGGCACTTGCTTTTCTTATGGTTATTGCAGGTATAGGGGCCGGTATATTCATTGTGGTAGGAACTCAAAACGCAAGTATGCAGAAACTGCTCAAGGAAGGAGAATTCACCGAGAAAGAGAAAAAGAGAACGAGTGTAAAAGAGGTTGTTGGATTTTGCTATTGGGGTATCTTGACGGCAATTTTCTTCACCGTGAGTTTTCTCACAAATTATTGGCATCTATCTTGGATTGTATTTGCCATAGGAGGTATTTTGTTCCCAGTCGTTATGTGCATTTGTAATTACTTTGCTGATCGACTTAAGAAAGACTAAATGACAATCAAATTCCAATTTGACGAGAAGTATAAATACAAATCGAGGGCTGACCATGACGGTCAGCCGTTAAAATTTGCGTTGAACCCTGCCGTTTTGCTCGGCAAAATAGCGAAATTTATTGTTTTTGTTCCGATTTTTCTTTATAATATGATTACAGTCAAAAAATTATTATCGTAGTAGGATGCGTGGGATGCGGAATAGGTGTAGGTCTTGTCATAGTCAAGCCCTGCGGCGGCCGCGCTCTTTTCGTTCAGACCCGTGGTGGCGACCGTCATATCAAAGAGCTTCAGCACCGACGAGCCCTGCGTGCCCTTATATTCCGAGAGAATACCGCAGATATTATCCGCCGCGATGCGTCCTTGCTTGTTTGCCGGACCTGCAAGTGGAATGAAGGACGGCTCACCTGTTAAGAAATTCTTGACCGCCACAGCATCGCCCACGGCGTACACGTCGGGAGCACTCGCCTGCATGTTCTCATTCACTATGATACTGCCGCGTCCGTTTATTTCAATCCCCGCTGACTTGATAAAAGCAGTGTCCGGTCGAACGCCTACCGACAGAAGAACCATATCCGTGTCAATTGCGCCCCTGTTCAGCTCTACGGTCAAGCCGTTGTCACTATCTTTCATAGCAACCACACCGTTGCCAAGGGCGAGCTTAATGCCTTTCGACTTTATATATCTATGAACGTCCGCCGCCATATCGAAATCAAGAGGAGCAATGAGATGGTCGGAAAGCTCGACGATGGTCACGTCAAGTCCTGCGTTGGCAAGATTTTCAGTCATCTCCACGCCGATATATCCGCCGCCGACCACCACCGCCGATTTGGGATGGTTTTCCTCTATATACTGTTTGATTTTCATCATGTCGGGGATGTTGCGCAGAGTGAACACCCTGTCACTGTCGATTCCATCAATCTTCGGGCGAATGGGAGAAGCACCCGGAGAAAGAACCAAGCTGTCGTATCGCTCGGCGTATTCCTCACCTGTTTTCAGATCTTTGACCGTAACGATCTTGTTTTCGGTATCAATGGCAACCGCCTCGCTGAATGTGCGAACTTCGATATTGAAACGAGCCTTGAAGCTCTCGGGTGTTTGCAGAGTAAGATTTGATTTTTCTGTGATCTCACCGCCGATATAATAAGGAAGTCCGCAGTTAGCAAAGGAGATAAACTCTCCACGCTCCAATATAATAATCTCGGCTTTCTCGTCAAGCCTCCTGAGTCTTGCCGCGCAGGACGCACCGCCTGCCACGCCTCCTATGATCAAGGTCTTCATAAGCTTACCTCCATTTTTCTTTCTGTGGGTATATTTTATCATACTTCTTCGGTCTTCGCTGTGACTTTTGTCACTCAAGCGTATTATATCATGAGTAAAAATGCTTGCTTGCAAGGGCATTTTTACGACCTGATTCAATATAACACAGCCGCGCAGGGCGCGGAAGGTGCGTTAGCACAAAGACTTGCGAAGCAAGGATTTCTGTGTATATTATATCATATTTTGTGCCACATATCAACACAAAGCAGCTTGTGACAAAAGTCACGGACGGGACTCTTCTTTTGTGTTACAATAAAGCCATAATCAAAACACAAGGAGGATACAAAATGAGTATTTTCAATATATTTGCACGCAAGGATATTAACGAGGGTGTCAGAAGCTTCCGTGAAAGCAAGAACGCAATTCTTCTCGACGTCAGAACGAGAGAAGAATACGCAAGCGGACATATTGAGGGAAGCCGAAATCTTCCGCTGGACGAGATCGACAAAGTGGATTCTGTTATAAAGGATAAAAACACTCCTCTGTACGTCCATTGCCTCAGCGGAGGACGAAGCGCACGCGCGGCGGCCTATTTGAAAGGTAAAGGATATCGAGAGGTTCACGACATCGGAGGTATTGGGTCATACAGAGGCAAGATCGTTGTTTGATATACAAAGAGAGCTGACCAAAGCGGTCAGCCCTCGAAAATTGCGTCGGTGAAAACAAAGAAAACAGGTTACGGCTTCATCACCTTAATAAAGCGGAACATCTCATCAGGTCCTTCATCGGGATCATGCTCGTCGTCATCAGCCATCTCGTGGTCATGTGTGAAATACTCGCACCAAAACCGATCGATCTGAAAACCGCACTTGTTCACATAGAAGTGTATGTTGCGCTTTTCAAAATATGGCGTGCAGGTCTCCCAAACGACAGTTTCGGGGTGCAGAGCCTCAATCGCCAACCACGCACCATAGCCGATGCCTTTGGTGTGCTCTTCGGGTGAAACGAAAAGGATCTCCAATTCGTTGCGGTTGGTCTCTTTATTGATCTTCAGGATGACTCCGCCAACCTTCCTTCCCTCAACAACTATACGGTACGTTTCGCTGTCGGGAGAATCAATGCTGCGTTCAATTGTTTTGCGAGATATGATCTCGCCGTCAAAATCAAGATGATTATCACGCTCTCCAAACTCCTCCATTGCACCGTACTTGAACGCCCATTGATTATCAAGTATAAATTGCTCGCGGTCGTCCGCTTCAAGCGGGACAAGGGTTACTTTTGTGTTTTTCATATAAACCTCCTGAAAATAAAAACTACTCGGTCATTACAAAATAATAACCGAGCGCACTCGACACCTAATCCGGTATGCGGCCTGCAAATCCCTTCGGATTTACGATCCCCTGGCGTTACGACGCCATACCTCCGGTGACAAAATTATCAAATTTACGCTGATTTGACCGCAAAATAACGGTCAAATCAGCATTTTGGTCGGAGTGACACGACTCGAACGTGCGATCCCCGCATCCCAAACGCTAAAAACCTGATTTTTTACGTGATTTTACGGGCTTTTCGGGGCTTTTGCGTCCGGATTGACTGCTTTCGTGTGCTCTTCGCGGCATGTAATCCGGGTAGTCCGAAGCCGTAAGTGGTCAAAGGTGTGGTCAGCAATCAAGTGATAGAATTTCGCATGCCATGGTGTCACAGAGCTTAGTGTCAATTGACTCGCCGAACATTTCAAGAAACACGGCATGAATGACCTTGGCAATTTCGTCTGCGGACATGCCTTTTCGGATGCGTGCAAAAATTATCTCGATTTCGGAATCATATTCATCTGCCGGGCAACACATCCCAAGCAACCCAATCGGATCGGCTTTATCCACAACAGACTTTACAATATCTTTAGTCATTCGCGTGCCTCCGTTCAAGATGCTTTTTTCTGCCTTTAGTATAGCATAAAACCGCTTGGAAGTCAACTCATTTCACAACGCAAAGACTGAGGTGCAGTAGGCAAAGAAAACGATTTTCAAATTCCGTCTGCACAATGCGAAACGACGGACAGGTCAAGTAAGACTTTCTCAATGTCGGCATAGCATGCGGCAAAAATTCGTATTTATACCTTTTTATCAGATGTTGCACCAGAGGGACAGGCAAAATCGCCTGCCCTTTTTCTATCGGAACAATACCAAAAAATACGGCGGTATAGTTCCGCGCATTGTTCCGAATATTGTTCTTGACATTCTTCCGAAAATGTGCTATACTATACCTGTAAAAATGTATGTGGGGGATCGTTATGCAAAGAATGATGAGTACAAAAGAGGCGGCAAGCCTTTGGAATATCAGCGACAGACAGGTCAGCAAGCTCTGCGGAGAAGGAAAAATCAAGGGTGCGGTTAAAAAAGGACGCACATGGGCGATTCCTGTCGGAACGGAAAAACCGACAGACGGAAGAATTAAGCCGGCATCGTCCCTCCGACAGCCGAATCTTCCGTTGCCCATCGGTATTTCCGATTACCGTCTGGCATCAACCGAATACTATTATGTTGACAAGACCATGATGATCAAGGATTTTCTTGATGAGCGTCCGATGGTCTCTCTTTTCACGCGCCCGCGCAGATTCGGCAAAACACTGAACATGGATATGCTCCGAACTTTTTTTGAAAAAACGGACGAGGATACCTCCGTGTATTTCAAAAACAAAAACATCTGGGCTTGCGGCGAAAAATACCGTAGCCATCAGGGGAAATATCCCGTTATATTTCTCAGCTTCAAGGATATAAAATGCGATACATGGGAGGAGACCTTCGATGCTATCAAAGACCTGTTTTCCAAAGAAGCGTCACGCCACAGCGAACTGAAAAGCGCAGATGTGTTCAATGAGTACGAAGAAGCGTATATAGAAAAAATACTTTCCGGCACGGCTACACCTGTTGAGCTGTCGGTCGCTTTGGCTAATCTGTCTATGATGCTTCACAAATATCACGGTGTTGCGCCGATTATTATCATCGACGAATACGATACGCCGATCCAACAAGGACATATCAAGGGCTTTTATGACGAAATTATCGGATTTATGCGCAACCTGTTTTCCGGCGGATTAAAGGACAATAAGCACCTGACATACGGCTTCCTTACAGGCATTCTCCGCGTAGCAAAAGAAAGCATTTTCAGCGGACTGAACAACCTTGCAATCAATTCTATTCTGGATACGAAATACAGCGAATACTTCGGCTTCACGGCTGATGAAGTCAAGGAAATCGCACGCTATTATCATGCAGAGGATAAGTACGACGAAATTTGCGAATGGTATGACGGATATAAATTCGGCAATACCGAAATTTTCAACCCTTGGTCGGTCATCAACTATTTCCGCAACGGCTGTCAGCCACGCGCTTATTGGCAATCCACGGGCAGCAACGACATTATCGGCGAAATTCTCGGCGGAGCGGATGAAACGATTTACGAAAAACTCAATGCCCTTTTGCAGGGTGAGTCGTTCCTTACCTATATCGACACCGGGGTCATCTATCCGCAGGTCAAAAGCAATCCGTCATCGGTATACAGCTTCCTGCTTGTTGCGGGATATCTGAAAGTCATTAAATCCGAGCCGTCCTTCAGCGGAGATTTCATGTGCGAGGTTGCCCTGCCGAACAAGGAGATCACATTCGTATATAACAAAGAAATTCTCCAAAAACTGAACACCATTGTACCGCAGGCAACAGCGATCTCGATTCAGGAAGCCATTTATTCGGGAGATACTGCCGCACTGCAAAAAAATCTCGGCACGCTTCTGATGCAGTCAGTCAGCAGCTACGATACTGTCGGCGAAAACTTCTATCACGGGCTTGTCCTCGGACTTTGCGCGACTCTGGATAACCGCTTTTATATCACCTCCAACCGTGAATCGGGTGAAGGACGGTATGACATCTGCCTCTGTCCCAAGGACGGCAAACTGCCGGGCATTCTGATTGAACTCAAAGCCGCCAAAGATTGCCCGGAGGACGAGCTGAAAGAGCTATCCGAAAAGGCGCTGGCACAGATCGACAGCCGGAAATACGAGACGGAACTCACTGTAAAAGGTGTCCGAAACATTCTCAAATACGGCGTTGCTTTCAGTGGGAAAAGAGTTAAGATCACGGCGGAATAATCAGTAGGATAGGGATAAAATTATGGCAATCAAAAAGAATGAATTATACAGCTCCTTGTGGGCGAGTTGCGATAAGCTTCGTGGAGGTATGGATGCCTCTCAGTACAAGGATTACATTTTGACGCTTTTGTTCGTCAAATATGTAACTGACAAGTTCAAAGGCGTAAAATATGCGGATATTACAATTCCCGAGGGCGGAAGCTTTGATGATCTTGTTGCGATCAAGGGAGACAAAAATATCGGCGAAAAAATGGACAAAGTCATTGCCAAGCTTGCCGATGCGGGAAATAATCAACTTCGCGGTGTTATCGATAACGCTCATTTTAATGACGAATCCAAGCTCGGCAAAGGCGATGAAATGGTGGATAAGCTCTCCGGGCTTATTTCCATCTTTCAGCGTCCCGAATTTGACTTCAGAAGTAACAAAGCCGGCGGTGATGATATCCTCGGTGATGCCTATGAGTATCTCATGCGCAATTTCGCAACAGAGAGCGGCAAAAGCAAGGGACAGTTTTACACGCCTGCCGAAGTTTCGCGCATCCTTGCAAAGGTCATCGGGATTGATAAGGTGACCGACCCAGATACAACGGTCTATGATCCGGCGTGCGGTTCGGGCTCAGTGCTTATCCGTGCGGCAGATGAAGCGCCGATTGATGTTGCGATCTACGGTCAGGAAAAGGAGATCACATCAGCCGGTCTTGCTAAGATGAACCTTGTCCTGCACAACAAAGCAACGGGTGAAATCTATGCGGGCAATACGTTTTCCGATCCGCACTATAAGGATGACAAAGACGATTCCGTGCTTCGCCGTTTTGATTTTGCAGTTGTCAACCCTCCGTTTTCACTCAAAAACTGGACAGACGGCGTAAAAGATTACGGACGTTTTACGGGTTACGGTGATATTCCGCCCGAAAAGAACGGGGATTATGCATGGCTCCTGCACATTCTTAAATCTCTGAAATCCACGGGTAAAGCGGCAGTTATTTTGCCGCACGGTGTGCTCTTCCGCGGGAATGCCGAGGCAACCATACGCCAACATATTATCGACAAGGGTTATATCAAGGGCATTATCGGCTTGCCTGCCAACCTCTTTTACGGTACGGGAATTCCTGCTTGTATTATCGTTATTGACAAATCCGATGCCGATAACCGTCAGGGCATTTTCATGATCGATGCAAGCCATGACTATATCAAAGACGGAAACAAGAACCGCCTGCGCGAGCGGGATATTTACAAAATCGTAACCACATTCAACGAGCAGATTACAACAGATCCGAAGTATGCCCGTTATGTACCCAATGAAGAGCTCAAGATCAAAACTGCCTACAA
>URUL01000003.1 GCA_900551005.1 uncultured Ruminococcus sp. | reverse complement strand
GATGAAAACGGCGAGATGCTGCCGCCAGTCGATGTCACGGCAACCGAGCTGGAAAAGATGGAATGGATGCTCCCCCGCTGGGGCGCACGCTGTGACATCGATATAGTTCCGCACGTCAGAGAGCACATCCGAGCCGCAATCAAAAGCACCGCACGCTATGCTGAGCACAAGTATATCTTTGCACACACGGGCTGGCAAAAGATAAACGGACGGTGGCAGTTCCTTCTGCCGGGAAACGGTGAGTGCGAGGTAATCCTGCACGGCAAGCAGCGCAACTACTCTACGTCTTACGGATGCTCACCGCTCGACCTGTCCTGTCTCTTCGGCATGCTCACGCCTGACCTCGCACCGTGCGAGGTGATTTATCCTTGCCTTGCGCTGGTCTTTCTCTCACCGCTGAACGAATTTCTACGTCAGGTCGGTCATGAACCGAAGTTTCTTCTCACGCTGATCGGAAGGACGGGAAGCAAGAAAAGCACGCTTGCCGCGCTGATGCTGTCCTTCTTCGGTAACTTCTCTGCGACCGATCTGCCCATGAGCTTCCGCGATACGGCAAACAGCATCGTTCACAATGCCTTTGCGCTGAAAGATGTACTGACCTGCATCGATGATTACCATCCGACCACGAGGCGTGAGGGCGAAGAAATGAAGTCGATCATGCAGACGCTGGCACGAAGCTATGGTGACCGTGCCGCACGCAACCGACTGACGTCCGATATCACACTGAGAGAACCCTACCCTCCCCGCGGCAACGCCATCGTGACGGCAGAGTTTGCGCCCGACATCGGCGAGAGCGGAACGGCTCGAATGTTCTGCATTGAAATGAAGCCGGACGATATCAGTCTCCCCCTTCTCTCCGAAATGCAGGAGCATGCGGCAAACGGAGGCCTGATGCGATGTATGTCCTCTTACCTTGACTGGCTACGTGAATCGTTTCTCACAGATAGTGAGAACGAAGATGCGTTTCTCCTCGAGCTGAAGTCACTTTACGAATCGCTCCGAACCTGCTGGCGCGAACGCCTGCAAAAGAACAAAATCATATTTCACGACCGACTGCCTGACACACTTGCGTGCCTTGCGGTCGGTTTTTTGTTTCTGCTGAAATTTCTATGAGCCAATGGAATGATTGCATCCGAGGACTGTGCCAAATTTGAAAAACGCTTTGATGATGCGCTCCTCTCACTGTCGGCACAGCAGTCGAAAGCGGTTGAGTCAGACCGCCCGACACACATCTTCCTTTCAAAGCTCATGGCACTCTTGGAGTGCGGTCAGCTATGCGTAGTACCGAGTGACACCTCCGTCGAACTCCCGCATAACTGCATCGGATACGAGGACAGCGAATATTACTATCTCTTTCTCGACATGACACACAAGTCAGTCAAGCGGTTGTGCGCCGAGCAGGACGAATGCTTTTCTCTGTCCTCCAAGGCGCTTGCCAAGTCACTTGCCGAGGAGGGGTATATCGAAAGCGGTGGCGGCGAGAACACACGGGCAATGCGTTTTTGCGGCAAGCAGAAAAGAGTCATGCTGCTCAGAAAATCAGCAGTCGGAAAAGTTCAGGGATAGGATCGAAAAAGGCGTAGCAACCGTCACAGCCGTTACACGGGCGTGAGTGTGTAACGTGTGATACGGATGTACGCCTTTTTTTGCTGTCTGTATTTTTTTACCAATGAAAGGAGGAATCAATGTACAAGTAACGCAATGAAAAATACGGCTTACGCCTGGCGTAGGCTTCCCGCATAAGCGGGGCAAGAAGCTTGCCCGCACAGCGGGGCAAGCAGAGCGTTTGGACGTCCGCCGCGATGCGGTCGGTCGCCAAACGCATGACAGCGGGGCTTGTGCCCCACACCCCTTACTTTCTTTGCAAAGAAAGTAAGCAAAGAAACCCTAAAAATAATCAATTACTAACTTCAGAAAGGAGCAAGACAATTGCGAAAAAGAAACGTAAAAATCACGGTCAGAACGACCGAAAGCGAGAAGCGAAAAATCGAAGCGCTTGCCAAAAAGACAGGCATGGGCATCGGTGAGACGCTTCGGTGTGCCGCACTCGGAAAGATCATTTATCAGATCGAAGACCTGAAACCGCTACTTCACGAGCTGAAAGGCATCGGCAGGAACCTCAATCAGATGACGGTGCTTGCGCACGAAGGGCGGGTCAGCTTTGTTGATCTGCGGTATGCCACCGCCATGCTCGGAAAGATATACGCGGCAGTCAACAAGATATATGCCGACATGGACGCGGTCATTGTCGGTACGAAAGGAGCGTGATCGGAATAGCAACCTGCAATTTTATTCAAGAGTCCAAGCAAAATACCTCCGCAATGCTCGCCGTTATCCGCTATGTATCACAGGAGAAAAAGACGGTTGATGAAAACGGAAAGCGTTATCTCTCGGGCGTAAACTGCGTTGGGGAGATCGCCTATGACGAATTTATGGCGACCAAAAATCTTTGGCGCAAGACCGACGGTGTGTATTTCTATCAGTACACGCAGTCGTTTGCGCCGGGCGAGATCAAGTCATATGACGAGGCGCACAGCATCGGATTGGAGCTTGCCGAAAAGTTTTTCAACGGTTGCGAGGTGCTTGTCGCCACACACCTTGATGCGGTATCGAAAGGCGAGGCGCGGATACACAATCACTTTATCGTCAACTCGGTAAGGCCCGACGACGGCAAGAAGGTTCACTTTGACAACCGCACACTCGAGAAAATGCGGGCGGTCAGCGACGAAATATGTGCGTCTCACGGGCTATCGGTGCTAAGGCGCTATGAACAAAACGGCGACACAAAAGCCGTCGGCACACGCGAATACCGCGCGGCTCTCAAAGGCGAGAGCTTCAAATTCAATCTCATCTCCGACATCGAAGCCGCCATGACAATGTGCGGGAGCCGTGAGGAATTTATCGATCTCATGACAAACGCCGGCTATTCTGTCCGCTGGGAGGAGACGCGAAAATATATCACCTACACCTGCCCGGGCGGTCAGAAGGTCCGTGACAACAAATTACACGAAACTAAATTTTTGAAAGGAAACATGGAATATGAATTCAGAATACGCAACCAAACAGGAGAACGCACTGGAAGCACTCAAGAAATCGTCGGCAGGTATGATACGGACACAGACCGAGAGAGAATATCTGCCGAAAGTAGTGGCGATTCCGACCGAGCAATGGGAGGCATTCTGCGCATGGGCGCGGGAGGCGGTGACATTCCAACCGACGCTGTACAAGCAGATCGAAGCACTTGCGACACGGGAGGAGCTGACCGAAATGACGGAGAACTTTCTCTCGGAGCAGGACGGGACCGCGCTCGAATTGCAGAAGTCGATCACGCAGAGCTTGGTCGGGATCGCGGGCAGCTTCAAGACAACGCTGGAGGATGTCCGTGCGGAGAACGCACGGGCTGGGAGAGCGCGAGAGCAATCTATCTCGAGCGTCAAAGCCGATCTCGACAGCCGATACGACAAGCTGAATGGACTGAAGCAGGAGGCGGAAGGACTGCTGAAGAAATTTCACCGCTATATGGTAACGACTATCATAGCGGCGGCAGGCAGCTCGGCGCTGCTCAGCGCGATCGTCTTTCTGCTGATGAGATAACAGCCTTCTTTTCGGGCGAGCGCGAAGCAGACGCCGAAATACTCGACGACGAGGATGACGAACAACCGACACCGCTATCCCTGCTTCTTGAGCAGGCAAAGCTCGGCAACCGCTACGCCATGTACCGTCTGTCAATGAAATATTTCACCGCCGACGATTACAATTTTGACCCTGACAGGGGCGCGTATTGGCTGGAGCGGGCGGCAGAGGACGGGTATATCTACGCGGAGTACCGCATCGGAAAGATGTATTATCTCGGCTCCTATTACGAACGCGACGCGGGGAGCGCCGAATACTGGCTCGGTCGCGCGGCAGATAAGCACAACGCATTTGCCGAAGCTCTGCTCGGTAAAGCGCTTATCACAGGTGACTTTCTCAGATCGGACGTAAAGCGCGGGATAGACCTGCTCTATGACGCCGAGAACGACGGCAGCTCATATGCCGCCTATACCCTCGGCAAGCTGTATGCCGACGGTGAAAAGGTCAAAAAGAATATTCCGAAAGCTATCGAACATCTTGAACGTGCCGCGCAGATGGGCAATATCTTTGCCGAATATCGTCTTGCGAAAATCTATCTCTTTGAGTCGGATCTCTTCGATTGGAATCGGGCGGTGGAGCTGCTCGAGACCTCGGCACGCAAGGGCAATGAATACGCCTATATGGCACTTCAGCGCATGAACGAGAACATTCTCGTCAGCGTCACGACCGATATTGCGAGCATCGTTGCCGATCTCTCGGTGCTGTTTGATTACCGCAGACCGATCGAGGATTGCACAACCATACTGCCGCCGAAAAAAGAAAGGAAATATCAGGCATGGGAAATAAAAATGTAACTTCACAAAAGGAGGAATATATTGCGTAAATCGAACCGTTCTTTGAAAACTGAATATTCAATTAAAATCCGGGAAACCATAAAAGAAAAGAGGTGGGTCGTATGGAGATAAACGAGATCAAGGATAAAAAGTATACCGAAATATGGCTCACAAGAGCCGAAGCCGGCGACGAAGCACTGCGCGAGAGCCTGAAACCACTCTACCGCGCTTATAAAAACATCGGCTGGAAGGTAGTTGTATTCAAGTCGGGCACGGAAAGCTTAGTGGAAAACACCAAGGCACTTTTCAAGCACAATATCGAAGTACAGGCACGGCGCGAGTGCGAGACGGAAGACCGCTCACAGCAAATGTGCCTATAAAGTCAGCGCAGGGCATCCCTCAGGGTGCCCTGCTTTTTTCCATACAGACTGTGCTCGCCACCGTTCTTTACCGCTGAGTGTAGACAAATTTCCGTATCTATGTTAAAATATTTTCGTAATAACCCAAGTGCTGTTACATTGTCAAGCTATATTCCTAAAAGCAAAGCGCAAACCGATTTTCATATGGAAATCGGTTCTTTTCTCTGTACAAATGAAGAATTTTGTGATACAATAAAGAAAAACGCGGAGGTAAGCTTTATGAATATACTCGTGACCGGAGCAAAAGGCTTCGTCGGCAAAAATCTTGTAGAAAACCTCAAAAACATACGCGACGGCAAAAACCGCACGCGTCCGAATATTGTGATCGATGAAATCTACGAATATGATATTGACAGCACGTCCGCGGAGCTTGACGAATACTGCCGCAAGGCGGATTTTGTATTTCATCTCGCCGGAGTCAACCGTCCGAAAGATCCGGAGGAATTCAAGGCGGGCAATTTCGGCTTTGCATCTGCTCTTCTTGACACGCTGAAAAAGCACGGAAACAAGTGTCCCGTCATGCTGTCGTCCTCCATTCAAGCGACACTCCAAGGACGCTTCGGCGCATCGGAATATGGGCTGTCCAAAAAAGCGGGCGAAGACCTGTTTTTTGCCTACGGCGAGGAAACCGGGGCGAGAGTGCTGGTTTACCGCTTTCCGAACCTCGTCGGCAAGTGGGTGCGCCCCAACTACAACAGTGCGGTCGGCACCTTCTGCCACAACATAGCAAACGACCTGCCCATTACGGTTAGCGACACGTCGGTCGAGCTTGAAATGCTGTTTATCGATGATCTGGTCGAGGAAATGTTCGATGCACTCGAGGGCAAGGAGCATCACTGCGAATTTGACGGCGTGAACACCGTTCTGACCGAAAACGGCAGATACTGCGCCGCACCTGTGACGCACAAAGCGACGCTCGGATACATAGTCGAGTGCCTCCACCGTTTCCACGACCAGCCGCAGACGCTGGTGATACCAGAGATTCCCGACGGCAGCTTTGAGAAAAAGCTGTATTCCATGTACCTCTCTTATCTGCCCAAAGAGAAAGTCGCGTTCCCGCTGAAAATGAATGCGGACGCGCGCGGCAGCTTTACCGAGCTGCTCAAAACCGAAAAGTGCGGTCAGGTCAGCGTGAATATTTCCAAGCCCGGCATTACCAAAGGTCAGCACTGGCACAACTCAAAATGGGAATTTTTCATTGTCGTGTCGGGACACGGACTCATTCAGGAGCGCAGGATCGGCAGTGACGAGGTGCTTGAGTTTGAAGTCAGCGGCGACAAGATCGAAGCTGTTCATATGCTCCCCGGCTACACGCACAACATCATCAACCTGTCCGACACCGAGGATCTGGTCACGGTAATGTGGGCAAACGAGCAGTTTGATCCGATCCGTCCCGATACCTTCGGCGAAAAGGTGTGAATTGCACTGTAAATATTGAGGCAGTCATAAAATGAAACAGACAACCGATATCATGACGGACACAATTATTTCAGAAGAAACAGTCTTGTTCAACCGCATCGCACACAAAAACGCAAGAATGTATTTGCAAGCGTTGCGCAACCCGGTTCATTGTACGCGAATATGAACCGGGAGGGTATGGACGGCAATCGGGTACAGCCACCCGATAGTTGTCCTCCTGTCGCACTGCCCTCAGAAGACAGCGCGAAGAAAAGCAGAAAGAAGCTGACCGTGCCAAGCGAAGAACCGAGACGGAGAAAGCACACAACATTTTTCCGGATGTCTTCGGGACTGGGAAGTTGTTCCGAAAGAAGCCTTCGTCCGGACAACGACAATGTCCTCTATATCATCGGAAACGGCTTTGATAGTCCTGCATCCGTTGAATTGCCAGGATCTGCTCTGTCATACTCTCGCCTCCTCACTTAGTATACCACAACGGCAGAAAAACCGCTCGACATTTTTTGCCTTTCGGCAAGGCATCCGCGACGGAACACAAGTGCCAGTAATGTGTATCTCCTCCGTCAATCTCGCCGGGCGTGAAAACAATGCTTCCGTCGGGGAATACTTCTCTGACTTCTCCTTATCCGGGAGCAACCTTGTGATCGGGAAGAATATGTGTTCCCTGCGCGTAAACGGCATGGAGTTTTTCATCGCCGTCTTTTTCATAATATCAGATAACCGTAGTTTCAGATTTGCTGACTTACCGTATGATATGTACTCACTTACGGATCGCTGTTTCCAGACTTTTTTAATATTTATCAATCCCATTTTCAAATGTCAGAAAACGCCGGGTGTTGCGGATCAACCGTCACACCCGGCGTTTGGTTATATACCTGCGCTTTAATTGCCGCTTGTCAAAGTAATGGTAAAGTATGGCGGTTCACAAAGGGCAACACCTTGCCAAGCATTGCCGGCATATGCGTGCCATAACAACGCAATACCGCCTGTCGTTACATTGCCGTTTTTAGCATAATCCAATGTAGCGCCATTTTCAATTACTTCATAAACATTGATGACCGGCAGATCTGTGGGAGCAAGAGTTGACCAATCAATAAAGCCAACACCGAAATTAAATGCATTTAGACAACCAATCATTTTTTGGTAAGCTCCATTACGCCAACCGTCATAAGTATTTTTGACAAATGTGAATCCCAAACGGTGTCTATGTGATCGGCACAGTAAACAATTATCATAAACTTCCTTCCTCTCTTTCGAGACCCGGAAGATTCGATCTTGTTATCGAACTGGAAAGTCCGACGGAAGAAGAAGCAACTAAAATCGTTGAGCATTATATGGCATCCAAAAAGGTCGGCGAGGACGTAAACCTTGATGACGTTGCCAAAATGATCAATTATAATTCCTGCGCCGAACTGGAAAGCATTGTGAATAACGCCGCGATCAATGCCGCGTATGAACGTGAAAAAAGCATTGGTATGAAACATATCCTTTCGGCAGTCCTTCGTGAGCAGTATCATTCGTCCGATGACTTTGAGGGCGCTCAGGATGAAACTGAGAGACGTAAAGTTGCGCTTCACGAAGCGGGTCATCTGGTGGTGGCGGAATCCCTGGTTCCCGGGTGCGTTGGATTGGCAAGCGTGCGTGTTTCCGCGCCGGGTGGATTCATTCACCTTTGTAAACAGCTGACGAGAAGACCGTATCACATTCTTGTTGCGCTTGCGTCCAAGGCAGCGGTCGAACTCTCCTATTGTGATACGGTTGCAAACGGGTGCGAGGAAGATATCCGGCGAGCGTACAATATGATTCGCGAAGGGATCAGCACGACCGCATCACTTGGTTTCGGTATGGTTGATGTCAGCACGAGACGTTATCCGGAATCGTCGGAACGCTTTACTTCCGAAAACGAAGCGGTAACGGTTGCGGAACTAGAGAAATATTACCGCAAAGCCAAAGAGATTCTCTTGAAGAACAAAGACTTCCTCGAAAAAGCGACTGAGGCGTTGCTTGAAAAGGACACGCTTCTTTGGTCCGACATTCAAAAAATCCGTGAAAGTGTGACCGTCACTCCGGTGGCGGTCTGAAAGGAGATGCCATATGGACAAAATGATTGATTCTGCGGGACATCTGACAATCCCGAACGACGGGAGCATCACGGAAATCGGTGAAAAAGAGTACTTTGATGCTTGGGAAGTCAAGTCGGCAACGATTTCGGATGCCGTGAAAACCCTTGGGAAGGGCTGTTTCGCCGAGAGTGATTTGGAAAGTGTGGAACTCGGCAACGGGATTGCCGAAATTCCGGAGTATGCGTTCGACGGAAGCAAGCTCAAACAACTCGTTATTCCCGGGACGGTCAAGAAGATTGCGGATGAGGCTTTCGCCCGTTGCAAACTGGAATCGGTCGCGCTGGAAGAAGGAGTCGAAACGCTTGGCGAATATTCGTTTTTCAACAACGTTCGGCTTCAAACGCTGAACCTCCCGAGTACGGTCAAGCAGATCGATGCCTGTGCGTTTGACTGTTGTTTTTCTTTGACGGAAATGACGTATGCCGGGACTATGGAAGAGTGGAAAAAACTTTTGAAGGGATACGCTTGGTGCGGCAACAAAACCATCACCGTTCGCTGCAAAGACGGAATCGTAACGGGATAATGACATTATGGAAATACTTAAATTTGCGAAAAAAGAAGACGGAACGTATTCGGTCTATGCCGGCGATAAAGAAAACATGCCGAAGCACTTGGAGATCCCGTCTTCCTATGAAGGTATCCCCGTAACGGCGATCGGCAGAGGGGGCTTTCAGTATTGCAAGATCCAAAGCGTGACGATACCGGAAAGTGTGACCGAGATCGGGGCATTTGCCTTCCGTAAATGTACGTCGCTTTCGGAGATCCGTTTGCCCGACTCTCTGCGTCAGATCGGTGAATGGGCGTTTTCCGATACGGCATTGGAAAGCGCGCACGAAAAGGACGAGGCGTTCTATATCGGTAACAACCTGATCGGGGCAAGACCTGTGTCGGACGTGTTTGCGATCCGCAAGGGGACGCGCACTGTCGCCGCGTGTATCGCTTATGAGAACGAATGGAACGCCAAAACCGTAACGATTCCGGCAAGCGTAGTTGCAATTTCCGACGGTGCGTTTGCAACGGCGTACGATTTTTCGGATGATTACACTACAGAGGCGTTTGTTGTTGACCCAGCCAATCCCCGCTATTATTCTAAAGGAAACTGCCTGATCGAAAAATGCACAAAGCGCGTGATTGCCGGTTGCGGGAAAAGCGTCATCCCGGTTGGCGTTACAAGCATTGGCAAAATGGCGTTTATGGATAGCGGCATCAAGTCCGTTACGATCCCGGAAGGGGTTTCTTCCATTGAGAGATCCGCCTTCATGGAATGTTATGATCTGTCAGAAGTCACACTTCCGGACAGTTTGAAAACAATCGGTGAAAACGCTTTTTCGGGGTGCGGTATCCGCGATCTTTGTATCCCGGACAGCGTGACGAAAATCGGGAAAGGTTGCTTTAGCGAAACGGATCTGGAGAGTTTGAAGGTCGGGAGCGGGCTTTCGGAAATCCCCGATTTTGCTTTCGATGCCTTTGAGGTTCGCGGTTGCCCGCTGCAACAGGTTACGATCCCCGGAAATGTGAAAAGAATCGGTTCGTCGGCGTTTTCCCAATGCAATAATTTGCAAACGGTACGCTTGGAAGAGGGTGTGGAAGACATTGACGAATTCGCGTTTTTCAATGATCAAAAATTGTCGGAAGTTACCTTGCCGAAAACGCTGAAATCAATCACTGGCAACGCCTTTGATATGTGCGTGTCATTGAATGAAATCAAATACGCCGGAACCTCGGACGAGTGGAAAGCCGTTACGAAAGCCGAGGATTGGTGCGGCGAAAGACAGATTCCCGTGGTGTGTAAAGATGAAACTGTTATTTGAGAAAGGAAATGAAAATGAATATCGAATATGAAAAGGCAAAATCGCTGCAGGATCAGGCAAAGCAGATTGTAAGCGGCGAAGTAATTAACGTGGACGAACTTCGCGAAGTACTCTCGCAGGAGGAAGAATGTCTGCTGCGCCTGAAGGAAAGTGATCCCGACGCGTGGAAGCAGTTGCAGAAATTCTATTCCTATTGGGCTTCCTATCTGACCATGTATATCGGAGATCGGGATACAGCCAAATCCTACGCGAAAAAGTCGGTGGAACTCTACGAGGCGTGCGCCTCGCGGGAAGATCCGGTGGAATACGCGCTGTCCCTTTCCTCACAGTATGTGGACCTTGCCTTTACCTCCTTCGGAGATTATGAAATCCACTCTGAAGAAGAACGGCGCTATTACGACAAGGCGCTCACTTTATTGGAGCCGATCGTCTTGAACACCGAGGGGGACTACTATTTCTACGTGGCGCGCACGGTCCCGAATTATTTTCGGGCGTTCAATCCGATCAAATCCGAAGACGAAATGAAAGATTTTATCACGTTGCTGTCCCGACTGGAGGACTTCTTTGCCAAGGCAAAAGAAAAGAACTCCCGGTACATAATGTTGTGGGGGCGCACGAAAAACAGCTGGCTGAATCAAGTGGAAGATCAGGAAAAATTGATTCAATTCCGCCGGGATTCTATCGTAAAGACAGAGAATGAGAAAGAGTCGGGAAAAACCAAGTAACCGCAGAACCGTACGCAAACTACGACTCTGTCTTGAAGGCTATGACGAAGGGAGTTTTTCGATGAAGAATGAGAACGAATTCGTATCAGACGGCAAAAGGTATATCAAAGAGATCAAAAAAGTCGTTTGCAAAGAGAAGCACGGGAAAGAATATTTGCTCGAATGTAAAATCATTGAGCGTGGCAATCACGAGTATGTCTACACGCCGGATACGGATTTTTTGAAAAAGAGATTCGGAGAAAAAGGAGTTTTTCTTTCGGACTCGGCAAAGCAAACGCTTGGCAAAGCAATCGATGCGATGGAAGCACGAATCGCTCTCCATCGCGCGGAAATGACGGAAGCGGATGAAAATGAAACCTATTTTCTTTCCTACCGTCAAGAGCCTGACGGATATGATTGCTGTCTCAGCATCCGACGTTCGGAAGAAAACTATTATTGGCTTTGTTGGAAAGATTTCGGCGTTCTCGTTTGGCTTTTGGATCGAATTTTCGACCATAACACCGAATCATCGGCGGAGACGGTCGTCGATGCCCTGATTACCGGCGCGGCAAAGAGATACGGAGACGAAAAAAACGCTCTCGCCCTCGAAATTTATCGCCGCAGGGCAACGGCCAATGAGTGTAAGACCTTCTCGGCGAAGATCCGCAAACCCGTCCTTCCGCCGCTACCCGAAGAATTCGATCGAAATTACGTAGTTGACGTGGCGGGGATCGATGTTGGTTTATTGGAACGCTCCGGGTATCGCATCTTGCACCGACCGTACTTTGCGATGATGAAAAGCACGCACGAAAAATGGCAGCTCAATCCGCACACGAAGGTAGGCGTCGATGCTGCGCTGACCGAGCAACAAGCCATTTCATTTAAGGACTTTTTGCGCTTGTTTGAACAGCGGGATATGCCGTCCCTTCACGATTGCTCGGATCATGCGACGCTTGCACGTGCCGACAACAAAGTTTGAAAACGAGAGTGAAAAAATATGGAAGAACTTTTTACGGAGGCAGATATCTATTATCTGTCCAACACAGATGAAGCCCTTTTGAATGAAGCGATAGACTGCTTGAAAAACACGCGTGAGATCATTTGGATCGTTGACGGTGGGGTAAAAGTGCCGACTTCCGAGCTGGCGGAAAAGTACGTTCATCAGCCAACACCTTGTATTCCGGACGGAATATGGCCTTTCGCGAGAGATTGCTTTGAGAAATGGAACCGTTGTCCGAACAAAGAAGGTCCTGCAAACGGACGTTTTCATAATCAATTTATATGATATAAACGGAAAAAGAAAAGAAAAGTGGCACAATCTCGACCTTGCCACAGGCAGAGGCACAAAGACCGAAGCGTCCTATCGCTTTAACCAAGTTCTTGCCAAATATAATTCAGGAGATTTGTATTTAGATGAATCTTTGACAAAAGCAGAACAAGAAAAAAGGCGAAAAGCCTCACTGCGCCTCGATGAGTATATGAAGGACTGGCTTGAGCAGTATAAAAACCAATTGTCCCCGACAACTTACTGCAATTATAAAAAGGAAATCGACGGTCATATTACGTCATATTTTCGAGAAATCGATATGCCAATGAAAGATATAACCGGAGATGAATTGAATGATTTTTACAATGAATTGTTTGACGAAGGACTAAAAGGAATTACGGTTCAACACCTTCACTCATTAATCCATTTAGCTTACAAACAAGCTATCAAAAGACGCATTGTAACAATGAATCCTTGTGATCAAGCAGATAGACCTCGTGCAGTTCAGTATATTGGCACATACCTTAACTCAGAGGAAATCAATCAGTTGATCGAGAGTCTGGATGACGATCCTATCCGAATTCCGGTAATCATAGCAGCCTTTTATGGATTGCGTCGCAGTGAGGTACTTGGAATAAAGTGGAGTGCAATTGATTTTGACGAAAGCGTTATCAGAATCAATCACAAAATCGTCAATGATGGTTTTGGCGCAACACTCGGACTGGATGTCATGAAAACAAAGTCATCCTATCGATCTCTCCCACTGATGCCATTTATCAAAGATGTATTATTGGCAGAAAAGCAGCGTCAGGAAGAAATGCGTAGAGTCATGCGAAGCGCTTATAACAAAGAGTATTCTGAATATGTGTGTGTTGATGCTCTCGGCAATTTGCTGAAGCCCAACTACGTAACCACGCATTTCTCCTACACACTCGAAAAAGCTGGGTTAAAGCACATAAGATTTCACGATCTGCGCCACTCGTGTGCATCTCTTATGTTGGCAAATGGTGTGCCGATGAAAATGATCCAGGATTGGCTTGGTCACTCGGACATCGGTACCACAGCAAACATTTACAGCCACGTGGACACGCGAAGCAAACTTGCAAGCGCGAAAGTAATCAGCAGTGTGCTGGGATCTGAAGAAGCAAGAAAAAAGAGCTAAATCATTGCTGACTTAGCTCTGGTGGCGGAGGGTGTGAGATTCGAACTCACGCGCCGATTTAGTCGGCAAATGGTTTTCAAGGCACATCAACCTGTCGGAAATTAAGGAATTATAGAAGACGATAACGGATGATATAAGAAGCTGAAAGCCCAGTATTTACAAGGGTTTTGGGCTCTTTTTTGTTCGAACCTCAAATAATCCTTACGCCATAAGGCATTGCGATTTCTAAAAATATTTCTAAAAAATTTTTAGAAATTCTTTTAGAAATGCGCCCCCGTTTGTGTGGTTCCTGTTGCCGTGTTTGATGCGGTCGTTCACTGTCACCGCACTTCACGGTGCAAATATTTCACCGCTGTAAGCAAAGAGTACCGCTCCGCCAAAGCCGGATCGATAACTTGGGTTTATTATAACACAAAGTAACAGAGATTGCAAGAGATAAGAATCGGCAAATTATTCCGCAAATTAAAAAATATTATTCCGAACTCTATTGAATTTGTGCCGAAAATGTGGTATACTTATTCTGGTAAATTGTATTATTTCGAGAACTCAATGTAACGAGGTATGAATCATGGCTATGACGACCAAGCAAGCCGCCGAGAAATGGGGCATCTCCGACAGACGCGTCCGTACGCTCTGCGTAAACGGACAGATTGACGGTGCATGGCGCGAGGGTAAACTCTGGTTTGTCCCCGATAACGCTCCAAAACCTGCCGACGGACGTATTCGCAGAAAGGAAACCCTTCTCGCCCAAATTGAAAGAAAGAAAAAAGAACTCGACGGTTGCAGACCGCTTACCGAAGGTGAAGTTGCGCGTCTGAACGAGGACTTCATGATCGAATATACCTACAACTCCAACGCAATCGAGGGCAACACCTTAACTTTGCGTGAAACCGATATGGTTCTGAAGGGCTTGACCATCGATCAAAAACCGCTGAAGGATCACATGGAAGCGGTCGGTCATAAAGATGCGTTCTATTTCATCTGCGACCTTGTCAAGGATCGCACTCCCCTTTCTGAATCGGTCATCAAGCAGATTCACTCCCTCGTCCTCGCGGATAAACCTCTCGACCGTGGCGTATACCGCAGAGTCCCCGTCCGCATTATGGGCGCAAAGCAGGAACCTGTCCAGCCCTATCTGATCGAGCCAAAAATGAATGACCTCATGCAGCAGTACGCAAACGACGAGCGCAACATCGTGGAAAAGCTCGCCGATCTGCATATCGCGTTTGAGACCATCCACCCCTTCATCGACGGCAATGGCAGAACCGGACGCCTCATCATCAACCTTGAACTGATGAAAGCCGGATATCCTCCCATCGATATCAAATTCACCGACAGAATGCGCTATTACGACGCCTTCGACCACCGCTCCGAGATGATAAAGCTCTTTGCGGAGTATCTCAATAAGCGACTCGATCAGTATTTGGAGGTGTTAGTGAATAACTAATATTCCATTTTCTCGCTATCGAAGTGGTAATCGAGGATTTGAACGATATTTATGGTCAGGAATCAAAACGCAAAAACGCCCTGAAACCTTAATGCATTAGCTATAATACGATGTATTAAACATAGAGAGGATTAACAAATGGCATATCAAATTTGGAACCGTCGTTATACTGGAAGCAAATATAAATTGACCGAGTGGATATCTGGTCTAATTACTGAACATTGTAGTGGTACATCGTTTTGTGATATTTTTGCTGGAACTGCAGTAATGAGCAAACAAATGTTGGATACAATGGATGAAGTATATATTAATGACTTCCTTTTTTCCAATGAAATTATTTACAAGGCGTTTTTCGATCAACAAAAATATGATTTAAATAAACTCGAAAGTATCAGAAACTATTTTAGAAGTTTGGACCCCAATACTATATCGTCAAACTATGTGTCTGAAAACTTTGGGAATAAGTTTTTTTCAAATAACGATGCCTTGCTAATAGGTTTTGTTAGAGAATATATAGAACAAACTACTGAATTGAACGAGAAGGAAAAAAACATCTTACTTGCGTCTTTGCTATATTCTGCCGATAAAGCGGCAAATACGGTTGGACACTATGATGCCTATATAAAGGGAAAACATATTCCAGACACATTTTTATTTGATTTAATATCGCCGTACCAATATAATAACAAAAAAGTTCACATTTCTCGAAAAGATGCTAATCAATTGGCAAAAGAAATTTCTTGCGATATTGTATATATCGATCCACCATATAATTCAAGACAGTATAGCAGGTTCTACCATGTGTTGGAAAACATAACATCATGGAAAAAACCGCAATTGTTTGGTGAAGCAAGAAAACCTGAAGCGGAAAATATGAGTGAATATTGCCGCAACTCGGCAACTAAGGTTTTCGAGGACCTTATTCTATCATTAAACTGTAAGTATATAGTCGTTTCATATAATAACACCTATAATTCAAAAAGTAGCTCATCCAAAAACAAAATAACATTAGAAGATATTAAAAGAATTTTAGGAAAGAAAGGCTCTGTACTTGTTTTTGAGAAATCTCATCAATTTTTCAATGCTGGTAAAACATCGCTAAACGATCATAAAGAATTGATTTTTATTGCAAAGGTTGGTAAGTAAAATGCAAAAAGTAAACGCTTGTAGAAGATCGCCGTTCTTCTATGTCGGAGATAAGTTTAAATTGGTTCCTCAGCTTAAAGAAAACTTCCCGAACGATATTGATAGATTTATAGAGCCATTTTGCGGCGGTGGAAGTGTTTTTTTAAATACTGAGGCAAAAAAGTACTTACTTAATGATATTGATACTTATATGATTCGTTTGCATCAATTCTTGATTGCCTCAAGTTCTCAGCAGGATATATTTTGGGAACAATTAAAATTAAATATTGAGAAATATAATCTTTCTGCCACCTTTATGGGGCGAGATATTCCTAAAGAATATCGAAAAGAATTTGTCAAAACTTATTTTGCCAAATATAACAAAGATGCATATGTCAGAATGAGAAGTGACTTTAATGACGAGAAAAACGACATGATGTTGCTCTATATGCTTCTAATATATGGCTTTAATAGAATGCTTCGATTTAATGCAAAAGGTGATTTCAATTTGCCGGTTGGCAATGTTGATTTCAATAAGAATGTTGTTGATGCATTAAATTCATATTTTGATTATGTCAAAGACAAAAATATACAACTTTTTAATATGGATTTTCAAGATTTTATCGAGAAAGTTCAACCAACATCAAAGGATTTAGTATATCTAGATCCCCCCTACCTTATCACATTTAGCGAATATAACAAACTTTGGAATGAAGATAGCGAAATACGATTAATAAACTATCTTGATGAATTGAATGCTCGTGGTATCAGATTCGCGGTTTCGAATGTTTTGTGGCACAGAAAACGGTATAATGGCACTTTCAATATGTGGGCACAAAAATACAATATTGTAAAAATCAAAAGCAATTATATCAGTTTTAACGACAATACAGAAAAAGACACATATGAAGTGTTAGTCAAAAATTATTAAGGAGGTATATGCTATGCCAAGAGAAAGACAGGCGGAATATAAACCATTGTCGTTTTCTACGACTATGAGAAACCCTTCTAGAATTGCAGAATTTCTTACTTGTATTCTTCCTTATGAAGGACAAATTCTTACAAACGATATAATACACATCATAGCAGCTACGCTCATAAAGAGAAAATTGTATCAGCCAGTATACATAAACAGAACACCACGCTTGAAAGCGGTTCTTAATGAAGAAAGAGATTTTACCGAACAAGAAGTTTTTGAAATAATGCAAAACAGCCCTCAGAATCACAAAGAGGCTGGTTTCGATAAGGGGTGGCCTTCAAGATTTGATACTTGGTACAAACTGTCCATGGAATTCGGGTTCGTTTACTATGAAATAAACAGTCCAATAATTATTTCAACAACAGGACATATGCTAATAGATGCACTTAATGAAAATCCAGTCAATGATGAAAAAATTAAGAATGTTTTTCTCAACTCGTTAATTAAATACCAGACCAACAATCCTTTTAGAAAGAATGCTAATGATAATTCTCCATTGTTACTGCTTTTGCAGGTTATAAAGCTGCTAAAAGAAGATCCAGAGGAAAATGGAGCTGGAATTTTTAGAAGCGAACTTTCTCTTATTATTTGTTGGCCGGACAGAGATGCACATTCACTTTACTTAAAGATTAAAGAATTAAGAAATCAATATAGATTTACTTATGGCGATGAAGTGATTTATGAGATATGTCTTGACCTTCTTGGAGCAACAGATGATCAACGCAATAGATTTAAAATAAATCAAATAACCGGAGAAGCGGTTGATGAATTCATCAGAAAAATGCGTATTACTGGAGTTGTTTCTTTAAGAGGAAATGGTAGATTTATTGACTTTAACTCTTTTGAATCTGAAAAAATCACATACATATTAAACAATTATAGTAATTACGAAATCTATACGACAAAAGAATCCTTCTTTGAATACATAGGTGCAATTGATACAAACATTGTTTCCCTAGCGCAGCCTATTGATGAAGATGCAATTACCGATGCCAGAATCACAACGCTTAATCGTTGGGCGGAAGAATACTCTAAGGAAACCATAATCGATGAATTAAATGTCGTTTGTGGAAATGGAGAGAGCAGAAATCCTGTTCTCCGAATAATTGACAAGCCAACTCGCTTAGAGTTCTTGACTAGCATAGCTCTTAAACAACATTTTGTTGGATTAAATGTTCAACCTAACTATCATGTAGATGATGAAGGCTTGCCGACATTTACTGCTTCTGGTGGTGTTGCAGACATTGAGTGTTATGATACAGATTGCAGTTCCTTGGTTGAAGTAACGCTCATGTGTGCGCGCAATCAAGCTACGAATGAATTACCTGCAATTACGCGTCATTTACAAGAAGCAATTCAGCAAAATCCCGATACGACAATTTTCTCTATCTTGGTTGCTCCATCGATACATGCAGACTCAATGTATATGGCAGCTTTTTCAAAACATCAATATAATGTTGATATATTTACATTAACAATCAGCGAATTTATAGAAAAACTTCAAACGTATAACCGAATAATTCAGATTAAAGAAGGTGCGTAATATGCCAACTGATATGTTGAGATGGGGACGGGCTCCTCAATTGGTTTTCCAAAATTTAAATGAATATTATAGAGCGTTAGGACACTTAACAAATTCCAATGCATATTCCATTTCATACGAAAACAACAAAAAGAATGGATCATACACTGATGCTTGCAGAATTCATATATTGAGTGGTGCCAAAAATATTCCGCAAGCATTCGAGAGAAAGCGGACAACAAATGGTAGAATAAATTGTAACGATTATGTTATGTATTTAAAAGATAACCATAACTTTGTGCGGAGTGGTAATGTTTATATAAGAAATTTTGATGATGTTTTTTCTACTGTTCCAGAAGAATATATTTCCGATTTTTTGATTGGATTTAGGGAGGCAACAGGGCAAGATTCGGCCAAAAGAGTTTGCTATGTAGCTGAAGCAATGCAAACAGAAGGAAAAAATCTTCAAATAACAGGACAACCCTCAAAATCCATCAGATCTCCGAAGAAATCTCCAACACCTAAAAAAGGAAAACGAGATTATATTGTCGAGTACATAAAGGATTTTGAAATCGGCGAGGCTGGCGAAACATTAGTTTATAATTTCGAGTGTCAAAGAATCGAAAACGCTAAGAAAAAGGGGCTAATAGATAATTCTATATTTGTAAAATGGGTTTCTCGCGAAGATGATTGTGCAGGGTATGATATTTTGTCGTATGATATCGATAAAAAAGTAGAAAAATATATTGAAGTTAAAACTACGACAGGAACGAAAAACACCGCGTTCTACATTTCCGAAAACGAACTAAATTTTTCAAAAACTCATTCGGATCGATATTGTATATATCGTGTCTACGGACTAAAAAATGAAACTTCTACTGTTCATTTTTATATCATAGAGGGAGATTTGGAAAAGCAAGAAAATTTTGAAATATCTAGAAAAGATTATTTGGTAAGAATAAAATCCGAATAAAAAGGAGAAACCATGGCCAACAAAGGTGTAATTTATATTCTCACAAATCCGTCCTTCCCTCAGTATGTAAAAATCGGATATGCCGACAATGTGGAATCGCGGTTGAAACAATTGAATAACAGCGAATGCATTCCTTTTGCTTTCCGCATTTACGCTACGTATGAGGTAGAGGAACGCTTGACGGACTTGAAACTCCACGCGCTGATTGACCAACTCAATCCCAATTTGCGTTCCATCGATGAGGTAGACGGCAAAAAACGTGTTCGTGAATTTTATGCTATGTCGAAGGAACAGGCATACTCTATCCTTGAAACGATAGCTATTCTCGGCGGTCTCAAGGACAGGCTTCATCTATATGAGCCTACCACCGAGGAGAAAAAGAGCGAGAATTTGGCGCAGGAGATTGAGGAAGAACACATCGAGCGTCTTTCTCCGTTCGCCTTCTCCAAGTGTAAGATTCCCGTTGGTGCAACAATAACGTTCATTCATCAGGGTAACGCCAACTCCGGCGCGCAATGCACCGTGGTGGACGATAAAACGGTTGAATATCAAGGGCGCAGATTATCCCTCTCCGCCCTTGCCACCGAGCTTACAGGAAGCAAATGGGGCGTAGCCGGACCGCGCTATTTCAAATACAACGGCGTATGGCTGAACGAGCTCCGTGCAAAAGAAGAAGGTTGGAAGGTAACCTCTCGACTTGACGATGTTTGGATCATTTCTTGCAATCCGAAATATTACGATATCGTCTCCGCGTTCGACAATCTCGATGTGATTGAATGGACTCAATCTACCAACACGACCGTTGGCGATACTGTATACATATACGTCGGAGAAAAATACAAGTCGATTATGTTCAAATGTGAGGTCATCGCAGCCGATCAGTACGGCAATCGTTCCATAGACGATTATCCGTATTATAAAGACTTGGCGAAAGATCCCGACGCGCGATATATGAAGCTCAAATTGGTTGAGAAATACCCAATGGGTCAGTATCCGCTGAAGGAGCTCAAGGAAAACGGCCTCACGAGCGTTCAAGGACGGAGTAAGGCGACTGTGCAGCTGATGAAGTACCTCGAGAATGAGCAACCAAGAGAGGAACTATATTAGACTACCTAAAAATATACGAAAAGTTCAATGATGTCAAAGAGGTTAAGGATAATATCGACGATGTAACCCCCAGACATTATTACGCAACACAGCAATTTGCTCAAATGCAGGATCATATCCGCAAACTAACGCCGAAATATCCGCTTGAAGCAATTACGTGGAACACCGTCAATCGCGTTATGCCGAACACATACGAGCAGACATATATCAATGCCGAAAATTTCTTGCAAGTGCAAGGCGCGATTATTATTGAAAAACGGTGAATCATTATGTTCGACATCTAACGGAAGATGAAGCGGCATTTGTTGAATCCATGGCTAAGCCTAATGAGTAAAATAAAGGAGGTATAAAATGACAATCGACTCTTTTGATATAGTGTTTTACACAGCGGTGTTTGTTTTGCCCGGATTTATAATCAATAGCATAATTGATGCAATGAACCCACCTAATAAACACATCGATTGTATATACTTGTTGAAGTGTATCGGCTTAAGTTTAGTTAGCTGTGGGGTATGGTGTTGGTTATATAAAATCATACTGGAGTGCGACAAGTTATCCGAGTTATGGCATTGGATTTTATTGGCTCTTACATCCGTCGTTGGTTCAGCACTTCTCGGAATTATAATAGCCATCATTAAACAATTTCAATGCATTGATCGTATATTATCAAAGCTCAAAGTAAACACCATACATACAACGCCAACCGCGTGGGATTATTTGTTTTTCAACCAAGGTTCTGCGTTTATTATCGTTACTTTAACAGATGACACAAAATTGTACGGGTGGTATTCATCAAAATCGTTCACCTCTTCCGATCAAGAAGAAAGGGATATTTTTGTGGAAATTGGATATAAAGTGTCCGAAGATGGAACATGGGAAGAAGATCCTCAAAGCGGTGGCTTTTATGTTCCCAAAGACCAAATAAAATACATTGAATTCAAAAAAGGAGAAGAAACACATGAGTGAAGGCAAAAAGCCATTAAATGAAGGCTATCAACCAAGAACCAATGTGGAGAAACGAGGATATCAACCCAAGCCAAATGGAAATTTTGGCTATCAACCGCCAAGGGCTACCTCAAAGCCTCCTGCCCCCCCAACCTCTGGTAGCAACGCTGTAAAACCAAAATCTGATAAATAACTCATTTAGCAAATTTGAAGAAAGGAGATGTGTATGATGGAAATATCCTATTTTGACAGAGTATCATATAGAGAACCTGCGGTGTTTTGGATGTTCAAAGAGCGCATTGACACCATATTGGCAAATCTTGAAGATATGCATTCAATAGACGACATCATGGAAATTTACAATATAGCCGAATACATAGAAAATATCGATACCATTGACGGAATGCCCGAACAGGATAAGCCACAGTACCGTATATATCTTCCTTTGTTAAAGCAAAAAATTGGTGCGTTTTTCGTTAATATTACGGTAGATAATTTTGATGAACAAACTAAAATTATGGATACAAACTATGCCCGCGATTTCTGGCGAATCATGTGTTCATTTAAGAAAATCGACGGAATTACCCAAGAGAAATTCAAAGGTTACTTAGATGAAAATCCGCATCATATTGATGATATACTTGCTCATAAAACCTTGGCCAAGCAATTCTCGGATGTAATCTATCAGCATTTATTAGAGCAACCATATTCCATACGATTCATAATATCCTCGCTCTTTGAAAGGCAACGTCAGCCACAACCTACAATTTATATAAAACATACTTTCTCTTCGGAGCAGTTAAAGGCATTATATATTGCTTATATCGAATCAGAACATCCTCATATCAATATGCTGAAATTGTTACATATTTCTCAAAACGATATACAAATAGGATTGGACGATGAAGTTCGCCTTTTAGCCAAGCGGAAAGAACAAGCACTTATTGACGCTTTGAGTAAATCTTCCTCTGCTGTTCATGTGGATCATAAAATTGGCGTATCATTCAGGGATGCTGATAAAATATCCGAACTTGTAACCGAAGATGGTGATAAAATAATTGTTTATGACAGAAGATGGATATATGAAAATACAGATTATCCTACATTACTAAACAATTTTATTTATATGTTTGGTTATACGGATTTGCATTTCCGTTCATCTTTCCCTATAAACAGGCACCACATATCGGCATTAGAAGAAGTTTTTACTGTAAAAGGATTAAAGACTTATAGAGATTCTACAACCTTTTCTATGATGTCTGGGTTATGTTCTCTCCAAATGAGAGCATATCTTGCCGAACTACAACGCCTAAACGTGGATATTGAATCTATCATTAAATGGTTTTTTGAAGAATATTTACCGAACGAATTCTCTGTTTCGGGATTTTCATATAATACACCGTCTGCTGGAACCTCTTATTTGGAAAAATGCAAAAACATTGCAAGTGAGATGGAGAGAGTACTGAAACAGTACAGACTATATAGTAAGTACGGCTATATTGATGTTGAACTTTTTGAAATGTCATCTGAACACATCATATTTTCTCAACTTACGAGTCTACAAAAGAATAAATATGTTTATGCAAAAAGCGAACGGATTCTTCGATGTACAAACGATTTGTTTAGCAACCAAATGCTGTGCTTTTCCGATGATGGTTCACTCAATGATTATGAGAATTTCTATGAGGCGTTATTGGATTTAGGAAAGATTGAAAAAAAACTTTTAGATCGTGACATTCAAGAAGAAGCACTGAAACGTTTAATATCCTTCGGCGCTATAACTGATGATGACGGATTTTATAGTATAAACAATCCTCAAGCAATTATTTTAAAGCACCTTTTTGAAAAAGAGGTACTGTGCTATAATTATTGCAAATCTTTACACGGCATCTTGGATACTCTAATTAGAAGCGATGACTTGATTGAAGGAAAGACATTGTTTTCAATTCCCGAACAGCAATACCTTGATTTTATTCTTAACAAAGCTACATATAGCGATGGACTTGATTTGCGAAATAAATATAGTCACGGAACGACATCAACGAATGAAACAGAACACCATGAAAATTATTTGGAATTTTTAAAGATCATGATTTTGATAATAATAAAGATCAATGAAGAATTTTGCTTAAAGTTTCACGAAGAAAGTCCTGGTGACTATGTACAGAATAATGGTATGGGGTTAGGAGATGACAAAACAACATTTTCTTGAATACTGCCTCACTACATACAACACATCTCCGGACTATCCATTTGACGAGGATTTTGAGACGGCGGTGCTCCGGCACGGTGACAATCGCAAGTGGTATGCGCTTGTGATGCGGGTATCACGACGCAAGTTTGGGTTTGACAGCGACGAGGTCGTCGACGTTGTCAATCTGAAGCTGCCGACCGAGATGTTCGGTTCGTTTGGTGTAGCCGACGGGGTCTACCCGGCGTACCACATGAACAAGCTCCATTGGATCTCCATTCTTCTTCCCGATGCTCCCGACGATATAATCCAATTTCTTGTGAATGTAAGTTTTGAGGCAACAAAAGATAAGCGGAAACGCAGAAAAACAACAGAATAATATCAAAGGATGGTTCAGTGCGAGCCATCCTTTTTTCTGTCAGCAAGTCCATCTAATTTTTTTGCCGCAAACGGCATTTTTATTAGATGAGCATATGTTACTGAATCGATAACTCTTCAGCCTTTCGCCGGACTTCCACGTTCTTGTTTTGTATATTGTGTGCTATCAAAACAAGGAGAAACAAATCATTATCCCGCCTATCACATGAACAAACTCCATTGGATATCGGGCTTCTGCCCGATGCGCCCGAGGATTTGGTGCGATTCTTTGTGAACGTGAGCTTTGAGGCAACGAATGACAAGCGAAAAAACTGAAGAATAACGCAAAAGGGCGGTTCTCACGAGCCATCCTTTTTTTCTGCCGATAAGTCCATCCGATTTCTTGCCGCAACGGTTTGAATAGATCAACTGAAGTAACGAGATAAACAACGATTATAGGGTGTGGTTTTTCCCCCCTCCCTACTTTTTAAACGAATCTAACATCTCTATGCGATCTGGATCAAATCATCCCAGCCCACTTTTTTTGTGATTTGGTTGTGGCCCCAAGGGCCACGACCAGTTTGCAAACCAATCCAACACAACTATGAGGGCTGGGTCAAAACGTCCCAAACCACTTTTACTTTGCGCCGAAAGGTGCATTTTTTGTTTGCAACAGTCGATTTTTGTAAATAAAAAGTAAACAATGCGGGGAGAGGGGGGACATTTTGCCCATTTTTTGTCCTATTAAGTGAGAGGCAATTTTAAGTCAAAGGGCAAGACCTCATTTTGAGGACTGAAAACGGTGTCGATTTCAGAGCAAGTCTCATGCCCTCAAAATGAGGGCATGAAAGTTCTGAAGTTACTTTGCGATCGCTTCCATAGTTCTTTTTTCGCTTATAAGGTCAATTTCTGTAAATAAATTGTAAATTTCGCGTCAAAGACCATCAAAATGGGTTACCAAAACCCCGATTTTTTTCATATAGGTGAGGAATGTTTTTCAAAAGGGGTGCGGTTTTCATTTTTCTGTGGCTATTAAGTGAGAGGACAATTGATGAGATAGGTTTTTTGTAAACAAACGGTAAACATTGCTCTCAACAAGGGGGACAAAACGCCATTTTGATGGGTATAGATAGAGGATGTTTTTTCAATGGTGCGGATTTGTAAATATGCTGTGAATAGATTTATACAGTTTTTGACGATCTAAAAAGGCCATATCAATACATCCTTTCAAAAAAGCCGCAAGGTTATCCCTTGCGGCTAACGCGGTTTTTAGCCGCAAATTGGCGGAGAGGAAGGGATTCGAACCCTTGTGGGGTTGCCCCCAAACGGTTTTCAAGACCGCCTCGTTATGACCGCTTCGATACCTCTCCGTATATGAACTGCCGTTAGGCAGATATCATCAGATATTCAATTGTTTTAGAAATTGTTTTAGAAATGCGCTTTTGTGCTGTTTTCGGAGTGCCGAAAAAGTCAGGTGTTGCAAGGATTTTCAAGGTTTTTTCGACCGCTGTGCTCGCAAATTTTCAAGCTTAGACAAGCTAATTATTTCATCCGAAATAATGATATCCCTCCGCTATTTGCTTTTCAACAGCGTTGCAAAGCCGAACAGCAGCATGGCAAAGAGTGAAGAAATCACTGTTTGCTCGATATTCAGCACTCCAAGAAAAAAGCAGCACAGAAAACCGATCGAACACCCGACAGATACAATACGCAAAACGTCTTCACGTATGACTTGCAGGCAAGCAGTTTTTCGGTGTTCTTCCTGCAAGTCTTTTTTGTCATCGAAACCGGGTAAACCGAGGATCTCCACCACCTGCGGCATCAGCTCCGTGCTTGGTTTAGACAGTCCGCGTTCCCATTTCGACACAGCTTTATCCGAAATGCCGAGTCTGGCGGCAAGCTCGGATTGTGTCATGTTATTTTTCTTCCGTCTGGAAGCAATAAGAGCTCCGATGTTTTTCTCAACCATGGGAAACCTCTCCTTTTTTATTTTTATTATACTCCTCTATTATGACGGGGATTCTTTTTTGATATTCACTTGATAAGCTTTTCCGCATATTATTGTCGCCGATCTTCAAATATCCCGTTGACAGATGCAAAAATTTATGATACAATATTATTACAGCATAGACAAAAGGAGAAAACAACATTGAAAGACACATTACGCATCGCCGCGTATACGCGTATCTCCGTGGATATCGAGCTGGACCGCGACAACACCAGTATCGAGAACCAGAAAGCGATAATCGGCGATTACTGCAAGATCCATTTCCCGACGGCGAGGGTCGATTACTATGAAGACCGCGACCATTCGGGCTACACCTTCGAGCAGCGTCCGGGCTATATGCAGATGCGCGCAAAGCTGTTCGCGGGCGAATACGACATTCTGATCGTCAAGGACCTGAGCCGTTTCTCGCGTCGAACCAGTCGAGGACTGGTTGAGTTTGAAGATCTGTGCGAAAAGAATATCCGCATCATCGCCATCGGTGACGGGGTGGACTATCCCGTGCACGACGACGCCATGAAGATCAAAATCTACTTCTTCGTCAACGAGATGCCGGTCACCGACGCCAGCCGCAAGGTCAGCGCGGTCATTGCCAACCGACAGGAGAAGGGCGAGTGGATCTGCTCGGTGCCGTACGGATATGTCATAACCAACTCAAAGAAAATGACCTTTGAGGTTGACGAGCCTGCCGCCGAGGTGGTGCGCGAGGTGTTCCGTCTGTACAATGAGGGCTGGGGCTATAAAAAAATCGCCAATCACCTGACCGACCGTCACATTTCCACGCCGCGTATGCGTGAGCGTGCGCGCAAGGAAGCGGCAGGCGAGGAATACCGCGGCAAGGTTAAGGAAAGCTGGAGCATCGTCACGATCTCCGAAATGCTGACCAACGATTTTTATATCGGCACGTTGCGCCAGCGCAAGTACCACCGCAAAAAGATCAACGGCGACGACGTGGAGCTGGACAAAAACGAACACATCGTGTTCGAAAATCATCACCCGGCTATCGTCGATTACAGGGTATTCGCCACGGCACAGGAGCTGCTCAAAAAACGCACGACAGGCAACTACCGCGGCGTCAAAAAGACCGACAACTCCTACTCGGGCTCTCTCTACTGCGGCGACTGCGGCTCGCCCATGTTCTCGCTCAGCCGCGCCGACCTGCCGGGAGCCTACACCTGCGGCACCTACCACGTGCGCGGGCGGTCGGGCTGTACCTCGCACTATGTCAAAGCGGACTTTCTCGACTCAGTGATAAAGAGCTACTTGCGCCGGGTGCGTGACAACTCCGAAGGTATGCTCCGTGTGCTGGAGGAAGTCATCAGCCACGACGACGACAACGCCGAGCGCAATCTTTCTGCGGTCGGCGAGATCGAAAAGGAAATAGAAACCGCCAAGGAGGAGCTGAAGCACCTGACGCGCCAGAAGGTGCGCGATCTTGCGCGGGCAGGCGACAGCGCCGAAGTCATCGCCGAAACCTACGACGGGCTGATCACCGAGGCGGCGAACCGCATCTCGGGACTTGAGAATCAGCTGCGCATGATCGCTGACTCAAACAACACCATGGTGCGTGTCGGGCGGCTGGCGCGAACGGTCATCGGCGTATTCGATGATATTCTGAACAAGGACAAGCTGGACAAAAATGACCTCAATCTCATCATAGACCGCGTGCTCATCTTTGAGGATCACATCGACCTCAAGCTGCGCTCGGACGTAGACGAGTTGCTCCGCACAGGAAACGTGGAAAGCTACCGCGCGGGAGGAGAGCTTGCCGTAAATTTTAAGCACGGCACGGCAGATAACGAAAGCGCCGACGGAGACGATACCTCCGTGGCAGTCAGTTCCGCACGCAATCGGCGGGACAAGGTTTACCGTGTCAATGTTGTCAGCGAGGGTGACCCTCTCGAAATATACACCGACCGCGAAGGAGAAGTCATCTTCAAAAAATATTCACCGATAGGGGAGCTTATGGATTTTGCCGCAAGCTATGCGGAAACTCTCTATAAGACATGCAATTTTCCCGTCGCCGTATGTGACAAGGACTGCGTGATCGCCTGCGCGGGAATATCAAAAAAGGAATTTCTCGATAAGAAAAATTCCGAGGAAGCCGAAAAGATCATCGAAAACAGAAGCTTATATATCCACGCACCGACGAAGGAGAGAATTTTTCTGACCGAGGAAGGAAAGGGCTGGTATATTTCATGTGCCATGCCGATATTTGCCGAAGGCGATGTGATAGGCTGCGTTTTCGCTCTGACAAATGCCGAAGCCAAAAGCGATATCGCGGCAACGGAGACCGAAACAAAGCTTATCCAGACAGCGGCAAGTTTTCTCGGCAGACAGCTTGAGGCGTAGAACATCCTTTTCGCCAAGCCTTTCCGCTCAATATCTGCCTTTTCCCATATGCCACACAACGGGTAAAAACGACCCGATTCTGCCTTATGCCGCCTTTGCTGACGAAGCGATATCGCATTCTGCCATGCCGAGGCGGCTTTCCTTGTTTGATAACGTCATGGAGCGCAAAAAGGCGTTTTTTTAATATAATGTGAACTTATCGGCAGAATTCTTGACACAAAAGGCAAAATAAGTTATTATTTATATAAATCTATCAATCGATCCTTATGGGGGAATTATATGAAAAAGATGTTATCGGCATTTCTCGCCATAGCAGTGTGCGTTCTTTGCTGTGCATGCGGCACAGAGCCGGGGCCGACGGAGCAAACGACCACAGCCTCAAAAATAGAAAAGGTCTATGAAGTGGACGGTACCGTTCTCAAAAACTGCAAAGGACAGTCTGATGAAAACGGCGTTTTCGTAGTACCGGAGGAAATAACCGAAATAGGTGAGGGTGCCTTTTCGGGAGATACGGGAATCAAGCAGGTCGTCCTTCATGACGGCATTGTGAAAATAAGCGAGGGTGCCTTCTTCTCTGCGATATCACTTGAAAAGGTCGTATTCGGCAAGGGTCTTAAGACGATCGGCGGCGGTGCTTTCCAGTATTGCGAAGCGCTCACCTCGTTAGAGCTTCCCGAGGGGCTGGAATCCATCGGCGCAAAAGCTTTCTATCAGTGTACGGCACTGAAGAGCGTTTCTCTGCCCTCTACACTCTCTCTCATCGATTCCTATGCCTTTGCGCTTTGCACGCGACTCACCGAGCTGACCATTCCCGACAATGTTTCATTCATCGGCAACTGCGCTTTTCAGGCATGCTGGACTCTCTATGAGGTAAATCTGCCGAAATCGCTCGAGCGTCTCAATTATCAGGTGTTTGCCGGATGCAAGCTTCTGGAGAAGGTAAACTTCTCTGACGGCGGCGCACTCTCGGAAATAGGTCCCTATGCCTTTTGGCAGTGCAATGAGCTGCGCAGCATCTCTCTCCCCGAAGGGCTTCAAAAGATAGAAAGATACGCCTTCTATGCCTGTGAAAAGCTCCGAAGCGTATCCGTTCCGTCAACGCTCATGAGTTCCGATGAATATGCCTTTGACGGCACACCCTGGTATAGCGAGCTTTCCGACGATTACGTTGTCGTCGGTGACGGTGTTTTAATCAAATGTAATGTCGCGGCATCTGCTCTCGACCTTTCGGGAAAGGGCATCAAAACCATCGGCGGCGCCGTTTTCCGCAATTCCATATATTACGGCAATGTAGACAGCTACGGCGCAGCAACATCCTACGGCTATGCGCAGGCGGAAATGCTCGAAAAGATCGTCATTCCCGAGGGCGTGACGAGAATCGATTCTGCGGCATTCGATACATGCTCGCTCACCGGTGTCTCCCTGCCCTCAACTCTCGAATATATCGGCGACTATGCTTTCTATAATGCCGTGCTCTGGACCTCGGACGAGATCAGCGGCGATGTTATATTCACCGATGTGGATATGACAAAATGCACGAATCTCTCCTATATCGGAAATTATGCTTTCTGTTACTGCTACGGTCTTGCAGAGATAAAGCTTCCTTCCGACAATGTAGAGATAGGCACATATGCCTTCTTCCAGACGGAAGCCATGTTTAACTTCCTGCAGAACGCTTATTTAAACAACAGAGATGAAAATTCATTCTATACAGTCGGAAATACGCTGATATGCGCCTATGTGGCAAAGTCCTCGACAAGCGTTGTGATTCCCGACGGAATCGTACGCATAGCGGGCACGGCACTCATAGGCTGGGATTCCGGTCTTGTCATCACGGAAGACCCCTATGAAGAAGTTTCCGACCCCGTGCAGCTTTTCGACAGAAACAGATATTATCTCGGCTATCATATAACATCCGTCATCCTGCCCGACAGCGTCAAATATATAGATGCTCAGGCATTTTACAGCATGCGCGCTCTCACGGAAGTAAAGCTCTCTCCGAATACCGAAGCGATCGGCGAAGCCGCCTTCATGAACTGCTACGCGCTCAAATCTCTGGATATGGGAAATAGCCTTATCAAGGTATCCGACAAGGCATTTCAGTATTGCCATGAGCTCACGTCCGTCTCCTTCCCCGAGACACTTATCTCTCTCGGAAACGATGTTTTCGACGGCTGTACCTCCCTGGAAAAGGTCGTACTGCCCGCAGGAGCGGAAAATGTCGGTTTTGATATCTTCTCCGCCGACTGTCTCTCTATGAAGGATATCTATATTTCCCCCAAGCTTACTGCGAGAATATACGGTATCATCGGAGATCTTTATATCGCCGCAGACAGAGGCGCGATGAATATTCATTATTATATCCTTCATTAAATATAAATTCACTCATCGGTGTGCGGGACGGCACACCGATGTTTTTTTCATGCGTCATTTCGACGGTATAAAGCCAAATTACGGAAATCCATCAAAACATTAAATTTTCCGCCGTATTCCGAATATACATATAAAAAGGAACTCTGCACGGAGGATTGATATGCCGGAATATAAGATCAAAACAGAATCGGACAGGTTTTTCATCGGCTCTCAGGCTATGTGCTCATATCGCATACAGTATCCCGAATTTGAAGCTGTGCCGACCGGAACAAATGAATTTTACAAAAAGATCTGCATGCTGCTCAAGGACTATGCCGAGCGGCGTTATATGATGCAAAAGGAAAAGGCGGCGGACGGCGGCAGACCCGCCTATGAGGACAGCGAAATACATTCTCTGCTGTGCGACGTATATATAAACGAAGCCTATACAAGCTGTCTTTTCACCTATATATATGTGAAAGGCGGCAGATGCCGCAGGTGTATGCGCTTCGCCACGGTATCGGATAATGTGCTCTTTCTCGCCGCAAGCACACGCAGGCTCGGCATAAGCCGGCACGCACTCTCTTCCTGCGACGGCTTCTACCTGCGCGAGGAGAAAATAATCGGCTTTCGCAATCCCTCGGAGGAAGAAGTATATGCTGCTTATCCCCCGAGCATGAAGCGTCTGAGAGCTCTCTTCCTCGAATCGGAAATCAAAACAAAAAAAGTGCACATTAATACAAATAATGAAACTAATTATAGGTAATAAAGTTGCTTCTGTTTGAAAAAAATGCCGCGTCATTACGGTTCGGCTTTTGTTTTAAAACTGTATAATAAGCTCAAAAAAGCGCATCAATACTGGATTTTTGTGCATTTGAACGCTTTTGTCCAAACGATAAAATTTGTAAAAACTATTGATTTGAGAGCAAAAATATGATATACTCCATATAGTTATGCTATATTTGCGCGTAAGCCCGCAGTCATGTGTGACGCGGCGGCGTCGGAAAGTGCAAGTTGATGAAAAAGATCGACAAGACCGTCCTCAAGGAAACCGCATATATTGCCGTTTTTTCGCTGATCTTCAGCGTGCTCATGCAGGCTGTCTATTTTCTGATCCATCAGTGGAACTACACTGTGATCCTCGGAAATCTGATGGGATATATCGCTGCCGTCGGCAATTTTTTTCTCATGGGTCTGACCATACAGGGTGCTTTGGGAAAGGAAGAAAAAGAAGCGAAAAACGCGATCAAGCTTTCTCAGTCCCTGCGTATGCTTATGCTCTGCATTTTTGCGGGGCTCGGTGTTCTGCTCGACTGCTTCAATACGATATCCGTCATCGTGCCGTTCATCTTTCCGCGAATTGCGATCGCTCTCCGACCGCTTTATGATAAAAAGCATGGCTCGGATAATGACGGGCAGTGACAGTCCGGCGGTATTCCCGCCTGCAAATGGCAATATGCTATTTTGAGAAGTAAATACAGACATAACGCTGCAACTGCCGAAAAAACGGACAAACAGGCGTATTTTTGACCGTAAATCGGACATGTGACAGCGCAAAAAAAAGAGGTGAAAAAGCTTGGATAAAAAAAGTCGTCTTTTCAAGGCGACGGATATTCTGCTCATAATACTGGCAGTCCTGCCGATCGTATTCGGCATGGTTCTCAAGGTACTTATCAACCCGCCCGCAAGTGACATCGAGATCACGGGCGCCAAAATTTATTTCACGATACAAACGCCGCTTATGGATCTGCCGATATCGGAATCGCAGGTAAACTCATGGATCGTTATTATTTCGATATTCTGGCTCTGCCTCTGGCTCACTCACGGAATAAGATGCGGACGCGGAGGAAAAAGACAGCTCATATGTGAATACATCGTGGAAAAAGCCGAGGGGCTCGTCCGCGACAATATGGACGGATATTTCTCGGGCTTTGCTCCGTTTATCGCGGCAGTAATGGCAATATCGGCATTCTCCAGTCTGCTGACGCTTGTCGGTCTCTATCCGCCGACAGCTGATATCAATATCATCGCCGGCTGGTCTGTTCTCGTATTCGTGCTGATAACGTACTACAAGATGAAATGCGGTTTTCTGCATTATCTCGGCAGCTTTGCAGACCCCATTCCTCTCACGCCGCTCAATATTATAAGCGAAGTGGCAACCCCTGTATCCATGACATTCCGTCACTTCGGAAATGTGCTCTCAGGCTCGGTAATATCCGTACTCATAGCATATTTCCTGCAAAATCTTTCAGCCAAGCTTTTCGGTTGGCTGCCCGACGTGCTCGGAACAGTGCCTTTCCTTCAGATAGGCATTCCCGCCATACTTTCCCTTTATTTCGATATATTCAGCGGACTCCTGCAGGCATTTATTTTCGCCATGCTGACGATGCTGTATATTTCCGGCGGTTTCCCTGCCGATGACTACGAGAAACGACGTTTGAAAAAAGAACAGAAGAGAAAACTAAAAGAGCAGAAGCTCACCGCAAAATAAAAAAACGGAGGAAATAAAAATGTTAGAACTCGCAATAGGTATTATTTTAGGCGGCTGTGCACTCGGCGCAGGCATGGCAATGATAGCAGGTATCGGACCCGGTATCGGTGAAGGAAACGCTGTTGCAAAAGCATGCGAAGCAATCGGCCGTCAACCCGAGAGCAAGGGCTCTGTCACAAGCACGATGCTCATGGGCTGTGCCGTAGCGGAAACAACGGGTATTTACGCGCTGGTAATCGCAATCATGCTCATATTCGTTGCTCCCGGACGCTTTGTCAACATTCTGATGAATACAATCGGAAAATAAGATCATGATCACTCTTCTTCAAATACAGTCTGCGGATGTCATCACCGTAAACCTGTGGCAGATCATCATTTCCCTATGCAATCTGCTGATCATATTTCTTATCATCAAGAAGTTTCTTTTCAAGCCCGTCAAGGCGGCTATGGCAAAGCGTCAGGCGAACATAGACAAGCAGCTTGACGACGCGGCAAAAGCAAAAAGCGAAGCTGACAAGAGCCGTGCAAAATGGGAAGAAACTCTCGCAGGAGCAAATGACTAGGCAGACGAGATCATCAGAGACGCCGAGAGATCCGCCTCCCGACGCGGTGAAATGATAATGGCGGATGCAAAAGAAAAAGCCGATGAGATCGTACGCCGTGCCGAAGAGGATGCGGCTCTCAGCCGTCGCCGTGCCGAAGAGGATATCAAGAGAGAGATAGCCGACGTTTCCGTCGCCCTGACAGGAAAGATGCTCGAAAAAGAAATGACAGAGGGCGACCATCGCAAGCTCATCGATTCCTTTATCCGTGAAATAGGTGAAAACGATGACACAGATAAGTAAAGAATATGCGACAGCTCTTTTCTCTCTTGCAAGAGAGGAGGGACGCGAAGCCGAATTTTCGGATGCGCTGAAAACGATAGCCGATGTTTTCCGTTCAGAGCCCGAATATTTGCAGATTCTCGATTCGCGTGCGCTGGATGCTTCCCTGCGCTCTGCACTTGCGGAAAAAGCCTTCGGCAGAGCTCTGCCCGAATATGTGATATCTTTCGTCGGGCTTCTCTGCGAAAAGGGGCGTATACGTGAGTTTTTCGATTGTGCAGACGAATATGAGCGCATGTACAAGCATTTTCTCGAAATTGCCGAGGTGGAGGTGACGAGTGCGGTTCCTTTGACAGAGGAAGAAAAATCCGCCCTCATCGCCAAGCTGGAAAAAACAAACGGCAAGAAGGTATCGGCGCGATTTTCCGTGGATCCCTCTGTTTTAGGCGGCATTATCGTGAAATCCGACGGTGCCGTAATAGACGGAAGCCTGAGAAGCAAGCTTGACAAGGTAAAGGAAGTGATAGAAAAATGAGCGTAAATACATCTGAAATAAGCAGTATCATAAAAGAACAGATACGCAACTACCGCTCGCGTGCCGAAATGACGGAAACAGGCACCGTCGTGCTCGTCGGCGACGGTATTGCCCGCGTATACGGACTTCGCAACTGCATGTCGGGTGAGCTGGTGGAATTTGAGGACGGCAGCTTCGGCATGGCGCAGAACCTTGAGGAGGAAACCGTCTCCATAGCTGTTCTTTCCGATAAAAACGATATCCGCGAGGGTACGTCGGTAAAGCGCACGGGCAAGGTCGTATCCGTTCCCGTGGGCGAAGCGTTACTCGGCAGAGTTGTCGATGCACTCGGTGAGCCGATAGACGGCAAGGGCGCCGTTGTATGTAAAGATACCCGCCCGATAGAAGCCGATGCCCCCGGCATTATAGAAAGAAAAAGCGTCTGCGTTCCTCTTCAGACGGGAATCAAGGCGATAGACAGCATGATACCGATCGGCAGAGGTCAGCGAGAGCTTATCATAGGCGACCGCCAGACAGGTAAAACAGAAATCGCCATCGATACGATCATCAATCAGAAAAATACGGGTGTGATCTGCATTTATGTTGCCATAGGTCAGAAGAACACATCCGTCGTCCGCATAGCAAACGAGCTGGAACGCTGCGGTGCCATGGAATATACGATCATCGTTTCCGCTTCCGCTTCGGAATCGGCTCCTTTGCAGTATATAGCTCCGTATTCAGGGTGTGCCATGGCGGAATACTTCCGCGAGCAGGGCAAGGATGTACTCATCGTTTATGACGATTTATCCAAGCATGCCTTGGCATACCGCGCACTTTCCCTGCTTATTCGCCGTCCGCCCGGCAGAGAAGCTTATCCGGGAGACGTATTCTATCTCCATTCCAGACTGCTGGAACGTGCGGCTTGTGTCGCTCCCGAATACGGCGGCGGCTCGATAACGGCACTCCCCATCATAGAAACACAGGCGGGCGACGTTTCCGCATATATCCCGACAAATGTCATTTCGATAACAGACGGTCAGATTTTCCTTGAGACAGAGCTTTTCCATGCCGGCATCATGCCTGCTATCAACCCGGGCATATCCGTCAGCCGTGTCGGCGGCTCGGCTCAGCTCAAGTCCATGAAAAAGGTTTCGGGCGAGCTCAAGCTCCTCTATTCGCAGTATCGCGAGCTTCAGAGCTTCTCACAGTTCGGAAGCGATCTCGATGCCGATACCAAGGCGCGCCTTGCTCTCGGAGAAAGAATCGTCGAGGTCCTGAAGCAGAAGAGAAATGCTCCTGTTGCCGTCGGCTGTCAGGTTGCCATCATCTATGCCGTTACAAACGGCTTCCTCAATGATATACCCGTATCCAAGGTTGCGGAATATGAAGAGAAGCTATATGAAAAGCTGAGAACCGATGCCCCTGCTCTTTTTTATCGGTTTGAAGAGGGCTATTTTGAAAAGGCTGATGAGGAAGCACTGATAGCTCTGCTCGGCGAAATCAAAATAAAGAGGTGAGCGCATGGGAGCGGATATAAAAAGTCTGCGCACGCGCATAAAAAGTGTTGATTCCACTCTTCATCTGACAAAAGCAATGGAGCTTGTCGCCTCCTCAAAGCTTCGTCGCTCCGGCGAAGCGATGAAAAATGCCCGTGAATACGCCGCTGCACTCGACAGTGCCATGTCCGCACTCACATCCGGAAGCGAATGTAAAAAAAGCGTTTACATGAGAGCAAGCGGCGACAGAACTCGCCTGATCGTCATAGCGGGAGACCGCGGATTGGCAGGCGGATACAATGCGAATGTATTCCGTTTCATGCGCGATTACCCCGATGCCGAGGTCATACCGATAGGCAAGCGTGCCTGCGACCGCTACGGCAAGGAAGCCGTCAGTGCCGAGCGTTTTTCGGCAGAGGAAGCCATCGCCATGGCAAATGAGCTCTGTGCGGATTTTGGCGCCGGAAAATTTGACAGGCTCGGCATCGTTTGCACGAAATATATTTCTCTGCTCGTCCGTGAGGTCGAGGTGAAATGGATACTGCCCTTCACGGCGGAAAAGCACGTAGAGGCTTCGGGTATGATATTCGAGCCGGACGAGCTTACCGTTCTCAACGCCATCGCCTCCGAATACGTCGCAGGCAAGATCATGGCGGCTGTACGCGAGAGCTTCGCATGCGAAATAGCTTCGCGCAAGACAGCAATGGACAGCGCTGGCAAGAACGCGCAGGAAATGATCGATGCTCTCCAGCTGGAATACAACCGCGCGCGTCAAAGCGCAATCACTCAGGAAATCACAGAGATCGTCGCCGGGAGCGGCGAATAAAGAAGGAGGACTGATAAAATTTGGCAAATCCTCATATCGGAAAAGTAAGCCAGGTCATGGGACCTGTCGTGGACGTTCATTTTACAAACGGTGAGCTTCCCGCAATAAACAATGCGCTTGAAATAAAGATCGGCGAGCGCATGCTCACAGTCGAGGTGGCACAGCATATAGGCGATAATACAGCAAGATGTATCGCCATGGCTTCTACCGACGGGCTTTGCCGCGGCACAGATGCCGTCGATACGGGGAAGGCGATCAGTGTTCCCGTAGGCAGAGAGACGCTCGGCAGAATATTCAATGTGCTCGGCGAGACCGTTGACAATGGAGAGCCCGTGATAACCGAGGAGCGCTGGGACATTCACCGTTCGGCACCCGATTACTGCGAGCTTTCCACCTCCACCGAGATACTGGAAACAGGGATCAAGGTAATAGACCTTATCTGTCCGTATTCCAAAGGCGGCAAGATTGGTCTTTTCGGCGGTGCCGGCGTCGGCAAGACGGTCCTCATCATGGAGCTTATCAATAACGTGGCAAAACAGCATGGCGGTCTTTCCGTATTTACGGGCGTCGGAGAACGCACCCGCGAAGGAAATGACCTCTATAACGAAATGAAGCAATCGGGAGTTTTGAAGAATACATCGCTTGTCTACGGTCAGATGAATGAGCCGCCCGGTGCGCGTATGCGTGTGGCGCTCTCGGGTCTTACCATGGCGGAATATTTCCGCGATAAGGAAGGACAGGATGTGCTTCTCTTCATCGATAATATTTTCCGCTTTACGCAGGCAGGAAGCGAGGTTTCCGCTCTGCTCGGGCGTATGCCCTCCGCCGTCGGCTATCAGCCTACTCTGGCAAACGAAATGGGCGCTCTGCAGGAAAGAATAACCTCCACCAAAAAGGGCTCCATAACCTCCGTTCAGGCTGTTTACGTACCTGCGGACGACCTCACCGACCCTGCCCCTGCCACGACCTTCGCACATCTCGACGCGACAACGGTCCTCTCGAGAAATATTGCCTCTCAGGGTATCTACCCTGCCGTAGACCCGCTGGAATCCTCCAGCCGTATTCTCTCTCCCGATGTCCTTGGCGAAGAGCACTATCGGGTGGCGCGTGAGGTTCAGCGTGTTCTCCAGAGATATAAAGAACTCATGGATATCATCGCGATCATGGGTATGGATGAGCTTTCCGATGAAGATAAGCTGCTCGTTTCCCGGGCAAGAAAAATTCAGCGCTTCCTCTCTCAGCCGTTCTTCGTTTCCGAAAAATTCACCGGCTTTGAGGGACAGTATGTTCCTCTCTCGGAAACGATACGAGGCTTCCGCGAGATACTCGAGGGCAAGCATGATGATCTGCCGGAATCCGCATTTCTCTTTGTCGGAACGATAGACGATGCGCGAAAGAAAGCGGAAGGAATAAAGAGATGAAGAAATTTTCGCTGACTATAGCATCTCCCGACGGAAATATATTTTCCGGAGAAGTGGTCTTTCTCTCTCTGCGCGGCGCTGAGGGTGATCTCGCGATATTGGCAAACCATGCCCCCTTCGTGACATCTGTTCAGCCGTGCGTCTGCCGTTTCGAGCTTGATGACGGAACAGAAAAATCCCTTCGCATCGGCGGAGGTCTACTCACCGTTTCCAAAAACAAAGTGACGCTACTCTCGAGCAGCTGCTCCGAGAAAACGGAAGAAAATGCAGCACCGGCAGAAGCATAAAAAGCTTCATTACTCTGCCGACAGCAAATTTTATCGAATATACAAACTGCGGCGCATTGATAATGCGCCGTTTTTTTGTATCCATTAGAATATTTTTTGTAAATATATTGACATTTTACATAAACCGTGGTATACTGAAAATACATAGGGGAGTAAGAAGCGATTTTTTCGCTGTGAAGTCAACATTCGCGCTTTGCGCTGGCTTTACATGAAAAACTGAGACTTATGTAAGTAGCTTTTCTTACTGAGCCTGAAACTCGAGAATACAGCGCCGGTAAGCAAAAAGCTTATCGGCATTTTTTTGTCGATAAAGCTCTTCTATGAGGATCGCTTCTCCGCGGGGTTGCCATCCGAACAGAAACAAAAAATATTTTATATTCGGAGGAATTGCAATGTTCTTTTCATTCTTTTTAGGTGTGATTCTCGTCATCGGGATTGTTTTGTGCCTCGCTGTAATCGGTGTAAATGCCAAGAAGATCACAAGCGGAGATGCTTATTCAAATACCGGTAAATTAAAAGGTAAAAACAGAGTCGCAGGCATTATTGCCATCGCGCTTCTGCTTGTGCTTATCATCGTACCCGCCAGCATACGCACCGTTGACGCAGGTACCATCGCCGTAGTCAAGGAATTCGGTAAACCGGTCGATACACGCACATCGGGCATATATTTTGACTTCTGGCTCACACGCGAATATGTTACATATGACCTTACTGTTCAGCAGGAGGATATAAAAGCCGCCGCTTATTCGAGCGATGCACAGACGATGGAAATAGAAATGGTCGTTCAGTATCAGATCCAGCCCGAGCATGTCATCGATATCATCAATAATTACGGCAATCTCGAGCACCTCTCAAACCGTATACAGTCTGTTTCGATAGACAAGGCAAAGACCGTTCTTTCGCAAAAATCTGCGATGAACATCATCGAAACGCGTTCCACGGTTTCCCCCATGATAGAAGAGGGGATCAAGAACGCCATATCGGCAGATTACTATGTCAATATAACAACAGTCGTACTGACAAATATCGATTTTTCCGACGCCTTTGAAAATACGGTAGAGGAAAAGATGATAGCCGAACAGCAAAAGCTCAAGGCTGAATATGAAAAGGAAAAAGCCGTTATCGAAGCGGAAAAGGAGCTGGAGGTTTCCAAGCTCGCGGCACAGGCAGCTGTAGCCAAAGCAGAAGGTAATGCTGAGGCAGCGCTTGCCATAGCAACTGCGGAAGCGCGCGCCATAAAGCTGAAATCCGTAGAGATTGCCCGCATGCTCGGCTTCTCGATAAAAGAAACAGCAAACGGCGATACGGTAGAATACGATATCGACTTTGCAGGCAAATCGTTTGAAGAAATAAGCGTTATTTCCAATTATCTCAAGTACATCGAATATCTTGAAAGCTGGAACGGCGAGCTCCCCAAAACATTTGTTACTGACGGCAGCGCGCAGATCATCCTGCCATCGGCTGAGCAATAAAAATTCTATGCCGTATTTTTCGGCACGCAAGAGCCCTTCATGCATTGCATGAAGGGCTTTATCAGTTTGTCAAAAAAATATCTGCTTATTATTTTATATGAAAGGAACAATGAAACATGGGGTACTTTTCGCCTGTCCGAAAAGTAACAAAAAAGCACCATGTACTTTTCGCCTGTCCGAAAAGTACGAAAAGGACAAAAAGAGGAAAGCTTTCCTCTTTTGAACTCCTTCCGCATACGCGACCGAGTCGCAGGGAGTATTGCGTGGCAAGCGAGTGTGGGCAGTGGGCAAAGCAAGAAATTCAAGTCCGTCTCTCCCCATAGCTTTCTCTATACCACGCGTGCGAACACATCACACGAACGAATCGAGCAAATTCGCGTATGCGTTGGTTCCACGCCCGCATATAAAGGTGTGGCGGGCGTGCATGAAGTCTGTACGCTGACAGAGCCGAGGCGCTGAGCGCGCTTTGGCAAGGCGGGAACCCCTGCCGTATATCGGCATGGCACAGAGCAAAGTCGAGCAGACACCTTTGCATTTGAGCCTGCACTTCTGCCTTTGCCAACAGTCGGATGATTCACTCGATATGTTCGCACAGGAGGGTGTATATTGTTCGCGCTTTGGCAAAGCGGGAAAGGACAGGGAGATTTCTAAGAGGGAACCTCTTAGATGACTTTTGGTACTTTTGGTCATGCAAAAGTACATGGAGCACAAAGTACTTTTCGCCTGTCCGAAAAGTACGAAAAGGACAAAAAGAGGAAGGCATTCCTCTTTTGAACTCCTTCCGCATACGCGACTGAGTCGCAGGAAGCGTGCGTGGCAAGCGAGTGCGATAAATAAGTCAAGCAAAAAATTCAAGTCTGTCTCCCCCCATGGCTTTCTCTATACCACGCGTGCAAACACATCACACGAAAGAATCGAGCAGATTCGCGTATGCGCTGGTTCCACGCCCGCATATAAAGGTGTGGCGGGCGTGTACGAAGTCTGTGCGCTGACAGAGCCAAGGCGCTGAGCGCGCTTTGGTAAAGTGGGAACTGTCAGGGAGATATCTAAGAGGGAACGTCTTAGATGACTTTTGGTACTTTTGGTCATGCAAAAGTACAATAAGACATAAATAATTTCTGCTTTCCGACAGTACAAAACAGGAACGCTTTTGCGTTCCTGTTTTGCTTTATTAAAAGAACTTTTTCTTCCATACGCCCGGATTGAGTGCAATCAGAAGCGGAAAAATCTCCAGTCTGCCGAAAAGCATATCGAGCGAAAGAATGATTTTGGAAAACCATGAAAAGCACACATAGTTGCTCGCCGCCGCGCCATAAGCGGGGCCCGTATTTCCGATACAGGAGAGCACCGCCGTAAAATTTGTTTCAAAGCTCAGATTGTCGATTGAAATTGCAAAAGCGGAAAGGCAGATGAGCGTGGCGAGCGTAAAGAAATAGATTGCCGCACTTTTTACCACCTTGTTATCGACTATGGTGCCGTTTGTTTTGACATGGGAAACAGCTTTCGGATGAAGCATCTGATTGATCTCTTTTTTAAGCCCCTTGAAAAGAATGATGGCACGGGAAACCTTCAAGCCTCCGCCCGTGGAGCCGGCGCAGGAGCCTATTACCATCAGCAGAAGAATCACCGCTCGGCAGATCGATGGCCATGCCGTATAGTCGGCACTCACAAATCCCGTGCTCGTAATAAACGATGACACCTGGAAGAAGGCATATCGGAGTGAAACACCAAAAGCGCCGTAATAAGTAAAGGTGGCAATCGCGATAATGCCTGTCGCTATGGCAGTAATTCCGAGATAAACCTTCCATTCCTCATTTTTCATCACTCCTTTGATCCTGCGAATGAGAATGAGAAAATAAATATTGAAATTGATTCCGAAGAGGAGCATGAATACAGCTATTACCATCTCTATATAGAGACTGTCGAAATGTGCTACGCTGGCATTATAGGAGGAAAAGCCACCCGTACCTGCCGTTCCGAAAGCGTGAATGAAGGCGTCAAAAACGCTCATTCCGCCGAAAAGCAGAAATACTATTTCCGCGAGGGTCATGCAGATATAGATCAGATAGAGTATCTTCGCCGTGGATTTTCCCTTCGGCACGAGCTTGCCAACCGAGGGACCGGGCATTTCCGCACGCATAAGAAGCATGGAATGGTCATCGGAAAGCGGCACGATCATCATAACAAATACAAGCACTCCCATACCGCCTATCCAGTGCGTAAAGCTTCGCCAGAAAAGCATGCCGTGGGAACGCGCCTCGATATCGCCAAGGATCGTCGCGCCCGTCGTCGTAAAACCCGATATCGTCTCAAAGAGCGCATCGATATAATTCGGTATGCAGCCATCCAAAACGAAAGGAAGCGCACCGAAAGCCGACCAGAGGATCCATGCCAGCGAAACGGTAGCCAGCCCTTCCTTGGCATAGAGTGAGTGTCCGCCTCCCTTTCGGCATGCGATGATTGCAGGCACGCTGACAACGGCGATGATTCCCGCCGTTATCAGAAAGCAAAAGAAGCTCCGCAACTCACCGTAAGCGAGAGAAACGCCTGCGGGAATCAGAAGCAATGCCGCTTCTACGGCAAGCATCCTGCAAACAATATTACAGACTGATTTATAATTCATATATTAAAAGCATCCTTCAGATCATTGAATCTGCTGTCGGTTGTGACGAGGATAACACTATCCCCGAGCTGTATCTGCGTATCGCCGTTCGGAATGACAGATTTTCTGTTTCTCACGATACAGCCGATAAGCGAATTTTCCTTTAAGCGAAGATCCTTCAGCGGTTTTCCTATATAGAAAGCGTCGCTGTCACGTATGATAAATTCCAATGCCTCTACACTTCCGCCGAGTATCTTATACATATTTTCGACATTACTGCTGCCGACGGTATTCTCCATGGCGCGAGCATAACTCACCATGCGGCTGGAGGTCACATCCTTCGGCGAAACAATGGAGTCAATGCCCATCTTGCTCGCCATATCGATATAGGAATCCCTGTTTATCTTTGTCACGATCTTATCAACACCGCTGCTCTGTGCAAAAAGAGAAATGACCATATTCTCTTCATCAATGCCGGTAAGCGCGGCAAATGAATCCGCATGCTCTATGCCCTCTTCAAAAAGCAACTTCTGGTCGGTTCCGTCGCCGTTTATGACGGCAGCTTCGGGCATTGCCGCGGCGAGCGTATTGCAAAAAGCCTCATCACGCTCTATGATCTTGACATGTATCCCCGCCGCGAGCAAAAGCTCCGCGAGATAATAACCGATTCTGCCGCCGCCGACGATCATCGAATTCTTTACCTTTTCGCGGAAGCCGCCGATAGCACGCAGAAAGCCCTCTATATCCTTATGAGAGGCGGAAACATGGATTCTGTCTCCCTCGAGGAGGCGGAAATCGCCTTTCGGGATAAAAACCTCATCCCCACGCTGAACCGCACAAACGAGCACCTTTACCTTAAACTTTCGTGACAGCTCCAAGAGCGTAATGCCGTCGAGCGGACTGCCGTTGTCTATTTTAAATTCCACAAGCTCGGCTCTGCCGCGGGCAAAAACCTCTATTTTCAGCGCCGCCGGAAAGATAAATACGCGGCAGATCTCCTCCGCCGTGATAAACTCGGGATTGATTGCCACATCTATACCGAGGTCATTCTTGATGAAGTCTATCTGCTTGTAGTATTCGGGATTGCGCACGCGAGCTGCCGTACGCCGTGCGCCGAGCTTTTTTGCCATCAGACAGGAAAGCATATTCGTCTCATCACTGTTTGTACAGGCGATCACGAGGTCTGTATGCTCCACGCCCGCTTCCGTCAGCGTGGAGCGCATGGCACCGTCGCCCTCGATGCACATGATATCGAGATGATTGGATGCCGTTCCGAGTACGCCTGCATCCTTATCGATAAGCGTGACATCATGCCCTTCCCGGGAAAGCTGCTCGCAGATGGAATCGCCTACTTTGCCGGCACCTATTATAACAATATTCATCTATACGCCTCCGCCTCAGTCACAAACGAGGTTTTCTGCTATCTTTGCTATAATATCGGAAATTTTATCCATGGCAAAAACAGACACAAATTCAAATCTGGAATGGAAATTTTCTCCGCCCGTGCAGAGATTCGGGCAAGGCAGACCCATAAATGAGAGTCTTGCGCCGTCTGTGCCTCCGCGTATCGGAACGATCTTTGCCGTGACACCGCAGTCCGCCATCGCCTTCTTGGCGCGGTCAACGATATACATACACGGCTCTATCATCTCGCGCATATTGCGGTAGGAATCCTTGATCTCCACCGCGGCGGTTCCGTCGCCGTAAATGCGGTTTATCATATCGCCCGCCGCCTTCATGAGCTCCTTGCGATGTGCAAAGCTGTCGCTGTCATGGTCGCGGATAATGTATTTCATCACAGCCTTCTCGGTTTCTCCCTCCATATGATAGAGATGGAAGAAGCCCTCATAGCCCTCGGTCTTTGCCGGGATCTCGTCTTCCGGCAGGAATGAATTGAATTCGTTCGCTATGAGTATGGCATTTTTCATTCTCCCCTTGGCACTGCCGGGATGAATGGAAATGCCGTTTATCGTAACTTTGGCGCCTGCCGCATTAAAATTTTCATATTCCAGCTCGCCGAGCGCTCCGCCGTCCACTGTATAGGCATAATCCGCGCAGAAGCGCTTCACATCGAAGTGATTTGCGCCCTTTCCTATCTCCTCATCGGGCGTAAAAGCTATTTTTATCTCCCCGTGCGGTATATTTTTCTCTGTCAGCTTTTCCAAAGCCGTCATTATCTCAGCGATACCCGCCTTGTCATCGGCACCGAGAAGCGTTGTGCCGTCGGTCACGATCAGTTCATCGCCTGCGTAGTCCGCAAGATACGGATAGTCGGCGGTGCGCATGTAGATGCCCTTTTCTTCATTCAGCAGTATATCTCCGCCGGCATATTTTACGATGCGCGCGCGGATAGGCTCATCAGCCGCCTCACTCGAGGTATCCATATGTGCAATAAAGCCTATCGTCGGTAGCTTCTTGTCGCAGTTTGCAGGAAGTGCAGCGTAAACATATCCGTATTCACTTATTTCGACATGACAAAGCCCCAGCTCCCGAAGTTCCTCTGCCAGCGCCTCTGCCAATGCAAGTTGCTTTTTCGTGGACGGAACGCTCTCGCTTTCCGGATCGGACATCGTAGGAAAAGCAACGTATTTCAAAAACCTTTCATATGCTCTCATTTTTTGCCCTCATTTTTGTATTTCGGAATTTATTATATTTCTTTTATGATGCTCTTGATGATCGCTGTGGATTTATCGGCGGCAAAGCGGGCATATTCCTCGAAATTATCGGGAGCGCCCCCGTCCGCCTCGTCCGACATGACACGGAGAACGAAAAACGGAACACCGTTTATGTAGCAGGTGTGCCCGATGGCACCGCCCTCCATCTCACAGGATATCGCATAGAAACGCTCTGTTATGCGCTTTTTGTCCTCCGTGCTTGCGATGAAGCGGTCGCCTGTCGCGATGATGCCCGTCTGATAATTCAGTCCCATATTACGCGCCGCCTTTTCTGCCGCAGATACCGCTCTTGCGTCACAGGGGAAATATGTCATATTCACGACGGATACCATGCCCACGGGATCCCCGCAAGCGGACGTATCCATATCATGCTGGCAGACGCGCTCGGCTATGGCGACATCGCCTATATGAAGCTTCGGCGAAAGAGAACCCGCCACGCCGCTGTTTATGACAAGCGTGGGAGAATAGCGCAATATCATCGCCTGGGCGCAGGCGGCGGCAAAAACCTTGCCCGGACCGCACGTGGCGACGACAGTATCCCTGCCGTCCAGCTTCCCGCAGACGAATTCCATGCCCGCTATCCTCTCGCTCTGCCTCTCTGTCATCGCCGCCGAGAGCTCTGCCGTTTCTATACCAAGTGCACCTATGATCCCTATCATTTATGATTCCTCCGGATAACTGAATGTGACAGGCTCAGAGCGAAGCACCGCCAGAAATCTCTCACATTCGCATTTTGCCGCATCAAGACTGAGCTCTCTGTAATTTCCGCATTGCTCGCGGGTAGCGCCGAAAACCTCTCCCTTATGCGCCACGGTCCTTTCCAGAGCATCGGTAAGCAGCTCGAGCGCCTGCTCGTTTGTCAGTCCTCTTGTAAGAAGATAGAAGCCCGTTCTGCATCCCATCGGGCCGAAATAGATGACGTTTTCTCCATACTTCCCGTTTCTCACATATGTCGCTATCATATGCTCGACGGAATGCATTGTGATATTGTCCATATAATCGCCCATATTCGGTCTTCGTGTGCGTATATCGTATGTGGTTATATCCCCGTCCATGCGGGAAACATATAAGCCTTCTTTTATATAATTATGATTTACCTGAAAGCTTTTTATCGTTTTCATTCGTTTTTCCCTTTCGATTTCTTTCCGCCTATATATTATCACAAGGAAGAAAATAAATCAATAGCTCTGCAGAATCTTATCTGTATATCTTTGCGGTATCATTATATAGCTCTGTTATGGAACGTATGATATCATCATGGCCGAAATCCTTATGATAAAGCAGATTTATACCGCGTATCATGCTGAGATTTTCTATCGGAAGCGCCGTTATTTTGCCTTTTTTCAGTTCGTCCATGCAGGCACTGTGCGCCAGGATGGAAACTCCGAGATCTTTTCGGACAAGATCCTTTATCGTCGCGATATTGTCAACCTCGAGCACAATATTGAAATCATCTATGCTCATGCCGATGCTCTCCAGATGTGAAACAAAAAGATTTCGTGTGCCTGAATTGGGCAGACGCAGTATCATCTTCTCTTTTTTGATATCGGCGAGCGTGACCGTATTCTTCTTTGCCAGAGGGTTATTATTGGACATGACACAGACGAGATAGTCGGTATCGAGTAGGCGTGCGCTGATGCGGGAATCATTGATATTTCCCTCGACTATGGCGATATCCAGCTCGTAATTGATCAGCATATCATAAAGATTATTTATAGAATCAGTAATTATTGTTATGCTTATACCGCTGATCTGATTTCCGTATTTCGCCAAAACCTCAGCTATGATATTGCTCTCCGAGGTATGCGTGATGCCGACGCGAATCTTTGTCATATGCTTTTCTTCATCGGCTATCTCTTGCTGCATCTTGGCGTAAAGCGCTTTGATACGCTTGGCATATTTTACGGCGATTTCTCCTTCGGGCGTTAGTTTTATCTCGCCTCTGCTCCTGTGAAAAATTTTTATTTTCAGATCTTCCTCAAGCATGGATATATGATGGCTCACGGCAGGCTGAGTCAGCGAAAGCTCCTCCGCCGCCTTGGTAAAGCTCTTTTTTTCATTCACGGTGAGCAAGGTTTCGAGTTTTATATCGAGCATGATTTCCTCCAATATAATTAAAATTTATAACAATCCAAAAATAAATAATTTGCATTTATGTAAAAAGTATTGTATCATATTATCAAAAGAAAGTCAAGACCATATTATTTAAAACAGATTATCGTCTCATACCGTTTTCGGGCGGTATGTTTTTGATTTATATATTAAGAAAGGCATATTCCAAAAAATGTTTGATTGCATACTCGAAAAATTGCCGGACGGAACGGCAATTCTTTTATCTTTAGCCATACTTTTGCTCGCGGGCTTTCTGATGACACGAATAACAAAGCTGCTCAGGCTGCCGAATGTCAGCGGATACATAATAGCCGGCATCATCATCGGTCCGCATCTGCTCAATCTCATACCAATGCGCATAATAAACGGCATGAGCTTCTTCAGCGATATCGCGCTTGCTTTCATCGCGTTCGGTGTCGGCAGATTTTTCAAGAAGGATACTTTGCGTGAGACAGGCTGGGGCGTTATTGTTATAACGGTGCTGGAGGCTCTGCTCGCGGGTGCGATAGTTTTTGCCGTGATGTATTTTGTCTTCGGGCTCGACCTCGGTCTTTCGCTCCTGCTCGGGGCTATCGCGACGGCAACGGCTCCCGCGAGCACGATGATGACGATAAATCAGTACCATGCAAGAGGAAAATTCGTAAGCATACTGCTTCAGGGCGTGGCGCTGGACGATGTTGTCTGCCTGCTTGTTTTCAGTGCCGCCGCATCCGTTATCGGAGCTATGGGAGAGGGAAGTGTTTCCGCTGCGGGCATATTACTGCCTTTG
>URUL01000002.1 GCA_900551005.1 uncultured Ruminococcus sp. | reverse complement strand
GTCCTGCGATATAACAAGATTCAGATGGAATATCGTGGCGGGAATAAAAATTCGATCGGTGTTCTGTATATTGCCGGCATAAATTACCTCTATGAATATTCATGCGGACCGCTGTCGGGTTGGATGTTTCAGGTAAACGACGAATTCCCGTCCTGCGGATGTGCGGAATATACACTTTCCGACGGTGACGTGATTGAATTTGTTTATTCCTGTGACCTCGGTCACGATATCGGAAATTTACCTGAGGGAGGAATTGGAAATGAATGAGAAATTTCTTGCCTTCGGACAGTTTCATCCCCTTTCCGCCTTTCTTTATCTGATGTCTGTGATTCTCGTAACCGTATTTATCACAAATCCCATTGCGGTCGGTATTTCTCTTCTCGGAGGGATCCTTTTCTGCGCGATGATACAGGGTAGAAAATTTTTATCCGATATCACATTCTTCTTTGCGCTGTTCATCCTGCTTTCTCTTGCAAATCCGCTTTTTTCGCATAATGGTGCGACACCGCTTTTCTTTATGAACGGCAATCCCGTCACGCTGGAAGCGATCCTGTACGGCGCAGATATTGCCGCTGTCATGATAGCCGTGATGATATGGTGCAAATGCTTTTCCGCCGTAATGTCCTCAGACAAACTCATTTGTGTTTTCGGCGGAGTACTGCCGAAGGTATCGCTCGTTCTGACGATGTCTCTTCGTTTTCTTCCGCTTTTCAGGCGTAAATGGAAAGAACTTTCTGATGCTCAAAAGGCAATGGGCTATTATTCCGAAAAAGGCTTCGTGGCAAAGCTCTTCGTCAATGCTCGGATATTCTCAGCGCTTGTTACGTGGGCGCTCGAAGGTACCGCAGAAACAAGCTCCTCCATGAAGGCTCGCGGCTACGGTCTGCCCGGCAGAACAAAATTTGCACCATTCCGCTTTACCGCAGGCGATACTGTCCTCTCATTTTGTACCGTCGCTCTTATCGCGGTATCCATTATCGGCATCAATCTGGGAATATTCACTTTTTCGTTTTATCCGCGGGTGGCAAAAATTGATTTTTCATTCGTTGCCGTCTGCCTTTATGCGACATTCGCGGCACTTTCGCTTTTTCCTTTTATCTTTGAGACTAAGGAGGCATTTCGTTGGAAATACTTACGGTCAAAAATCTGAGTTTCTCCTATCCGGAGGCTGAAAAACCCGCGCTCGAAAACATTTCGTTTTCCGTGCGCGAGGGCGAATTTGTCGTGCTCTGCGGAGAATCGGGCTGCGGGAAAACAACGCTCCTGCGTCTGATAAAACGCGAACTTGCCCCTGTCGGAAGCATGAGCGGCGATATCCTCTTTTGCGGAAAGCCGCACGGAGAGCTTGACACGCGCTCCCTTGCCTCTGATATAGGCTACGTCATGCAGAATCCCGAGTCTCAGATCGTTACGGACAAGGTCTGGCATGAGCTTGCCTTCGGTATGGAAAGCCTCGGCTGTCCGAGCGAAAAACTACGTATGCGTGCGGGAGAGATGGCGGGATATTTCGGCATTGATTCATGGTTTCGGAGGGATACCGCTTCTCTCTCCGGCGGACAGAAGCAGCTCCTTTCGCTCGCCTCGGGCATGGCTCTCTCGCCTAAGCTGCTCTTGCTTGATGAACCGACGGCTCAGCTCGATCCCGTCGCCGCATCAAATTTCATAACGGCTGTCTGTAAACTGAACCGCGATCTCGGCGTCACGGTCATCATGGCAGAGCACCGGCTGGAGGAGTTATTCCCGATAGCCGACCGCGTGGCTGTGATGGAGAATGGCAAAATACTCGCCCTCAGCTCCCCTCGGGATATCTGCGAAAAGCTCGGCTCCCATTCTGTTGCCGCGGGCTTCCCCTCCGCTTCAAGAATATATTCCTCACTTCGGAATAGTAAGTTTGCAGATAAAGCACCGCTTACCGTTCGCGAAGGCAGAGGTTTTCTTTCCTCACTCGATCTGCCCATCGGTGCTTCTCTATCCGAGAATGAGGAAAAGGAGTGCGATATCGCACTTGAAATGAAAAACGTCTGGTTCCGTTATGAGAAAAATGCGCCTGACGTTCTGCGCGGCACGTGTCTTTCGGTGAAAAGCGGCGAGTTCTTCTCTCTCCTCGGCGGAAACGGCGCGGGAAAAACGACCGCTCTGAAGGTCATGAGCGGAATAGACAAGCCGTATCGCGGGAAAATTAAGATCCTCGGCAAAAATATAAAAGAATACAGCGGTCGCGAACTGCATTTTCACAATGTAGCTCTCCTGCCGCAGGATGTACGCGATGTCTTTCTGAAAAAAAGCGTCGCAGAGGAGCTTCGGGATATGTGCCGCGCACTCGGATATCCGGCAGGACAAGCGGAGGAAAAAATACGCGATATGAAGGAAAAACTCGGCATATTCTCCCTTGCGGAAAAGCACCCATATGATCTGTCAGGCGGAGAGGCACAAAAATGCGCACTTGCGAAAATTCTTTTGTCGGAGCCGAAAATATTGCTCCTCGACGAGCCTACGAAAGGGATAGATGCGCATGCCAAGCTGATGCTGAAAGAACTTCTCTTCCGTCTGAAAAACGACGGCGTAACCGTCATCATGGTCACGCACGATACAGAATTTGCCGCCATCGCCTCAGACAGATGTGCGCTTTTCTTTGACGGCGAAATCATCTCTCCCACCTCTCCGCGCAGATTTTTCAGCGGAAACGATTTCTATACCACGGCAGCGAGCCGCATATCACGCGGCATCTTTGAAAATGCAGTCACGGTCGATGATGTCGTTTTCCTCGCAGGAGGCGCGAAATAAATATGAAGCTCAAATCCGCTTTTTCGTATATCGTATTTTTTCTGATGATCCCTCTTTGCATTGCCGTCGGCATTTTCGCTTTCGGAGAAAAAGCGTATCTCCCCATATCCATATGCACGGCTTTGCTTTCCTGTATTCCTTTTTTTATCACGTTTGAAAAAAAAGACGGCAATATTCAGCTTTCGGTTATACTTGCCGTCATGACGGCGCTTTCCGTGCTCGGCAGATTTGCTTTTGCGGCACTTCCCCATTTCAAGCCCGTAGCGGCAATAGTCATCATCACAGGCATGTACCTCGGTGTGCAGTCGGGTTTTCTCTGCGGAGCTCTCTCGGCGATCCTGTCCAATATTCTCTTCGGTCAGGGTCCGTGGACTCCGTTTCAAATGTTTGCGTGGGGACTTATCGGACTTTTTGCCGCCCTGCTCGGAGAGCTTTTAAAGAAAAACAAAATCGCGCTTGCGATTTTCGGGGCGCTCGCAGGAATATTCTATTCGCTCGTCATGGATATCTGGACGGTGCTCTGGTGGGAAGATTTTTCCTTTGCCCGTTATCTTGCTGCCGTCGCCTCATCGGGCATTGTACTGCTCATCTATGCCGTTTCCAATGTAATTTTTCTTCTGCTGCTCGCTAAGCCGATAGGCGAAAAGCTGAGCCGCGTAATAAAAAAATACGGGCTTCTGAAATAACTGTTTATAAATCGCATTTCGGCACAGAATAATATCGGAAAGGAGACTATATGAATCTTTTGTATCTAAAATATGCCGCGGAGGTTGCCGCCTGCGGCTCGATCAACAAAGCGGCAGAAAAACTCTATATAGACCAACCGAACCTCAGCCGTTCGATAAAGGAGCTTGAATCCTCACTCGGAGTGACCATTTTTGAGCGCTCAGCCAGAGGAATGCGTCTGACGCCCGACGGCGAGGCATTTCTGACGTATGCCGAAACGATTTTAAAGCAAGTAGATGCGCTCGAGCATATGTTCAGCAAGAATACGGTGCACAAAAAGCGCTTCTCCATCTCTGTTCCGAGAGCAAGCTATATTTCGGAAGCCTTTGCCGCATTTTCAAAGCAACTCGCATCGGAAGAAGAAATAGAGCTTTTCTATAAAGAAACAAACTCCATGCGGGCGATAAAAAACATTCTCCAGGAAGAATACAAGCTCGGCATCGTGCGCTATGCGGAAAATTTCGATAAATATTATAAAGAAATGCTCGAAGAAAAGGGCCTCTGTTATGAGCTTATCGCAGAATTTTCCTATGAGCTTGTCATGAGCAAGGATTCGCCGCTTGCAAAGAAAGAAAAGATCGCCTTCAGTGACCTTGCCGAGTATATAGAAATAGCACACGGAGATCCCTATGTCCCCTCGCTTCCGACAGACGCGGTCAAGAAAGAGGAGCTGCCTGATATAAAGCGGCGCATATTTGTTTTCGAGCGCGGCAGTCAATTTGATTTGCTCTCCGAAAATACCGATACGTTCATGTGGGTGTCCCCCATACCGCCGAAGCTTCTCGAGCGCTATGGACTTGTTTGCCGCACCTGCGATGAAAACAAAAAGATATATAAGGATGTCATCATCCGCCGCAAGGATTATAAGCTCACGGAGCTTGACTCTGCTTTCATTGCAGAGCTTTGCCGCGTAAAGCGCGAAATTTTCTGAAAAATCGAAAATAAAAATGAGCAGACGGAGCGTCTGCTCATTTTTATTTCAGCCCGATAGCATGCAGAATCTCACCCGTCGTCCTGCCTGCATCGGAAAATATCAGTTTCTCCTTCTCATAGGGCAAGGCAGCATGCGAATCGAGCTTTATCAGTCGATAATTCATCCTCAGCCGCTCGGCGTTCTGCATAACAGATGCCCGGATGCTCGGCTTACAGATTCTATCCGCATTTTCTATGATACATTCCAGAGAGCCGAACTGCAGGAGAAGCTCCGCGGCGGTTTTCGGTCCTATTTTGTCTGCACCGCGGATATTATCGGCTGTATCTCCCGTCATAGCTTTGAAATCCGCGTATCTGCATGGCTCTATGCCGAATTTTTCGCGCACGGTCTGATCCGTAAAAATAAGAGTATTCCTTCCGCGATACCGAAGCACCGATACGTGCTCGGAAATCAGCTGAAAGAAATCGCTGTCGAAAGAAGATATGATGATCTTGCATTTCTCTCCGTATGTATAAACATAGGAAGCGATGATGTCGTCTGTCTCACAGTTCACAGCTTCGGCGTAAGCCACTCCGAGGAAGTCAAGCGCCGCATAGATATACGGAAGCTGTGAAAACGGGGTCTCTCCTTCTGGAATATCGGAAAAATCCGTGCGGTTGGCTTTATATTCGGGATTCAGCTCTCCACGCCCGTTTTTTGTCTCGCTGTCAAAAAGCACGACAACATGCGTCGGTGACGTCATTCTGATAATTTTCAGCAGTGCACCGACAAAGCCGAGCGTCCCGCCGATCGATATGCCTTTTTCGTTTGTTATCCTCGCGGGCATGCAGTAAAACATCAGTATAAGCAGTTTTTGACCGTCAACTATCAAGATTCTTTCCATCTTGCGCTACCCTTTCTATGGCAGAAAAGTTCCTGCCATGTCATCGAGCCGCTCAAAAAGTGCTTTACGCACACCGTCCTTATCCTTCTCGCTGTCATAGAGACTGTAGCAAAAGAACATGTGCGCATAGAGCTTTTCCGCTTTTTCAAGCGGACCGTCACATCCCATAGCGGACAGCAGATCCTCTATGTATCCGAGCGGACCTCCCACAAGATACTGTCTGTACAGAGACATCATCTCATCGCTTCTGTATTGCTCTATCGTGAGCAGCTTGCGAAAATCGGAAGCAAATTCATCTCTTGTCCAGTAATCAAACTGCGCTTTGCAAAAGTCAATCAGCTTTTCCATGGACGCCGCGCGGTATTTTTCAGGCATATCATGAAGTGTCCCCTCCGGCAGGTCAAAAGCGGCAGCTCTCTCGGCATCGCGGCGCTCCATCTCCGATAAGATACTGTCAAAAATATCGCGTTTGTTTATATAATGCCGGTAGAGAGCGCCCTTGGTGATTCCCAGAGCACCCGCTATCTCGCTTACGGAAACAGCCTCATATCCGTTTCCCGCAAAGAGCTTCAGCGCCTTTTGTAAGATTTTTTCTCTTGTGTCTCTCATACTAATCTCCGAATCAATATTTGCATGGAAAACGCCGCTTTTGATCATTTTTCGCTTTTGTCAAGCGAGGCAAAGCGCTCTGCTGTTATCGTCATGAAATTGACTTTTTTGTTTTCTCCCGTGATCTTCCAAAAAACATCTTCCGTATGGTGCGGCAAGAATCCGCACTTTTCCTGACAGCGGTGCGACTTCTCGTTGCCCTCGAAATATCCGCACCATACACGCCCACATCCGAGCTGGCCAAAGCAATAGGACAGAAGCGCATGAACCGCCTCCGGAATGAGACCCTGTCCCCAGTAAGGCTTTCCTATCCAAAAGCCGACCTCAAGCTCGCCTTCCTCCGCACTTTGTGCATCAGTTTTGAATATACCTATGCTTCCTATCGCTTCTCCGCTCGCCTTGTGTACGACGGCAAACGTGCCGAGAGCCGAAAGAACATTGTCTATGATCTCCCTGCTGTTTTCAAGGCTTGTGTGCACATTCCATCCCGCGGCAGGTCCTACATCGGGATCGCGCGCATATTTGTAGAGACAAGGAGCGTCACTCTGACGCCAAGGACGCAGGATCAGCCGTTCGGTCTCAAAGGAAGGCTCCTTCTCCCTCACTGCCATCTCGCGGGCAATCTTTTCCGCCGCTTCGCGCGCCGATATTTCGCTCACATCTATCTTGGTACCATTCATCTTCTCATAGGACGGCAGCCTTTTGCGGCTTCTTTCAAAAATATCCGCACATCTCAGCCCGCTTTCCACGTCCGCGCGCAGATGCCTCTCCAGCGCATCCTCCGATAACTGCAGGGTAAAAAGCCTGTAGTTTACATCGGTCAGCTCAAGCCGCGCAAGAATATCGTAAATGATGCTCTGTTCATCCATTACCCAGCAGAATATAACATTTTTATACTCCGAACATTTCAAAAAATTTGCGAGCAGATGGCATATATTATCCATCACCATACACTTTGTTTCCTCGGTAACGGTAAATGGGCGCATATCCCAGCACCAGTCTCCGTCCAGAAAGACGGCAGGCTTCAGTATGTCTCTCAGCTCCTTGCACGTCGCGGTCTTGCCCGCGCCCATCGTTCCGTTTACAAAAATTAGATTTTTCATGGCACCTCGTTTTTTTCTATCGTGATATATATTTTATATCATATTTTTATGTTATTATCAATAGCTGCAGCGAAAAAAACAGGCTGTGAGAGTTTCGCAGAATATTTCCGAATTTTTTTCGGTAAAACTATTGACAAAATAAGAAAGGCGTTTTATAATATCTGCACACTATGTTGGTAGGTAATACCGACAAATTTTCAAAAAACAGGAGGATCATCATGTCCGCAATCTATAAATCAGCCGACGAGCTCATCGGCAAAACACCGCTTCTTGAGCTCACACATATCGAAGAAAAGCTCAGCCTGAAAGCCAAAATCATAGCAAAACTCGAATATTTCAATCCCGCAGGCTCTGTCAAGGACAGAGTGGCGAAGGCAATGATCGACGATGCAGAGGAAAAAGGGCTTCTCAAGAAAGGCTCCGTGATCATCGAGCCGACCTCCGGTAATACAGGCATAGGTCTTGCTTCCGTTGCCGCTGCAAGAGGCTATCGTATCATCATCGTCATGCCCGAGACGATGTCTGTCGAGCGACGCCAGCTCATGAAAGCCTATGGTGCCGAGCTTGTTCTCTCCGACGGCGCAAAGGGCATGAAGGGCGCCATAGCAAAGGCGGAAGAGCTTGCGCGAGAGATTCCCGACAGTTTCATCCCCGGGCAATTTGTAAATCCTGCAAATCCGAAGGCGCACTTTGAACATACAGGTCCGGAAATTTATGACGATACAGATGGCAAGGTTGACTATTTTGTTGCCGGAGTCGGAACGGGAGGAACGATAACAGGCGTCGGAAAATATCTGAAATCAAGGATCCCCTCCGTCAAGATCGTTGCCGTTGAGCCTGCATCATCCGCCGTACTCTCAACAGGCGTAGCGGGTCCGCATAAGATACAGGGCATCGGTGCGGGATTTATTCCCGATGTTCTCGATACAAAGATTTATGATGAAATAATCCCTGTGTCAAACGAGGATGCCTTTGCCACAGGAAAAATGATAGGAAAAAGTGAGGGCGTGCTTGTAGGTATTTCTTCGGGTGCCGCCGTATGGGCTGCGATAGAGCTTGCGAAAAAGCCCGAAAACGAGGGAAAGACCATTGTCGTCCTTCTTCCCGATACAGGTGACCGATATCTTTCCACCCCACTTTTTGCCGACTGAGCTAAACAAATGAGATATCACAGGGAAAACATCAGACAAATTTAAAAGCAAGAAAAGAGATCGATATGATATCAACACGCGGAAGATACGCCCTCAGAGTCATGATAGATCTGGCGGAGCACGGAAACGGCAGATATATACCGCTGCGCGAAATAGCGGAAAGACAGGAGATTTCGCTCAAATATATCGAAAAGATCATGCCTCTGCTTGCACGCGGAGCGCTTATTGAGGGTATCCACGGCAAGGGCGGCGGCTATCGGCTTTGCCGCGAGCCGGGAGAATATACCGTGGGTGAGATTTTGCGGCTGACAGAGGGAGAACTCGCTCCTGTAGCATGCCTTTCCGAGGGAGCACCGCCCTGCCCGCGCGCCTCGTACTGCCGTACGCTCCCGATGTGGCGCGATTATTGCCGGATGACAAATGAATTTTTTGACGGCGTCACGGTAGCAGACCTGATAAAAGTACCCGAAAACTGCGATTATATTATCTGAATACAGCAAAAGCAAAAGACCGACGGAAAATCCGTCGGTCTTTTGCTTTTGTCCGTTTTGTTCTTCTTGCTGCGGAGCTTGTCCGCAAACATGACAAGCTGTGATGTCTCTTTCTCTTTTTCGGTAAGTGACTTGAAGGTGCCGTTTTTGTAGAGAATTTCGCGGCGCAGACGAAGGATCTCTGCCTTCGCGCCGTCAAGCTCATCGAAAAAAGGCTCGTTATAAGGAATATCGGCTCCGCCTGTTGAAATCCCTTCTCGAAGCTTGTTTTCCGACACGAATTTTGCAAAGTTGTGTTCGCATAGCCTCCCTATAAAGCCCTTGATATTGTATATCTTCTCCTTATATTCAAGAAGCGAGATATACAGACGCTCGACAAGAAATGAAGAAATTTCCTCCGCCTCGTCATGGGAAAATGCCTTTTTGCAGGCAAGTCCATATATCTTTTCGAGATATTCCGTTATCAATCTGTCCGCTTTCAGCTTATTCATTTTTATTGCTCCGACGTCGTTTTCCTATATAGTGGCGTAAAAAATCAAAAGGTTGGTGTTTTTTAAAAAAGCCGTATTTATTTTTATTTTACCACAGAAAAAACGCATTATCTATTGACTGCGGGGAAAATTTATTGTATTATTACGGCATGAGAACTTTTTTTGGAGGAAACGATGGAAGAAGCCTTACATGAACTTGACATCAGAATCAATTCCTGCGGTATATCGGACTGCCCGGCGGATTGGAGCTGGAATACGGCGGGATTTTCAGATTATGACCTGTGGACGGTTCTGCGCGGAAAAGGCATGATAGTGTGTGGCGGAGAGCCTATGGAGATATCCGCCGGAAAGAGCTTCCTGCTCTGCCCGAATACACGCTATAATGCTTCCCACGATATAAATGACCGTCTGCTTGCGCTTAATGTTCACTTCTCACCGCGGAATATAGCCGCCTTTCCGAAAAAAACTCTCTGCAAAACGATACCCGATGCCGAGTTTTATTCGCGCCTGCTTCGCCGCGTTATTTTCTATTATAATAAAGGTGAAAACGAAAGTGCGGCAGAATTTCTGCACTGCGCGCTGACAGAGTTTTTCGGCGGCTCGCCCAAAGCGCCTTCCCCTATCATAGAAGCACCGCACGACGCCATGATCAAGAAGCTGACAGAACAAATGGACTTTTCTCCCGAAAATATCGGTTCGCTCTCGGAAACGGCAAAAGTATACGGCTACAGCGCCGATTATTTCGGCAAACTATTTTCATCCGTCGTCGGGATTCCGTTTTCCGAATATCTGATGAAAGCAAAAATAAGCAAGGCAAAGCTGCTTCTCGATACTTCAGACTATACCATAGAACATATATCAAGCCTGCTCGGCTTTTATGATTGCGCTTATTTTTGCCGTCAGTTTCGCAAGACAGCGGGAATAACGACAGGTGAATACCGAAAACGCGGGAAGTGAATTTGAAATGAAAAAATGTAATCTTATACTTGTCTTTTCGCCCGACAGGAGCAAAATTCTCATGTGTCTGCGAAAAAAAGCGCCGCATCAAGGCAAGCTGAATTTCGTAGGCGGCAAGATAGAGCCCGGCGAAATGAGCGAGGAAGCGGCATATCGCGAGCTTTTTGAGGAAACCGCGATCTCACGCGATGACATAAAGATCTCGCATCTCATGGATTTGACTTATTGCGAGGAGGAATTGCTTCTCGAATTCTGGAGCGGCACGCTTATTCACGAAAAAAATGTTTCCGGCAATGAAATTCGGCTGATGTGGATTAGCTCGGACGATGATTTTTCCGACAATTCGCGTTTTGCGTGAACGGGAAATATATTCTGCATGGTCAAGTACGCGCTTCTTATGGCAAACGGTGCAGTCTGCCCCGCAAGCGAGCACGCAGTGCACAATATCGCGCCGATATGGGATGAAAATTCACGCATCCTTATTCTCGGTAGCTTTCCTTCCGTGAAATCGCGTGAGGCGGCATTCTTTTATGCGCATCCGCAGAATCGATTCTGGCGTGTTCTTTCCGGTCTTTTCGGGGAAAATGTTCCCGAGACCGCCGAGGAAAAGCGCTCTATGTTACTGAGAAACGGAATCGCGCTGTGGGATGTCATCGCATCATGCGAAATAAGCGGTTCTTCCGACAGCTCCATCAAAAATGCCGTGCCCAACGATATTTCCGAAATCCTCTCCAAAAGCAAGATATCGCGCATATTTGTAAACGGCGGAACAGCCGCCCGCCTTTATGATAAATACATCCTGCCCAAGACAGGCATGGCGGCAGTAAAGCTTCCCTCCACCAGCCCTGCCAATGCTTCCGCATCACTTGAAAAGCTGACAGAGGAATGGAAAATCATATTATAATTCACACATAGGTGAAAGGCTCCTTGCCAAAGCGCAAGGAGCCTTTCACTTTTGAAGAGATTTTTATATCACTGTATATCACTGTCTTGTCGGCTTTTCTATCATTATCCCTCTCTCTTGACGGTCTCGATATCCGCAATCATACCGGCGAAATCAAAAGATGTCAAGAGCGAGCTGATTTCCCATGCGCTTATCCTCGAATTCACCGAGATAAGCAAACGCATGTCCGGGATCGGAGCCCATGCCGTACTTGTCGCAAAAATCCGTAAATATACGCATCAGCCTGTCATTATTTTGGCTTGCGCACACATAAGAATCGCCGAAATCATGCCTATATCTATCGGATAGCCCCGGAAAATGCCGGTCCAGCTCGCGATAGAAATACTCTCTGCTTCCTTCGCGAAGAGTAAGCCCGATTCCAAAATTTACGATATGTCTCACACCTACTGCCGCGCAGATCTCAAGAAGCGAGCGCAGATTTTCCTCGGTGTCGTTAATATACGGCAAAAAAGGAGAAAGCCAAACGACAGAGGGGATTCCCGCATTTTTAAAGCGCTCGAGAGCTTCGGCTCTTTCATATGTGTCCGAGACATTCGGCTCGAGTATACGGCATACATTCGTATCCGATGTGGTAAGCGTCATCTGCACAACACATTTCGTTTTCTCATTTATACAGCTGAAAATATCGATATCGCGCAAACACCGCGAACTTTTCGTAATAAAGGTAAAGCCGAAGCCGTATTTTTCGGCGATAAGCGCACATTTTTCCGTTATTCTGTATTTTTCCTCAGCATCCTGATACGGGTCACACATACTGCCCGTTCCGATCATCGAGCGTTTCCGTTTATGCAAAAGTGCATTTTCGAGAAGCTCCGGTGCATTGACCTTTACCTCCACATCCGAAAAATCATGAGCAAACCCATAGCATTTACTGCGCGAATCGCAGTAAATGCAGCCATGCGAGCATCCGCGATACGGATTCATGCGCCCATGGGACGACAATATACACTTCGCTTCTGCCTCGTGCATTTTTTACACCAAAAGTATGGCAAGCTCCACACCGATAAGCGTAAAAGCGGAGCAAAAAGCAAATATGCCGATGCATGCGAATACCTGCACAAGCTTTTTCTTCTTTAAAGCAAAGCGTATTTTCTTCGATGAGATTATCATGCTCGCAATGAATATGCAGAGCAGATTTTCCATGAAAGCAAATACAGTGGAAAACAAAGCAAAAAGTGCGGCAAAAAGACCGTGCGACGCCTTTTTCTTTTCGGCATAATTCGGACATACAGCTTCGTATTCATAAACTATACAACCATCTATTATTTCAAATCCGTTTTCTGTGATCATTTTCGCCCTCCGAATTTATATTTATGTATAAAAATTACCGTCAAATATAATTTGTATTTTGATTATACTACGCGATTTGCGTTTTGTCAATAGGTTTTTATAAATTTCATCAATATTTTTACCGTAAAATATAAAATATTTTCAAAAACCTATTTACAAAATCAAATCTTTGTGATAAAATATAATCGTAATAATATAATATGAAATAACTCGGCGGAATATTTCTCTTTTACAGAAACAGGAGGTTTTAATATGGAATGGCTTGAATGTATCAAGAAAATAAAAAAGGATAAGAAGCTCACAAATGAGCGCCTCTCCGAGCTTTCCGGGATATCGCTGGGAACTCTCAATAAATTGCTTTCCGGCGCCACGACCGATCCAAAGCTCTCTACCCTCACGGCACTTTCGAATGCTTTTTCGTGCTCCATGGATGAGCTTCTCGGTACGGCTTCTTACGGTGACATCTCTTCTCTTCCCGATATCATGCGTAAATATTCCGAGCTCGATGCAAGCGGCAAGGAAACTGCCGACTATATTATAAATAAGGAATACAGCCGTTTGAAAAAGGCAAAAGAAGCCGCGGCAAAGCGTGAATACGAACCGCAGAAAAACGCGGACGTGACGGAAGCCGCGCGCAAGATACGCACACTCCGTCTGTATTCCACAGCTGCCTCTGCCGGCACCGGCTCTTATCTGGAAGACAGCGATTATACAAATATCTCTGTATACAGCAATCCGACAACAGATGCCGCGGATTTTGCAATAAAAGTGCGTGGAAACAGTATGGCGCCGAAATACAGCGACGGTGACATTCTGCTCGTTTCCGACCGAAAGAATATAGAGATAGGCGAGCTCGGCATTTTTTCCGTAGACGGTGAAAGCTACTTCAAGCAGTACGGCGGAAACAGGCTCATTTCCCTCAATCCTGATTACAGCGACATTCCCCTCGATACCGCAGTAAGCATTACCTGCTTCGGCAAGGTCATAGGAAAGCTGAAAAAATGATGTATCTCGATTTTTTCGATCCCGCATCGGAGCTTGATGAGGCGCAATACGTTCTCTCCTTCAACTATAAGGTTGAGATGACCTGCTTTGCCGACTGCGTCTATCCTTTTAAGATCTTTCCCGAGAAATATTTTTCTCATGCCGAATTTGCGCCGATTACGATATTCTACGGCGGAAACGGCTCGGGAAAATCGACTTTTCTGAATATAGTGGCGGAAAAGCTCGGTCTTATACGAAAAGCTCCCTTCAACCGCACCCCGTATTTCGAAGAATATCTCTCTTTTTGCAAATACGGGCTTACGCGCGGCTTTCTCCCCGGCGGCAGCCGCATCATCACAAGCGATGAGGTCTTTGATTTCCTGCTCGACATGCGTGCGATCAATGACGGCGTGGATAAGCGGCGCGATGATATTTTTCACGAATACGAAAAGCTGACCGACCCGAATGAGCCGGCTTTTCTTATGCGCGATCTGTCACAGTATGATGAGCTTCGTCGCCACAACGAAGCGAGACATACGACAAAAAACAAGTACACAAAGCGCCGTCTGTCGCAGAACGTAACCGAAAAATCCAACGGAGAAAGCGCTTTTCACTATTTTACGAATGAGATAAAGGAAAATGCGCTCTATCTTCTCGACGAGCCGGAAAACAGTCTTTCTGCCGCTTATCAGCTGGAGCTTGCAAGGTTTATCGAGGATTCGGCGCGTTTTTACGGCTGTCAGTTTATTGTAGCCACTCACAGCCCCTTTATCCTTGCAATGAACGGCGCCAAAATATACGATCTCGATGCACGTCCCGTTTGTGAAAAGCGCTGGACAGAGCTTGAAAACGTACGTGTATACCGTGACTTTTTCAGCAAGCACGATAAAGAATTTCGCTGAAACGCAAGGCATACGCGAAAACCGAGCTGTCAGCTCAGACTCAGCTGAAAAATAATAACAGTTTTATACTTCAAAAAGTCGATAACTCTTGACAAGAGCGTCGCTTTTATGATATATTTATTTCGCATATTTTGCAAAACGCTCTATGGAGGAATAAATGGAAATACAAGAATATCAGAAAGTTTTGGGGAATGTCCGTCCTACGGAAAATCAACTCCGATGGTTTGATATGGAGATGTACGCATTCATTCATTTCAGCCCGAATACATACACAGGAAAAGAATGGGGCGACGGTACGGAAGACCCCGCCATATTCGATCCCGTCGAGCTTGACTGTGAAGGCTGGGTGCGCGCTATAAAGGCTGCAGGATTCAAGGGTGCCATCATAACTGCCAAGCATCAAGACGGTTTTTGCCTATGGCAGACAAAGACCACCGAGCACTCCATAAAAAATTCCCCTTATAAAAACGGTAGGGGCGATGTTGTCCGCGAGCTTTCGGACGCTTGCCGCAAGGCGGGAATCAAGTTCGGCTTCTATCTTTCACCGTGGGACAGAAATTCCGAATACTACGGAACAGATAAATACAACGATTTCTTCAAAGCACAGCTTATGGAGCTTCTTACCGGTTACGGAGAAGTTTTTGAGGTATGGTTTGACGAAGCAAACGGCGAAACGGCAACCGGCAAGCGTCAGGAATACGATTTCGACGGATATTTTGAGCTTATCCGCAAATATCAGCCGAATGCCGTCATATATAACGATCACAGTCCCGATGTACGCTGGATAGGAAACGAAAGCGGTTCACGCCGACATGCGGAATGGGCTGTAGTTCCGTATGAGCTTTGTCACAGACTTCAGCCGGCACCGCAGACGGCGTCTCCTGTTCCCGGGACATTGCAGTATATTTTCAATACATATAATACAATAGGCGATTTCGAATCCATGATTTATTCGCGTAAGCCGGTATTTGCTCCCGCAGAGGTAGATACTTCTATACGTCCCGGCTGGTTCTATCATCCTGACGAGAGTGCTCATTCGCTCGAACACCTCAAAAAGGTCTATCTGAATTCCGTCGGAAACAATACCTGCCTGAATCTGAATATTCCTCCGATGCCGAACGGAAAATTTGATGAAAAAGATGTTGCGCGTTTGCAGGAATTCGGCGATTGGATAAAAACCGCATTCTCAGATGAGAAAGAACTCTGTAAAAGATCCAATATGAAGGAAGTATGGATATCCGAAACACAGAAGTTCTATGAAATAATATTTGACGGCAAAAAGAAGATCGCTTATATCGAGCTATGCGAAGAGATTGCACACGGTCAGCGCGTTTCGAGCTTCTCGCTTGCCACGAAAAACATAAAGAATGTTTTTCGCCATTTCTTTGACGATACCACGATAGGACACAAGAAGATATGCCCTGTGAATAAGGAGATGGACAGCCTCCGCATTTATATAACAGGCTCACGCGATGTCCCTCTTATAAAGAGCATCAGAATCTTTGAGGAGTAAATACGATGACGGTAACAAAAGATATCGGTCTCAAGCCGGAAAGACAGTCGATGACCGTAGGAAATCCGATATATATCGACGCGGCAAAGGCTCCGTTTTCGATACACGGACTCTGTGAGCCATACCGACGCGTTCCGGTGGAGGTCGCAAAAAATACAAGTGCCGCTGTTGAACACCTCGGTGACATGACAGCAGGCGCAAGAGTCCGCTTCAAAACAGACTCGGATTATTTGATTGTTCAGGCAAATATAACCTATGCCGAGACATCCTGCCAGCCTCAGTCTTCCATGCTCGCAAAATACGGCTTCAATTTCTATGTGAAGGAAGGCGGCATGCAGAAATTCGGCGGTGTATTCTATACATATCAGGGGAGCAGCACAGGATTTGCCGAGGGACGTGTGCGTCTCAAGTCCGGGATGAAGGAGATCACGCTCTATCTGCCGCTTTTCGCCAAGATAGACCGTCTGTATATCGCTCTGAGGGAAGGCTCGGAGTTGCTTCCTCCCGATGATTATCAGTACAAAAAGCCTGTTGTATTCTATGGCTCTTCCATCGTTCACGGTGTAGGCTCTCCCGCCGCGAGTGCCTCATATCCTGCCGTGATCTCCAGAATGCTCGATTGCGATTTCATCAATCTCGGCTTTGCGGGTGCCGCCAGGGCCGAGGATGCCATGATAGATTACATCTCAAAGCTGGATATGAGCGTTTTGGTCTATGATTACGACCACAACGCGCCGACATTCGAATATCTCGAAAAAACGCACTATGCAGCCTACAAGCGCATTCGTGTGGCAAATCCCGATTTGCCCATCATATTCGCATCCAAAGTCGATTATGCCCCCGATATTGCCGGAAATGAAGCTCGTCGCCGTCTGATACGCGAAAATTACAACCGTGCGCTCTCTGAGGGCGATAAAAACGTCCGCTTTGTTGACGGATCCGAAATATTCCCCCACGAGCTTCGCGAGGAATGTACGGCAGATACCTGTCATCCGAACGGTATGGGCTATTTCTACATGGCAAAAGCCATCGGCGAAAAAGTAAAGGAATTTCTCTGCAAATAATGTTTTCTTTCCAATATAAACGATCCCTGCCCGAAATAAATCGGACAGGGATTTCTTGTTCTTATTCTCTTATTTGGCAAAGAATGCGGCAATCGCCTTGTGTGTCATATAAACATCGGTCTTTGCCACGACCTCATAGGGAGCGTGCATGGAAAGCACGGGGACGCCGAGGTCTACGACGTCAACATTCTTCTGCGCGATATACATGGCTACAGTGCCGCCGCCGCCGGCATCGACCTTGCCGAGCTCTGACGTCTGCCATACAATTCCCGCATCGTCAAGCACACTGCGAACAAAGCCCATGAACTCCGCAGAAGCATCGTTTGAACCGGATTTGCCGCGGGAGCCGGTAAACTTCGTGATAACAACACCGCCGTTTGCAAAGCAAGTATTGCGTCTCTCGTGCACCTCGGCAAAATTGGGGTCATATGCCGCATTGACATCGGAAGAAAGACACTTTGAGTTTCTTCTGACAACAGCATCGGAAACACCGAGCGTGTTTGCGATATCGGCAATGATATCGAAATAAACGGCGCATTTCATGCCGCTGTTGCCTTCGCTGCCGATCTCTTCCTTGTCTGCCAGTATGCCCATTACCGTATGCTTCGGACTTTCCGTCTCCATGAGAGCCGTGAGCGTGGGATAAGCGCAAACTCTGTCGTCATGACCGTAAGCACCGATCAGACTGCGGTCAAAGCCGATATCTCTTGCCTTGGCGGCAGGAACCATTTCGAGCTCCGCACTCATGAAATCGCCTTCGGTGATACCATACTTCTCATTGAGTATCTTCATGAGATTCAGTTTGACTGCCTCGCCTGTCTTAACGGAATAGGGACGTGAGCCGATAAGGATGTTGAGCTGTTCACCTGCGATGAGATTGCCGCCTGTTTTTGCCATCTGACCGCTTGCGAGATGAGGGAGCAGATCTGTGATATAGAAAACAGGATCGCTTTCCTCTTCGCCGACTATGACCTCAACGACGCTTCCGTCCTTCTTTGCAACAACGCCGTGAATGGCAAGAGGAATCGTCGTCCACTGATATTTTTTGATGCCGCCGTAATAATGTGTCTTGAAAAATCCGAAGCCGTCTGCCTCATAGAGCGGATGCTGCTTGAGGTCGATGCGGGGAGAATCGATATGCGCGGCAGACATATATACGCCGTTTTCGAGGCTTTCGCTGCCTATAATAAAGGCGGCAAGACTCTTTCCGCGGTTATTGTAATAATATTTATCTCCGGAGTTTACCTTCATGCCGAATTCATAAGGAACAAAGCCCTTTTCCTCAAGCAAAGCAACCGCTTCCTTTACACATTCGCGCTCCGTTTTGCCGTTGTCAAGGAATTTGGCATAGCCCTTAGAATAATTGTAGCACTTCTCTGTTTCTTCCTCACTCATCTCCTCAAAAGCATTCTTGCTCTTGAAAAAAAGCTCTTCTTTCAGAGTATCAACTGCGGATTTTTCCTCTTTTTTTACATTTGTTTCTTCCATGATTTTTCCCTTTCTTTATGTAAATTATTTATTTTTCCAATAATCGTAGGCTGCCTCTATTTTTTCGACATATCGCTTTGTCGCTTCATCCGGCAGCTTTTCAAAAAGAAGCTCGCCATCCATGCTGTATTCGTCTGCGGAAAGCCATGCACGTACGGTATTGATACCGCCGTGATATGCCGCCGCCGTCTGCATATCCGAGCCCGTGCCGACTTTTTTCAGCCTCGTCTGGATCCATGATACGTAGTATGCACAGCATTTTATAGAAAATTCCGGGTCATACAGACGTTCAGGCGGGTCATCAAGGCAGAGATTCGCCTTGATATCGATAGTATATGTATCAGGCTTTATCTGCGTAAGCCCCATGGCGTTTGATTTGGAGAGTGCGTTTGCATTGAAACTGCTCTCGACCTCAGCTATCGCTATCACCAGATAAGGATTGACGTCGTATATTTTCGCATATTTCTTTGCAAACTCGAAGCACAGCTCACGCGAAACATAGCGTTTTTCATCTGTATTGACTTTACGTTCTATCTTCGCTTCGCCGTATATCTTATTGTATTCGTCATAGTGACTCAGAACGTTATTGATATATTCCGCTGTACCGGCAGAGGGTATTTTATCCCGTTTCAGCACGCCGCCGTCTGCATATTCCGGATTTTGTATCCAGTCCCTGACGTTACCGGCACCTGCATGGTAGGCAGCGAGCGCAAGCTCTGCGGAATTGAAATAATCCAACCACACGCGAAGATAAAAAACGCCGCACATAACATTGAAATCAGGGTCATAGAGCGCGGATTCGCCTTCGTTTGCATTAAGACGCACGCGTATATCGTTCATATATGTGGAAGGCGATATCTGCATGAGCCCTATAGCACCCCATGACGAGACCGCATTGGCATCAAAATTGCTCGCCGCGCGTATCATCGCAAGTATCAGATTCTCCTCTATACCGTATTCTTCCGAGTATTTTTGCACTATCGGATAAACCTCGGCAAAATCGACCGTTCTCTCCCTGCGTTTTGCCTCCGAAAAGGTAAGAAGCAAGAAAGCAAGAAAAAGTACGGCAAGAAGAATTATTCTCAGATACAGCAAGAACGGACTTCTCTTCGCCATCATACACCTCCTATCTTTTTCTTGAGCTCCCCGTAAATTTCGCAAAGCTCTTGTGCGCCGTTATTGCATACGGTAAAATCGCAATGCCCGCGGTAAAAGTCATCGCTTTTCTGCGATGTTATGCGCGCGCGTGCCTCGCTTTCCGATATCTTGTCACGCGAGACGATTCTCGAAATGCGGATATTCTTATCGGCAATAACGCCTATCACGAAATCACATTCCTTTTCCAGTCCCGCTTCAAAAAGCGTGGGGGCATCGAGTATCACGCCGCGATATCCTTTTTTATCCGCCGCCTCGGCAAGAACAGCTGCACGTATCAGCGGCAGAACGGCACCGTCGAGCTTTTTCAGTTCGTCGGGCTCTGAAAATACTATACTTGCGAGCTTCTTGCGGTCTATTCCGTCGGCTGTTCGTACCTCGGGAAAAGCCGCGCATACCGCGTCTATGTATTGTTTTCCTCCGTACAGCTTATGAACAAGAGCATCGCAGTCTATGACAAAATAGCCATCAGCGGCAAAAAGCGCCGAAAGCACGCTTTTTCCGCTCCCGCTTCCTCCTGTGATTCCGATAATCATAGTAAAACTCCCCTGTCGGAAATATCAAATCTTTTCTATATTGTATCCCGATGCCTTGAGCATGCGGTTATAGAAAGCAAGACCTGCTTCCCCTGTGCTTGAGACCGTCGCATATATACGATCTGCGCCCAACTCATCAAAGGTGCGCAGGGCCGCAAAAAGCCTTCTTGCATGCTCGCTTTCATTTTCCTTTTCTCCGAGACTGATGGTGTACTTCCCTGCAAGCTCGGGAATGTACTCCTCAAAACAAAGGATGCCCGTCTTTTCATCCTCACGCTTTTTGGCAGAGAGGAACTTTATGGCGCGCATATCAAAATCTGCCGTCATATCATCGCATATGAGTATGGTCGGGGCGCTCGGGGCATAATGCCTGTATTTCATACCGGGAGCCTTCGGTCTCATTCCCGTCTCGGGAATATGCGTGACCGTAGGATCTGTCTCCACATCGCCGATAACATCCCGAAGCATCCCGAGAGTGATCGCACCGGGGCGAAGCAGAGTTGCCTTGCCGTCCGAAAGCTCAACTATAGTCGATTCCACTCCGATATCACAGCTGCCGCCGTCTATTACCATATCGATGCGCCCATCCATATCATGGAGCACATGCGCAGCACAAGTTGGGCTGGGCTTTCCGGAAATATTGGCGCTCGGTGCGGCTATCGGCAGATCGCAGAGGCGTATCAGCTCTCTTGCTATTCTGTTTTCGGGGCATCGCAGCGCAACGGTTTCCAGCCCGCCTGTCGTCGTTTTCGGGACGATACCGCGCTTTGGCATGATTACCGTAAGCGGGCCCGGCATGAATCTTCTTGCCAATGCATAATATGCCTCGCAGGTATACGCATATTCTTCCGCCTTTGTCGGCTCGTCTATATGAAGTATCAAAGGATTGTCGCTCGGTCTGCCCTTTGCCGCGTATATCTTGCTTGAGGCGGCAGAATCGAGACCGTTTGCGCCGAGTCCGTATACCGTTTCCGTAGGGAAAGCCACCAGCCCTCCGCCGCGTATGATCTCCACGGCATGGCAAAGCTGCTTCTCAAGCGGCAATTCCTCATTTATTTTTACTGTCTCTGTTTTCATTGTTTGCGCCTTTCAGCTTCTCGGCAGTATCTGCGGCTATCAGCGCATTTATCATACCGCCTATATCTCCCGCAAGAAAATTTTCGAAATTATATACAGTGAGTCCTATTCTATGGTCGGTGATACGCCCCTGAGGATAGTTGTATGTGCGTATCCTTTCGCTCCTGTCACCCGTGCCGACCTGACTTTTGCGCGCACAGGCAAGCTCACTGTCCCTCTTCGTGCGCTCCATATCGTAAAGTCGCGTGCGCAGGAGCTTCATGGCTTTGTCTCTGTTCTTGAACTGACTGCGCTCCTCCTGGCATTCGATGACAATGCCTGTCGGCTTGTGCGTCAGACGGACGGCGCTCTCGGTTTTATTGACGTGCTGACCGCCGGCACCGCTGCTCTTGCATGATTCCAGTTTTATATCTGCGGGATTTATCTCGATTTCTATATCTTCTGCCTCGGGAAGCACAGCAACGGTAACGGTGGAGGTGTGTATTCTTCCGCTTGCCTCTGTTTCGGGCACGCGCTGAACGCGATGGACTCCGCTTTCAAATTTCAGCTTTGAATAAGCACCTTCGCCCTCCACAAGGAAGGAAACCTCCTTGAAACCGCCGAGCTCTGTCTCGTTTTGCTCTATTATCTCTGTTTTCCAGCCGACGGATGCGGCGTACATCGTATACATTCGGTACAGATTATAGGCGAAAAGCGCCGCCTCGTCGCCGCCCGCACCGCCGCGTATCTCGATAATGACGTTTTTATCGTCGTTCGGATCATGCGGGAGCAGAAGCATCTGCAATTCATCGAGGAAAACCTTGCATTTTTCCTTTGAAGCCGCTCTCTCCTCCTGTGCCATCTTCTTAAGCTCGGCATCATGTGTTTCGGCAATGATCTCCTCTGCCTCTTCTTCGTTTTTCTTTTCGGCACAGTATTCCCTGTATTTTTCCACGATAGGCAGAAGCGTCTTATGCTCCTTCATGAGGGCGCGGAATTTGTCTTTATCGGAGATGACGTCGGATTTTGCAAGCTCCGCCTCTATACCTATAAACTTTTCTTCTATTTCCTTTAATTTTTCAAGCATGAAGCCGCTCCTTCTGTAAATTGCGCATAACTAATCATTTTATATTATATATCATCTGCTTCATAAATTCAAGATGATTTTGGTATAAAAGCAAAGAAAATGCGGATAATAACAGCGAACGGAGTTGATGAAAAATGATTTCCGGAAAGGAAGCAAAGGCAAAACGCCGACTGAAAATGAATGACCCGTACAGTCACACAAAGGATGCTTTTATGAGCAATCCCGCAGCCAGTGCAAATGATTGCACCGGAATAACACAGCACATCCCCGAAACGGAATTCGAAGCCGAAGCATATACGGACATTTATGATGTCCCCGTGACGGCGCTTGACAATTCATCCAAGCATAAAAAAGCAAGGTAAAGCGAAAAAAATCTCTCTCATATGAACGGGAGAGATTTTTCCTTTTCCCGTGAACGAAGATGTATAATTATGCTTGACTTATTCATGCACTTAATGTATAATAAATAGACAGTCTTTTCGTAAGACGCAAAATCATGTCGCAAGAGCGACAAACGGAGTGAATGAAATGAAATACGATGTAATTATCATAGGGGCAGGACCCGGCGGAATATTCTCGGCATATGAGCTGACAAAGAAATCCCCTGATCTGAAAATTGCGGTTTTTGAAGCAGGCCATCCCCTCGCAAAGCGCCGTTGTCCCATAGACGGAGACAAGATAAAATCATGTATCGGCTGCAAAACATGCTCTATCATGAGCGGTTTCGGCGGCGCAGGCGCTTTTTCCGACGGAAAATATAATATAACAAATGATTTTGGCGGCACGCTCTATGAGCATATAGGCAAAAAATCTGCACTCGACCTCATGAAATATGTCGACGAAATAAATATGGAATACGGCGGAGAAGGAACAAAGCTCTATTCTACCGCCGGCTCAAAATTCAAGAAGATATGCATTCAGAATAAGCTGAATCTGCTCGAGGCTTCCGTACGCCACCTCGGCACGGATGTAAACTTTATCGTTCTGACAAACCTCTATGAATATCTGCGCGAGCGCATGGATTTCTATTTTGATACGCCTGTGCGCGATATCAGCGCAAAAGACGGCGGCTTTGTCGTAACTACCGACAAAGAAAGCTTTGAATGCCGTGACTGCATCGTTTCCGTCGGCAGAAGCGGAAGCAAATGGATGGAAGAGATCTGCAAGAAAATGGGCATACATACCAAGTCGAACCGTGTCGACATCGGTGTGCGCGTAGAGCTTCCCGCCGTTGTTTTCTCTCATCTCACGGATGAGCTCTATGAAAGCAAGATCATTTACAGAACGGAAAAATTTGAGGACAATGTCCGCACCTTCTGCATGAATCCGCACGGAATCGTGGTAAACGAAAACACAAACGGCATCGTCACGGTAAACGGTCACAGCTATGAAGACCCGAAAATGCAGACGGAAAATACGAATTTTGCACTGCTCGTATCCAAGCATTTTTCCGAGCCCTTTGAAGACAGCAATGGCTACGGTGAAAGTATCGCCCGCCTATCGAATATGCTCGGCGGCGGCGTTATCGTTCAACGCTTCGGAGACCTTGTCCGCGGTCGCCGCAGCAATACAAAACGCATTGAAGAAGCGTCTGTTACACCGACGTTAGCTGCCACCCCCGGAGACCTCAGTCTCGTGTTGCCAAAGCGCATACTCGACGGCATCATGGAAATGATCTACGCCCTCGATAAGATCGCCCCCGGAACAGCAAACGATGATACCCTGCTCTACGGTGTCGAGGTAAAATTCTACAATATGGAAGTTGATACAAACGAGTATCTTGAGACAAAATATAAAGGACTCTATATCATCGGCGACGGCTCCGGCATCACACATTCTCTCTCCCACGCATCTGCAAGCGGCGTTTTCGTTGCCCGCAGAATAGCGGAAGAAGTCGAGAGCTGAAATCGGAATATATGAAAAAATCCACATGTTCCATGTGGATTTTTTATATGCTATTTTCCGATTATCTTCTTCCTTGCTTCATTCTGTCAAAAGCCAAAGCCACTCTTTCTATGCCTGAGATCACGAAATAAGCAGCGGCAATATATGTGATGATCCGTATCGTCAAAAATGAGAGCGACGGACTGAAAATCATCAGAAATCCGAGTATAAGACCGATGATATTCGTGATAAGCATCAAGTAATAATAAACTCTTTTTCCCTGCAAATGTACGAGCTGTGCACGTGTAAGCCCCGATATACAATGCGCTATAAACCATATCGGCATAAGAATCGTGAGCGCCCACTTGCCGATATTGGGATTGGCGATGAGAAGAGTGCCGCACATGATGCTCATAATTCCGGATACGAGAGAAAGTATCGGACCGAAGCCCGTAAAATGCGTGAGCTTAACGTATATCACGATATCCGCTATTCCCATTATGACGGCGATGATACCATATATGACAACAGCACTTGTCAGCATTCTATCGGGAGAGATGAAGGTAAATATGCCGAGCGCAATGAGAAGGATTCCTATAATAAACTCAACCCAGTCAAAGCCGGAACGCCTTTTCATACCGTCAAGCCTTCCTTTCCCGTGAGAATAGCCATAAACTCATTTCCGGTAATGGTTTCCTTCTCGTAGAGATATTTTGCCAGCCTATCCAGTTTCTCTCTGTTTTCAGAGAGAAGTCTGCGCGCCTTTTCGTGCTGTGCTTTTACCAACTCAACGACTTTTTTGTCTATTTCCTTCTGCGTATCTGCCGAGCATGCCAGAGAAGCATCGCCGCCGAGATACTGATTATTTACGGTCTCCAATGCCACCATGTCAAATTCATCGGTCATGCCGTAGCGCGTTATCATGGCACGCGCCAGCTTAGTCGCCTGCTCTATGTCATTTGAAGCACCGGTCGTGATCTCGCTGAAAGCTACTTCCTCTGCCGCACGGCCGCCGGTAAGCGTGGCGATTCTGTTTTCAAGCTCCGCCTTTGTCATCAGAACCTTGTCATTCTGTTCGACCTGCATCGTATATCCGAGTGCACCGGATGTACGCGGGATGATCGTGATCTTCTGAACGGGGGCGGAATTTGTCTGCATGGCGGCGACAAGAGCATGTCCTATCTCGTGATACGCAACGACTTTTTTCTCACCATCAGACATTATCGCATTTTTCTTCTGATATCCCGCGATAACGACTTCTATGCTCTCCTCAAGGTCGGATTCGGTAACGACAGTGCGTCCGTTGCGAACGGCATGAAGCGCTGCCTCGTTTATAATATTTGCCAGCTCTGCGCCCGATGTACCCGCCGCCATACGCGCAATGGTATGGAAATCGACATCATCGGCTGTTTTTATCTTCTTGGCATGTACCTTTAATATTGCTTCACGTCCGGCAAGGTCCGGAAGCTCGACAGGTACGCGGCGGTCAAAACGTCCCGGACGTGTGAGAGCCGGATCGAGCGCCTCGGGTCTGTTGGTAGCCGCGAGAATGATGACGCCGTTATTGCCTTCGAAGCCATCCATTTCCGTAAGGAGCTGATTGAGCGTCTGCTCACGCTCATCGTTTCCGCCGAACTGCCCTTCTCTCTTTTTACCGATGGCATCTATCTCATCGATAAAGACAATACAAGGTGCCTTCTCCTTGGCTTGCTTGAAGAGGTCACGCACCTTTGATGCGCCCATACCGACAAACATTTCCACAAATTCCGAGCCTGACATGGAGAAGAACGGAACTCCCGCTTCTCCGGCAACCGCCTTGGCAAGCATGGTTTTACCTGTTCCGGGAGGTCCCACGAGAAGAACGCCCTTTGGCATAGATGCTCCGACATCGGAATATTTTTTCGGATTGTGGAGATAATCCACGATCTCGGCGAGGCTCTCTTTTGCCTCGTCCTCACCTGCCACATCTCCGAATTTTATGCCATCCGACGAGGGCACGTATACCTTGGCATTGCTCTTGCCCATGCCGAAGGACATGGCATTGGGTCCGCCTGCCTGTGACATCAGCTTCTTTGTCATATACTGTCCGAGTCCGATAAAGATCAGGATGGGCAGAACAAACGTGATCAAAAAGCTCAGTATCGGCGACATGGTTTTTTCAATATTTTTAGCAAAAACCGCGCCGGATTTATAGAGACGCTCTGTAAGCGTCGGGTCGTCCATCGCGCCCGTCTTGTATATCTGCTTATTTTCCTTATCGGTAAAAACGATTTCGGAATTATCGATGCTTACCTGTCCGATATTGCCCTCTTCTATCATCTTCATAAAGGTGCCGTAGTCCACTTCTGCCACTCTTGCTTTCGTCAGAAGCGGCGACACGATGGCATTGAAAAGCAGAACTATCAGCAATGCGATGCCGTAGTAGAAAATAAGAGGTTTCTTCGGAGATTTTACTTCTTTCATAATGTATTCCTTTCCGGTCATGATTTTACTGTTGTAATTTGATTATAAACTTGCAATATTGATTTATCATGACGGAATTGTTAACATTTTACAACATATCGACACACATAAAAAGCCCTCGGAAAAGCAAATCTTCCGAGAGCCTTAATCTGATATTCGTTTTTATTGCCCGCAAACCGTATCAAAAACCATAATCGACTTCTTCATATTCATCCAGATCGGAAGGTGCCGCCACCGTAACTTCGGAGCCGATATTCTTGTATTCACCGCTCATGTCAAGGTTCATATTCATGTCAACGCTTTCGCCTTCTGAAGACATGGTAAGCTTGAGATCGCACTTCAAGTCAACCTTTTCTATATATCCGTCTTTATTGATTACAACAGATACCTTGGCATCAGATACATTCATGGAAAGATTCAGGTCAGTCGTCTCTTCTCCCAGACTGCCGAGTATGGAATCAACGAGATCGCTGTACGCTTCCTGAAATGTCTCATTGTCAAGCGGAAGATCTATGCTCTTTGTACCGTCATCATTTTTCACTGCGACAACACCCTCAAACTTATCCTCTGAAAACATCGATAGCAAAGTATCGGCCATCTTCTGAAAATCGTTATTGCCGTCTTCGACAGGCTGCTTAATTTTAGAGCCCATAAGCTCCATATATGTGTACTTGCCGTCTGAATACATGGGGACGTTGAGCGTCACGCCGGACATCGTCATTTCCATCTCGCCGCTGAAAACGGGAGAACCCGACTGTACACCTGATGACTTTATACTGTATGACAGCGGAACTTCCATACTATCGCCATATGCCTCAACCGACATATTCATTTTGAAATCAAGCTCATATGAGTCAAGCTCCCGGTTCTTGTTTACAGCCTCCGTATAGATCTGGTAAGCACTTTTTTCCTTACCGCATGCGCAAAAGGCAAAAACAAGCGCGAAAACCATTGCGAGGGTCATCATTATCGAAATAATTTTTTTCATATGTTTCTCCTGTCGATAGTATTTACCGTGATCCATATGCACGATATTATATATTTATATTATACTGAAAGCTGTATTTTGTCAAGTATATATTTTTAGTCAGATATAGTATGTCAAATAAATAAAAAATGTATGAAAGGGCGGCAAACGCCGCCCTTTCCTGTTTTTATGAATATATGAATAAACATCCGGCAGACATTTTGCCTTTAAGGCTTTTTCATGGGAGCTACCATCCCGTACATTTCAGATACATCAGCCGTTGCAGCAACAAATAAGAATGACGGCAATAACGAGAATCCAAATGCAGTTGTTATTATCGAAAAGATTGCAAAGACAGTTCATATATATCCTCCCTCCGCCGCATATGCGGCTATTAGCGGCAATTTTTGCCTACCTGATATATAGTATGAGAGAAGAATTTTTGTGTTAATTTTACAGGCTTCGATAAAAAAGCCGTTTATTTTTATTTTCGCTTCTTAGCCGTTTTTATGGCGTATCCTATCGCGAAAATTCCGACCATTGCGATCAAATCAATATATATTTCAATAAATTTTACCGGTGTTATGAGAAAGACATAGGTGCCTACGGTATTGAAAAAGCCCATGCCGAGAACACCTATCAGCTCGCCTGCCGATTTAACCGAAGCGGCATCGACAAATGTACCTATCGCCGAGAGCACGGTATACATAAGCGTCGTGATGAAAGGCACTATATGAGCGATGAGTATTCCCTGACCGAGCGAAGCTTTCTTCTTCGCGAAGAAAGCACCCACAAAGCCCCAAAGCACGAGTGCTCCGACAAGCATACCGATGCCGAGCACGGAGAGCTTTTCGAGCGGGCGCACAATCGGTATGCCGAAGAGATATACATCCTTGACAGCCGTCCCGAGGATCAGAATGTAGAGTGCAGAGGCAACGACAGGCACCAGCGCCATCAGTATCACCTGAGGATTTCTTAAAAGTTTTTTCATTTTCGTACAGTTCCTTTCTTTGCTTATATCTTTTTTATAAATCAAATATCTCTACGGCTTCTCCAAGCGCAAACGAATATATCAGCACATGCGCAACCGGATGCCCGAACATTTTCTCGCACGCATATTTATAATATCCGAGCTGCGTGCGGTGGCGGCGGCGAAGTATCTCTCTTATGTACTGCGCATCGGTGCCGCGCCTGAAGCTGTCCGTTTTGTAATCGATGAGTATCATCTCGTCGTTCTTATCGAAAAGCACGCAGTCGATAACCCCCTGGACAAGAACCTCCTGCCCGTTATAGCGCCGCTTTTTTTCGGCATCCTCGGTAAAAAGTGAGGCGGGATAATTCAGGAGAAACCGCTTTTCTCTGTATATGCGCTTTGCCTCACGTATCATTCTCGCCATATCGCCCTCAAAAAATGCCGCAATCCGTCTCATATCGAGCTTTTCCCTGTCTGCCGCAAAAAGAAAACCGCTTGCGATAAGGCGTTCGCGCTCTGCTTCAATACCGTTCCTGTAAATATTGTCAAAATCGGCAAACTGCATGAACGTATGGGTTGCCGTGCCGCGCTGTGCTGCGCTCGCATCCTCTTCCGGCTCGTCCATCAGGAATTTCGGTATCTTTTGTTCAATATCCGTGCTTTCCTCCGTCTGATCCTCATAAACCTTGCTGCCGTCATCCTCGTCAAAAACCGCCGGATAGAGCTTTGATACGGAAAGCTTCGATGGTATTTTTGTCATATCGGCGTATTGATATTCAAAATCGAGTCGGAGAACGGCTTTTTCCGCCTGATATGGCAAAATGCCGTCATCTGCCGGTGCTTCATTCGTGGAATCGCCCTCGATTTCCTCTTCGTTTTCGCCATGGACAATATTTACCGTCATTTCAGGCGCACAAGGGCAAGCAAGCAGAAGGATTTTCAGATAGTTCGGCGCCGTATTCAGCAAATAAAGTGAAAATACTTCATTTTTTATGGAAAATTCGGGAGAATGTGCGGTATCATAGATGTCTTCCGTCGCCGCTTTCGCACCGGGAGACACCTGTGCCGTAATGAAGAGCCGCTCGCGCGCTCTTGTCAGAGCAACGTAGAGCAGTCGTGTTTCCTCATAGGATATCTCCGTCCGGCGTTCACATATCAGGGAACGCCGAATAGGCGTATCGAGAAGATAAAAGCCGTTTTCGGAGGGCATTTTCGGTGCTATTCCGAGCTCCGTGCTGAAAAGCACATCTTTGTCCGCGTCCTTATCCGATATCGGCGCGGCGCAATCGCAAAGGAAGCATACGGGATATTCCAGCCCCTTGCTCGAATGGATCGTGGTTATTTTTACGCAGTCGGTGCGCTCTGCGGCGCCCTCCTGACTGATCTTTCTTTCACTTTCGATGGCATCCTCTATAAAGCAGAGAAATGCATGAAGGCCGCATATATTGCCGCCGAAATCCATAGACCAGCGGTAAAACTGCATCAGATTGGCACGTGCAAGCTCCATAGCCGAGATATCGCCGGTGCCGGAATGAGGCAGGCAAAGCATGCCCGTTTCCTCATATATCTGCCATATCAGTTTATCTGTCGGAAGTGCCGCGGCAAGGGCACGGTATTTCGCATTATCGGCAAGAAAACGCTTTCCTTTTGCAAAGCCCGTCTCCTGCGTAAAGCTTTTCAGCGCCTCATAGAGCGAACCTCCGCCATATTTTCGTCGTATATATATCAGCTCGTCGAGCGTGACACCGTACAGCGGACTTTTCAGCGTCGCCGCCAGATAAACGTCCTTCGAAGGATTATCGACCGTACTGAGAAGCGAAAATGCGAGCAAGACCTCGGGATTTTCAAAGAAATCGCTCGTACTTGTATTTTCACACGGAATACCGTGCTTTTTCAGCGCACGTTCAAACTGCGGCGCTTTTGCTTCGGCACTGCGCAGGAGAATGGCAATATCTCCGGGTCGTATCGGCGTACCGTCACACATCGGAAGCCCGATAAGCGAGCGTATCTTTCCCGCCACGAAGTCAGCCTCGCTGGAAATGTCATCGCTCGATGTCGTCTCCTTTTCGACGATACATATCTCTACGGGAGCGCTTCCCTCTTTTCTTCCGCAGACCTGACGTTCATTATCGCCGTAGCCGGGGGCGGATTCCACGTTCATCAGCTTGCCGAAAACCCTGTTGGCATACTCGAGAACCTCAGAGCAAGAGCGGAAATTTTCTGAGAGAAAGACCTTCGCCTCTCCGTCGCCCATCCCCGCGGAATATTTTTCGGCACGGTCGGTCATTTCCTTGAAAATATCGGGTCTGCCGCCGCGAAAGCCATATATACTCTGCTTGATATCGCAGACGGCAAAGAGATTATCGCCACGCGAAACAAGCGAGAATATCTTATGCTGAACAGCGTTTGTATCCTGATATTCGTCCACGTATATTTCATCGAACTGCTCCGAAACGGCGCGCGCTATATCCGTCGGCGCATCGTTTTCTCTGTCCCACAGAAGCGCAAGTGCATAGCGCTCCATATCTGAGAAAGTGAGCAGCTTCTTGCGACGTTTCTCCTCGGAGAAGCGCCTGTCAAAAAGCGTAAGAAATTTTTTCAAGTCTGCCGCCGCTCTCTCCGTAAAGGCAAAGGATACTGCGATATCGTCCTCCGAAAAACAGAAGTATTCCGCTTTCAGCCTTGCCATTTCATCCTTGAATTTTTCTCTTTGTGAGACAAAGAACAAAAGCTCCAGTGTTTTTTCCGTGCCGCGTTTGAGCCTGCCTATCGGCAAAGAAACATATCCGTTTATTTTTTCCGACAGCTCACGATAAGTCATGATATCGGAATCGACAGAGCGCAGGAATTCAAGCTCGCTCTCAAGCGTTTCAGAGTACGGCATGTATTCGGGATGCTCCCCGATATATAAGAGCGCTCTCTCATATATCTGTACATAATATTTTACAGCCGAGGACAGATGCTTTCGTATCGGCGCACCCCACGGCGTTTTCATGAAATCCTCTTTTGCGGCGCTTTGGTAAAGCTCGATATGCCGCACAAGAGACTCTACTCCGTCAGGCGTTTCGCAAAGGCTTCTGTACAATGAGCCTATGGTTTTCGTCAGAGCCTCCTCATCCATGGCACTGCCGAAGGTGCTTACAAAAAGACGAAAATCGTCTATCGCGTATTCTCCGCTTATCTTCCCGTCGTAATAATCGGAGATAAGCTCCTCCGCAACATCCGAAAATAGCCGTTTTTCCACAGTTTCATCCGCGGTGCGGCAATCGGACGGCAAGTCGAGGTCGCGGAAATTGGCACGTATCAGGTCGAGACAGAAGCTGTGAACCGTGCTTATTTTCGCGCTCGGGAGAAGTAAAGCCTGCCTGCGCAAATGTCTGTCACGGGGGGCATTTGTCTTTTCGCTTTCTATGGCGGCGCCGATCCTGCTTTTCAGCTCGTCCGCGGCGGCACGCGTATAGGTGACGCTCAGCATGCGCGAAATATCGGCGGATATTTCGGGAGAGCAGATGCGCTCTATGATCCTGCGAGTGAGCACGGCTGTTTTTCCGCTGCCTGCCGCCGCCGCAACATAAATATTCCTGCCGCTTGCCTCTATGGCATCTCTCTGCGACGGGGTCCATTTTATTTCAGCCATTTTTCGCCCTCCTCCTGCATAGATCTTGCCGCAATTTTGCCGATATGGAACTTGACCCCGAGATATTACAGGCTTATCATATAGCCCGCTCCGCGGACGGTCTTTATCAGCTTGATATCAAATCTTTCATCTATTTTTTCGCGCAGATATTTGATATATACGTCGACGACATTGCTCTTAAGCTCTCCGTCCTCCCCGAGGAAAACGGCATTTGCCTCCTCTCTGGAAACAGGGCTGCCTCTGTTTTCCATAAGAAGCGCGAAAAGATTGAACTCCCTGCGCGAGAGAAAAACCTTTTCTCCTTTGATATAGACGCACCGCTTTGTCCCGTCCATCACTATGCCGAGCTTTCTTTTGGAAACATCTTTCTCTGTACGCTCGCTGCGCCCCGAGAAGATAACACCGTAAAGCTCCTCCATGCGAAAAGGTCTGGGCAGGATAAAGAAGTGCGAAAGCTCTTCATCGCCGAGCATGCGCAGCTGTTCATCCGTACCGTAAAGGATCACAGGCACCTCCTGTAGCTTGTCGGAAGCGGAAAAGCAACCTGCATCCAGCAGTGCCATATCGTATTTATCCTCCGACGGAAGCTCAAGAGGAGATCTCATCTGCACCTCTGCGCCCTTCTCGGTGATGCTGAGAAACAGCATCCGCGCATATACTCTGTCATCGGAAACTATCAGTATTTTCATAGAAACCTCCGTTCACGAAAATCAAAGAGTGGAGCCTGTTGCGGGAATCTTTATCTTCCGACAACCGGCGGATTCGGGATATCTTTCGAGATCGACCGAGGCTAGCTCGAGCTTCTGCCCCGCCTTCAGCGTGAATATCTGTACGCCGCCGGATGTTCTCGAGGCTTTCTGCGGTATCAGCTTGGAGCTGACGGTTATTCCCTTATTGCCGCAGCGCATGAAGAGGTCAACATTCTTTCCCGCAGGCTCATAGAAGGCGGCAACGAGCGGCGAATTTGTATTGAAAGCCTTCACCAGCTTCTTTCTCGGCGCTTTCGTGGCATAGGCGGATATCGGTATGCGGACTGCCTTTCCGTTTTCAAAGACGAAAATGAGATTGTCCTCGCTTTCGTAATTTACGTCTGCACGCATCAGCTTTATCTTTTCGTCGCCCTCACATTTCAGCTTGGCAGGCAGATAGTCGCCCAGCTCGCTTGCCTTGCAGTTTGAAAAGTCGCTCGCCTTTGCACGGTACATATTCCCGAGAGAGCCGATAAACATGAGCTGTGAAGTATTTTCCGCATCGAGCGTTTCAAGCACGCTGTCGCCCTCCTTCAGCTTCTGCTCATCATTTCCGCGGAGCGACTGAAGCGTTATTTTTTTGAAATAACTTTCTTCTGTCAAAACGAGCTTCACATTGTAATTCTCAATAAAGCTCTGTGCGTCGTATTTCGGAAGCGTATCCTCATAAACGATCATCGTTTTGCGCGGTATGCCGTATTTTTCCTTTATTTCCTCAAGCTGTTTGATGATTCTGCGCTTGATCTTGGCATCGGAAGCGATCACGGAACGCAGCTCCTCTATTTCCTTCTTCAGCGATTCTATTTCCTTTATCCGTTCGATGATATACTCGCGGTTGAAATTGCGCAGCTTGATTTCCGCGATAAATTCCGCCTGAACCTGGTCGATACCGAAGCCCTGCATCAGATTCGGGATAACGTCCTTATCGCGCGCCGTCTCGCGCACTATTTTTATCGCCTTGTCGAGGTCGAGGAGTATCGTGCCGAGTCCGACGAGCAGATGGAGCTTTTCACTCTTTTTATCCAGATCAAAGCTCAGCTCGCGGCGATAGCAATTCATGCGGAACTTGATCCACTCGAGCAATATCTCTCGGACGCCGAGCTGACGTGCTTCATTATCGATGATAACATTGAAATTACAAGCATAACCGCTCTCGAGCGGTGTTTTTTTGAAAAGCTTTGCCATGACCTTCTCCGGGTCTGCCCCGCGGCGCAGATCCAGCGTCAGCTTGAAGCCGTGAAGGTCTATTTCATCGCGAACATCCGTCACCTCTTTCAGTTCGCCGCGCTTGATAAGGTCTGTGATCTTCGTGATGATCTGCTCGATCGTCACGCCGAAAGGAATCTCCAAGACGTCTATGCAGTTTGATTCCTTATCATAGACATAGCGAGAACGCATATTGACAGTGCCTCTGCCTGTCTCATATATGGAAAGTATATCTTCTTTATTATAGATAATCGAAGCACCACTCGCAAAATCGGGAGCCTTTATCAGCTCGGAGAGCTCCTCGCTCGTTATCTCGGGATTTCGCAGTGCCGCTATCGTGCCGTCACATATTTCAGCGAGATTGAACGATGCTATCTCACAGGCGATACCTACCGCAACACCCGAGTTCGGCGAAACAAGTATATTCGGAAATGTTGTCGGCAATATCGTCGGCTCGCGCATGGTGCTGTCGTAGTTGTCTACGAAATCGACCGCGTTTTTATCAATACCCGAGAATATCTCGGCGCAAAATTTGTCGAGCTTTACCTCGGTATAACGCGATGCGGCAAAAGCCATCGTGCTGTATTGCTTTCCGAAGCTTCCCTTGGAATCAACAAACGGATGCAGCAGTGTCTCATTGCCGCGCGTCAATCGAACCATAGTCTCGTATATCGCCATATCGCCGTGCGGATTGAGCCGCATCGTCTGACCGACAACATTCGCGCTTTTTGTTCTGGCGCCCGTGAGAAGTCCCATCTTATACATAGTATAAAGCAGCTTTCTGTGGGACGGCTTGAAGCCGGCTATCGCAGGGATAGCGCGGGATATTATGCTCGTCATGACGTACGGCATGTAGTTTTTCTCAATGGTTTCGGTTATAGGCTGAAGCGTGACCTCCGCAGTTTCCTGCGGCTCGTCCACCACATGCTTTTTCTTTGATCTTGCCATTGCTTTCTCCTTTCGGCGCCATTAAACGTCCGCCTGCCCAAAATAGAATTTTCCGTTCTTGGCAATAAACGCCTTTCTTTCCCTGAGATTGTCTCCGAGAAGCGTATCGAAAATATAATCCGTCGCCTCGCGGTCATCCGGGCATATCTGAATGAGACGGCGCGTGGCGGGGATCATCGTTGTTTTCCACATCATATCCGGCTCGTTTTCACCGAGACCTTTCGAGCGCTGGACCGTAAATTTCGCGCCCTTCAGCTTCTCCGTTATCTCCGCTTTTTCCTTTTCGTCATAGGCAAAATATGTCTCATCCTTGCATGTTATCTCGTAAAGCGGGGATTCCGCTATGAATACAAGCCCTTCATCCACGAGCTTCGGCAGAAGCCTGTAGAAAAGCGTGAGCAGAAGCGTTCTTATCTGATAGCCGTCCTCGTCCGCATCGGTGCATATAATGATCTTGCTCCAGCGGAGAGCCGAGCGGTCAAAAGCCATCGGCGATTTTTTATTATCCTTGTGCCCGCTTTCCAGCTCCATGCCACAGCCTATGGCGTTTACGAGATCCATGATGATATCGCTTTCGAGTATCTTCTTATAGGTGCTCTTCAGACAGTTCAATGTCTTTCCGCGAACGGGGATGATCGCCTGAAATTCCGCATCTCTGCCCAGCTTTACCGATGTGAGAGCCGAATCTCCCTCAACGATATACAGTTCTCTGCGCGTCGGATCTTTGGAGCGACAGGAGACGAATTTGTTGATACGGTTAGTGACGTCGTTTGCCGTCGTCATTTTTTTCTTGGCGCTGACGCGCGCATTCTCCGCTTCCTCGCGGCTTCGCTTGTTTATCAGTACCTGAGAAGCTATTTTTTCCGCCTCCAGAGGCTTTTCGCGGAAATAGATCTCCAGATTTTCCTTCATGAAATTGGTCAGCGATTCCTGAATGAACGTATTCGTGATGCTCTTTTTCGTCTGGTTTTCATAGGAAGCCTGCGTGGAAAAACTGCTGATGATCAGTATCAGGCAATCGGATATATCCGCATAGCTTATCTTCTGTTCGCTCTTTGAATATTTTCCCGTCTGACGCAGATATTTGTCGATCGCATAGACAAAAGCGGCACGGACGGCGCGATCGGGCGAGCCGCCGTATTCGAGAAAGCTCGAATTGTGATAATATTCGGTCAGATGCGTTGTATTGGAAAAGCAGAATGCTATCTGCGCCTTGAGGCGGTATTCCGCGCGATTTTCGCAGTCTCTTCCCTTGTCCTGCATATTCCAGACGACAGGGGCGGTGAGCGAGGTTTCGCCTGCCGCCGCGGCTATATAGTCGGCTATACCGTTTTCATAATAATATTCGTATGTCTCGAATGTACCGTCCTCATTTTCCCATTTGAAAACGAACTTCACGCCCGGATTTACCATCGCCTGCCTGTCCAGCATCGTGGTATAATAGTCCTTGCCCACATTGATATCGGTAAAGACATCCGGGTCCGGCTTCCAATAGACCGTAGTGCCGGTCTTTTTATCCTTTTTTGTGAGAGGCACGGCTGTCAGCTCACCTACGGGACATCCTCGCCTGAAATTCATCTCGTACATTTCGCCGTCGCGGTAGGAGCGCACCTGCATAAATTCCGAGGCATACTGAGTGGAGGCGGCGCCGAGTCCGTTCAGACCGAGCGAAAATTCATAGGAAGAACCTTCCGCTCCGACATTGTATTTTCCGCCTGCATAGAGCTCGCAGTAAACAAGCTCCCAGTTGTATCTGCCCTCGGCTTCATTATAGCCGAGCGGAACGCCGCGCCCGAAATCCTCGACGCAGATGCTGAGGTCCTTGTAGGCGGTGACATTTATCAGATTGCCATAGCCTGCCCCTGCCTCATCGACAGCGTTTGATACTATCTCAAAAACGGAATGGCGGCATCCGTCTATTCCGTCCGAGCCGAAAATAACTGCCGGACGAAGGCGCACTCTGTCCGCTCCTTTGATGGACGATATGCTGTTATTGCCGTAATCCTTGCTCTTATTCGCCATATTTTACGAAAACTCCTCTCGGCTTTTAAAAGCCTGTCATTTTTTTCTTTCCCTCGGTGGGAAATTTCAATAATAATATTGATTTATTTATAAAAAGCAGTATAATTAGTATAGCATTCTGATTTATTCTACCATATATTGTTATAAATATCAAGAAGTTTTTTAAAAGTTGGAAAACCAAACATGATAAAAAAAGTTTTTTCGGACGAAAATATAGAGTTTTTTGCCGCCGTTCCTTTTGAGGCGTGCGAGATTCTCCGCTCTGATATCATTACCCGCAGAGGAATCGACATTTCACGGTTAAAAAGCGCCGTCATATTTCTCGTCCCGTATATTGCGGGAGACGGTGCAGAGGGCAATATTTCGCTCTATGCGCGAAGCCTCGATTATCATTCCTTCTGCGACACCCTGTTTTCGCGCATCTGCACACGCCTCGAGGAAAGCTATGGCAAGCGTTTCCTGGGCTTTGCCGATAAATCCCCTCTTTCCGAAACATATACCGCGGCATGCGCGGGCCTCGGCGTTATAGGAGACAATCACCTGCTGATAAACGAAAAATACGGTTCGTTTGTTTTCATAGGAGAGATACTCTCGGAGGTTTCTGCAGAGGAGCTCGGATATATTCCGCATGACCTCTCTCCGAAAGGATGCCTGCACTGCGGAAAATGCAAGCGCGCCTGTCCGATGACGGAAAGCGGCATGGATTGCCTTTCCGCCGTAACGCAGAAAAAGGGCGAGCTCACCGAAGAGGAAAAGGCGTACATTCTGAAATATGGCAGTGCGTGGGGCTGCGACATCTGCCAGACAAGCTGTCCTCTCGTTCGTCGCGCCATAGACAGCGGCGTGAAAACGCCGATCGAATTTTTCTATGACCGAAGGATAAATTTTCTCACAAGCGACGAAGTAAACGCCATGAGTGATGAAGAATTTGTCTCTCGCGCTTTTTCTTGGCGAGGAAGAAAAACCATACTGCGAAATCTCGCTCTTTTCGAGGAGCAAAGCGGCAAAAATGAATAAAAAGCTCCCATACGACGCATGATTTTTAATATATCCCGTCGGATTTATTTTAAAATCGGAGAGTCTTATGAAAAACGAGCTTCGTGCGCTCAGGCGCGAAAACAGACGTCTGAGAAAACAGAATGAATATCTCGCACACCGCGTGGACGTTCTATCGGGCGAAAAGCTCGGCGGCACGCAAGCAAAGATACGCGGAAAAATGCGCATCCAAAATTCGTCCGGCTTTTTTGCATATTGGCTTCTCCGAATAAAAAGCAGCGCAGCATATGCCGTATATGACAAAGTGATGTTTGTCCTGCGCAAATATGTCTTTGCCTCTAATTTTTTGTTCATTGCAAAATCTCTCTTGGCAATATTGAGCAGCAGCGTTGCGTTTGTCGTGGCGGCGAGTATCATCGCGGTCGCTCTGCCTGTTTTTCTGCTCATGGCGCTATCGGCTTTTCTTGCAGGTCTGCTTCTTTATCGCAAGTGGAATGCTTTTTTCGGCAAATATCTGAGCGAAAAGAAGGTCTATATCTTCTTTCATATACGGCGCGGCAGGAGCGAAAAATATTATCTCGATACGGCAAAAGCACTCAGTGAAAACGCCGTGATACTCGTGATATGCGATTCGCTCTTCAAGGCGAAGGACGTATGCGCTTCCCATGTCGGGAATAATGTATACTATATCTACGCGGGATATTATTTCAGGCTAAAAAAACTACTGCGCTCCCCCGATATTGAGAGCATCATGCATATATATTGAAAAGATTCAAATACAAGGAGGAAAAAGGCTATGGTCAGCTTCATATACGGCAGAAGCGGAAGCGGAAAAAGCGACTGTCTCTTCAGCGCGGCTGAGCGCACCGTCTCATGCGGCAGACATGCCTATTTTCTCGTTCCCGACAGAGAGGCGGTCAATGCCGAACGCTCGGCGGCAAAGCGAAATCTCGGCGCAGACGTGGATATCATCACCTTCACGCGCCTCTGCGATTTCGTATTCCGCAGATACGGCGGTATCTGTAAAACATACATAGACAGCGGTGCCAAAAAGATCATCATGCGCCGTGCCCTCACCTCTCTTTCACCGGCGCTCTCCGTATACGGCGGTATATCGGACTCCGATACGAATGCCGTGGCTGAGCTTGTGAAGCTTCGCACGGATATGGCCCGCGGCAAGGTCACACCGAAGGCTCTTATGGAGGCATCGGAAAAAATATCCGAAAACGGCAGGCTTAGCGAAAAGCTCTCCGATATCGCGCTCATTGCCGCGGAATACGATGCTCTCGTCTCGGAAAAATACGATGATCCGGATTCCGCACTTTCCGAAGCCGCGGACAAGCTCCGCTCTTCCGACTTTTTCTCCGGGTGCGATGTATTCATCGATTCCTTCGCATTTTTTACCAAGGAACAGTACGAGGTGATCTCACAGATCTTCCGACAGGCGGAAAACGTATATATCTCCCTCGCATATGACCCGACGGACGACCAGTCGCTTGCCCCTTTCTATAATATCAGCGAAACCGGCCGACGCCTTCGTGCCTCTGCCTATGAAAACGGCTGTAAAACGGCTCCGGATACCGTTCTTCGCGAGGCAAAACGCTTCGATGCGCCCGAGCTTTCCTATCTCGCACTCAATCTCTGGCACGAGCCGGGGATAAAACCCGTTTACAGAGATAAATGCAGTGCTCTGCGCGTAATCTGCGCCGCGAACAAAACGGAAGAGGCACGAGCCGTCGCCTGCGATATAGCAAGAAGAGTGCGTCTCGGTGCGCGCTATCATGATTTTGCTGTCATATCACGCCGACGTGAGGATTATGCGGGGATCGTCGATGCGATGTTCAGGAGCTACTCCTTACCGTACTTCCTCTCGGCACGCTCGGATATCATGCTCCTTGCCCCGGTCCGCTTCATTTTTGCCGCGCTCGAGATATGCCGTAGGGGATTTACCCTCGAAAACGTCATCACCTATATAAAGACGGGGCATCTTGATATTCCCGATGAAGCGCTTGGTGTTTTTGAAACATACATAACACGCTGGAATATACACGGCTAAGGTTTTACAGACGGCATGGCATGGACCATGAATCCCGACGGATACGGCGCTTCTTCAAGCGAAGAAACTGAGCAAAAGCTCGCGCAGATAAATGCCGTAAAGGAAGCCGTGATCTCTCCTCTGCACAGGTTTTGCCGAGAGGCGGGCAAAAAGCAGAACGTGCGCGAGCATTGCCGCGTGCTCTTTGAATTTATATCGTATATGCGCATACCCGAACATACAAAGAAGCTCTGTGCATCGCTCTCCGAGGCGGGAGAAGCGGGAATAGCGGCTGAACTTTCGCAGGCACATTCGCTTATCTGCGATATGCTGGACAGCCTCGTCGCATGCTCGGGTGATACAGAAGTGACCTGCGAAGGATTTTCCTTCATGCTGAAGATGATCGCGCAGGATAAGGACGTCGGAAATATCCCCACATCGGTCGATGAGGTGCTGATAACGGAAGCCGGCGCTTCAAACTCCGAAAATGTAAAATACGTCTATGTCATCGGGGCGGCGGCGGGCTCCTTCCCTGCGACCGTGACGGAAGAAAGCTTCTTCTCCGAGCATGAAAAACAGCTTCTTTCCGATGTCGGCATAGAAATCAGCACGCGGCTTGAAAATAAGCTGGCTGATGAGCTTTTCTTCTTCTATTCAGCCGTATGCTCGGCTTCCTCTGTGCTGACTGTCACCTATCCTCGATATATCGGCGGAGAAAAGGCAGAAAAATGCGCTCCGCTCCGCCGCATTCTGGAGATGTTTCCCGCGCTTTCCGAGGAGCGCTTTGAGGAAACACCCGTGGTCGATCTTATCGAGCGTCCTCTCTCGGCTATGGAATATGCCGCATCTCTTTCCGGAGCACTCGGGGACAAGCTGCGCGAATACTTTCTTTCAAACGAAAAGTACGCCCAACGGCTGAAATATATCAATGAGCCGCTCTCGGCAAAGGAATGCCGTCTCTCACCCGAATGTACAGAGGAGCTTTTCCCGCAGAGCGTGAATATCAGCTATTCGCGGCTGGAAAAATACATCCGATGCAACTTTTCTTATTTCTGCGATTACGAGTTGAAGATAGCCGACTGCTCGAAAATAAAGTTCGGCGCGCTCGATATAGGAAGCTTCATGCACAAGCTGCTGGAGGAAGCGGCAAGGTATGTTCTCGAATCGGGTGAGCACAACAGCGAAAAAACAGATCTATACATACGGGCGTGCGCGCAGGATTATCTGAAAAAGACCGCGGGAGGTGAAGAATTTATCTCCGGAAGGCTTCGTCATATTTCCGATAAGCTCTGTAAATGTGCAGGTGTTTTCATCTCCGATATGGTGCATGAATTTGACCAGAGCGGTTTTCGCGCCGTGGATTTCGAAGCAAGTATCGGCACGGGCGAAGGAAATATACCGCCGATGAAGCTCGAAGATAAAAGAGGAAAGGTTCAGCTTCGCGGTATCATAGACCGTGTCGATATGCTTGAGGGCGATGACGGGAATCTCTATGTGCGGATAGCCGATTATAAAACGGGCACAAAGACCTTCGATATGAATAAGATACGCGAGGGATTCGACCTGCAAATGCTTCTCTATCTGTTTTCCGTTTGCGAAAACGGCGAAAAGAAGTACGGTAAAAAGCCCATTCCCGCCGGCGTTCTCTATATAGGCGTAAAGCCCCCGCGGAAATCGGGACATGTCGGAGAGGATACAAGCGCCGATCTTGCCCCCGTAAAAAGCGGTATTCTCATAAATGACGAGAATATCCTGCGCCGGATGGAGAAAAAACTCGAGGGGAAATTCATACCGAAAACGGAGAAAAACCTCACCTCCGGCAAGGGTCTGCTCTCCCCCGAGGAATTTGAAAGTCTGAAGGGCGATGTGCGGAATACCGTTCTCGCCTTTGCCGCACAGCTTCGCTCGGGTGAGGCGGGAGCAAAGCCCGTTTCGGATAAAGATATCGACCCATGCAAATATTGCAAAAACAAAGCAATATGCCGCGCCGGGGCAAAGAGCAAGGCGCGAAGAAAATAAGCAAAAATCAAAAGGAGAAAATACATGCCGATACCGGAAAAAATACTGAAAAAGGTTGAAAAACCCGCAAGATACACGGGCGGAGAAAGGGAACAGACGATAAAGGACAAAAGCAAAATAGATAACAGATTTGCCTTCTGCTTTCCCGACACATACGAGATAGGTATGTCAAATCTCGGCATCCGCATACTCTATAATATTCTCAATGCCCGCGATGACACGTGGTGTGAGCGTGTATACGCCCCGTGGACGGATATGGAAAAATACATGCGCGAATATGATATTCCGCTTTTCGCTCTGGAAAGCGGCGATGCCATCCGCGATTTTGATTTCATCGGCTTCACGCTGCAGTATGAGCTCTGCTATACCAATATGCTGAATATGCTTTCACTTGCCGGCGTGCCGATCCGCTCGGCTGACCGAGACGCGAGCATGCCCATCGTTGTCTGCGGCGGGCCCTGCACCTACAATGCCGAGCCCATGGCGGATTTCATAGATGTGTGCCTCATCGGAGAAGGCGAAGAGAGCATAGACGAGCTGATGACCATTTATGCAGAACATAAGAAAAAGGGCTTTGTAAAGGAAGAGTTTCTCCATGAATGTGCAAAGCACGAGGGCTTCTATGTTCCGTCGTTCTTCTCTGTGGAGTATAACGATGACGGCACGGTAAAAAAGTACATTCCGAAATACGATGATATTCCCGTGAAGATAAAGAAACGTATCGTAAAAGATATGGACACGGCGCTCTTCCCCGAAAAGGTGGTCGTGCCTTTCATCGATACCGTTCATGACCGTATCATGCTTGAGGTTTACCGCGGATGCATACGCGGATGCCGCTTCTGTCAGGCGGGAATGATCTACCGCCCCGTCCGCGAAAAATCGGTGGAAACGTTATGCAGCCAAGGTAAGCTTCTCGCAGACTGCACCGGATATGACGATATCTCCCTGATATCGCTCAGCATCAGTGATTATTCGCATATAGACGAGCTTACGGACAAGCTGCTGGAATGGACGAATAAGCGCAAAATATCGCTTTCTCTTCCCTCCCTTCGCGCCGACAGCTTCACAAAGGAGCTTATGGACAAGGTTTCCAGTGTCCGCACGGGAGGACTGACCTTTGCTCCCGAGGCGGGAACCCAGCGCCTGCGCGATGTTATAAACAAAAATCTCGAAAAGGAGGACCTGCTCCGCGCCTGCCGCGTCGCTTTCTCCGGCGGAAAAAGCCAGGTCAAGCTGTATTTTATGCAGGGTCTGCCTACGGAAACAGATGCCGATCTCGACGGCATCTATGAGGTTGCCGAGAGCGTGATAGATACCTATTATCAGACGCCCGACAGACCGCGCAAAGCGCCTCTCGTCACAATTTCCGCCGCCTGTTTTATACCGAAGCCGTTCACACCGTTCCAGTGGGAGCCGCAATGCGATATGGCGGAGCTTGAGAGAAAACAGCATTATCTCGACGGCGTGATCAAGGACAGAAAGGTAAAATACAATTATCATGACGCGAAGGTCAGCCGTATAGAGGCGGTTTTTGCCCGCGGAGACAGAAAGCTCTGCACCGCCATGGAGGAAGCGCACCGACGCGGCATGAAATTTGACAGCTGGGAGGAGCATTTCGACTACGATAAGTGGCTCGAGGTCTTTGATGCTGTCGGCATAGACCCGGCATTTTATGCAAATCGCGAATTCGGTGAAGATGAGGTTCTCCCGTGGGATATCATCGATATCGGCGTGACAAAAGAATTTCTCCTTCGCGAGCGCCATCGCGCATATGAGGGAAAAACCACGGAAAATTGCCGCAATGCATGCAGTGCATGCGGTGCAAACAGTCTCGGAGGTAAAACTACATGGTGTCCGAAAGCAAAAAAATAAGAGTCATGTTTTCGAAAACGGGGGCGCTGAAATTTATCTCGCATCTCGACCTCAACCGAACGATGAAAGCGGCTTTTCTCCGCTCGAAATTGCCGATATGGTATACTATGGGCTTCAATCCGCACCCGAAAACGGTATTTTCCCTGCCGCTTTCCGTCGGAGTCTCCGATATGTGCGGCTTCATGGATTTCAAAATAACCGAGGAGGTTTCGGGAGAAGAGATATGCCGTGCGCTCAACGCTGCCTTCCCTGCAGGACTTCACGCTGTAGAGGCATATGAGCCGCAGACGCGCCTCAGCGATATAAAATGGTCGGAATATGAAATAGAGATAGAAGCAAACGGCGCAAATCCCGCGACAGAGGAAAAAATAAAAGCGGTCTTTGCCGCACCCATGATCATACAGAAAAATTCCAAATCGGGAATAAAAACCGTCGATATCGCGCCGCTCTGCGACCTTCTCGAGTGTCATGCAGAGGGTGACATGATAAAGCTACGGCTCCTTCTCTCGTCTACGGAAAATGAGTTTGTCAATCCACGTTTTCCGATAGAGTGCATATCACGCGCCGCAGACGGTATATCCGAAGAAGCCGAGACCTGCATCTGTCGCACGGCAGTTTATCTCGAAGATAAGAAAACAAATTTCAGATAAGCGCAAAAATGGAGCAAGGAGGAAATAAAAAATGGCAAATAAGCCCGATGAAAGAAAAACTCTGCTTTTTTCCGCGGTGCTCTCACTGAAAACCATGGAGGAATGTGAAAATTTCTTCTGCGATCTCTGCACAAAGACAGAGCTTCGGGAAATGACAAAGCGCCTATGGGCGGCAAAGCTCATATTCGAGGGAAAGAAATATACGGAAATCGTCGAGGAAACAGGGCTGAGCACGGCGACCATAACGCGCGTAAACAGTTTTCTCCGCGACGGAAGCGAAGGCTATAAAACCGTCTTTTCGCGCGTACTCGGGGATACGGAGGAAGGCGCAAAATGAGCGAAATATACAGCGCTCTTGCCCCTCATTACGACAGGCTCATGCAGGATATCGATTATTCAGCATGGTGCGATTTTTATGAAGCGTGCTTTCGTAAATACGGGTTGGAAGAGCCCTCTGACATCGTCGACATCGGTTGCGGCACGGGAAGCATATCCATAGAGCTGGCAAAGCGCGGTCACCGCGTGATCGGACTGGATATAAGTGAGGAGATGCTCGCGCTCGCCTATGCAAAAGCGGAGGCGGCAAAGGTGAAGCTGCTCCTGCTCTCTCAGAATATGACCTGCTTCGATACCGGAGCGCATATGGACGCCGCGCTCTGCTGTTTCGACGGGATTAATTATCTTTCCGATACGGGAGATATCTATTCATGCTTCTGTTCGGTATATGAAAATCTGCGCGAAAACGGTCTTTTCGTTTTCGATATATCAACCGCGTATAAATACGAAAATATCCTCGCAAATAACAGCTTTGTCTATGAGTATGAGGACCTGTTTGCCGTATGGGAGAGCTTCTATAATAAAAAAAGCGGCATCTGTGATTTTGATCTGACCTTCTTTGCCAAAAACAAAAACGGTCTTTGGGAAAGAAGCGACGAATATCAGCGTCAGCGCAAATACAGCGAAAAGACCATACTTTCCCTACTGAAGAAAGCGGGCTTCGAGCTGCTTGAAAACGTTTCCGATATAGATTTTTCTCCCGTCACCCCGACGAGCGAAAGAGAATTTTTCATCTGCAAAAAGAAGGTGTGATTTATGGAAAAATATAATGTTACGCGCGCAATGACGCGTGACGGCTCTGCGCGCATATTGGTGATAAATTCAAAGGATATAGTAAATAAATCGATAGAATATCACCACACAGAGCCCACGGCGACGGCTGCTCTCGGAAGGATCCTCACCGCGGCTTCGCTCATGGGCACCATGCTCAAGGAAAAGGAGGACAGCCTCACCCTGCGTTTCAAGGGCGACGGACCTCTCGGCAGTGCCGTTGCCGTTGCCGACTACAAGGGCAATGTGCGCGGCTATATCATGCATCCCGAAGTCGACCTGCCTCTCAAGACAAACGGAAAGCTCGATGTCGGAGGCGGAATAGGGCACGGCACGCTCTCGGTAGTGCGCGATGACGGCACGGGAGAGGCACATGTCGGCTCCACGGCAATCGTAAGCGGCGAAATAGCGGAAGATATATGCGCCTATTTTGCCCAGAGCGAGCAGATACCCACCGTTTGCTCTCTCGGCGTGCTTGTCGATGTAGACCGCACCTGCAAGGCGGCAGGCGGAATACTGATACAGCTGCTTCCCTTTGCCGATGAAGAAACCGTTGATAAAATAGAGAAAAACGTTCCGCTTCTCTCCAATATCTCTGCTCTCTTTGACGCGGGTATGACAAATGAAGCCATCATAGACCGCGCCATGTCCGGCATAGAATATGATATTTTTGATGATTTCACGGCGCAATATATCTGCTCATGCTCACGCGAGCGCATACTCGGAGCTATCTCCAGCTTCTCGGAAAAGGAACTCGATGAAACCTTTGCCGACCTTGAAAAAATCGAAGTATGCTGTCACTTCTGCGATAAGAAATATTATTTCACACGCGATGAAGTGGAAGCTTATAAAAAAATACGGGAGGAAAAGAAAAATGGATAACTTCGATGAAAAAAAGAAAAAGGAGCTTTTTGAAAAGGCGTCCGAAAAACAGCTTGCCTACGCCAAGCGAACCTTGCTTTTGGTTTTCCTTCTGATCGGTGCCCTCTTTCTCATTATGGGACTTATTCTCATTTTCTGTAATGTGCAAGATGAAGAAGGCTTTCTCGTCGGTATCGTATTCGCTCCGCTCGGCGCTTTCTTTATGATTCTCGGACTGATACTGCGAATAGCCCTTCCCAGATCATACAGCTACGAAAGCTATAAAAAGAGAATGGAAAAATACGGTTGTTATATGAACACATATGACATGTATATAACCATAGAGCTCCTTGAAGAGCGCATCAGTGAACTTGAAAAGAAAGTACAGGAGCTTGAATAAAGTCTCTGAGATACAGAGGAAAAGGAGAAAATTATGAAAAGCAAAGCGTGTATCATGACTTTACGACCGTCCAATATCCCCGATGTCTACAGCGAAGAGATGAGACATCAGCTTGAGGAAGAATTTGATATGCTCCCGAACGTCTGCTCAAAAGATGATTTCCCGGCGCTGGAGAGCGAACTGCAGAATGTCGAATATATTTTCTCGACATGGGGCATGCCCGCACTGGACGAGGATGAGATACGGCACTACCTGCCGCGTCTCAAGGCTGTTTTCTATGCCGCGGGAACGGTTCAGCAGTTTGCGCGCCCGTTTATCGCATGCGGCGTAGATGTATTTTCCGCTTGGGCGGCAAACGCCGTTCCGGTAGCGGAAATTGCCGCCTCCGAGATTATTCTCGCCAACAAGGGCTTTTTCCGACGCGAGGTCAAATGCCGTGCGGACTGGCACAATGATGACCGCGAAAAGCTTTATCCGGGCAATTTACATACGCGGGTAGGCTTACTCGGTGCGGGCATGATAGGTTCATTGGTCATAAAACATCTGCACCGCCATGATATCGAGATCGATGTTTTTGACCCGTTTCTTTCCGAGGAGAGAGCGGCAGAGCTCGGGGTCACAAAGAAAAGTCTGCATGAGATCTTTCGTGACTGCAATGTCATCTCAAATCATCTGGCAAATAACGAACAGACGAAAGGCATGATAGACCGGTCCTGCTTTGACCTTATGGGAAAAGCCGCCGTTTTCATAAATACAGGCAGAGGCGCACAGGTCAATACGGCAGATATGATAGCGGCAATGAAGGAATGTCCCGATAGACTCGCTCTGCTCGATGTAACCGATCCCGAAGAGCCGCCGACGGAAGGAAGCGAGCTCTACAGTCTGCCGAATATAAGGCTGACGCCTCATATAGCGGGAAGCATAGGAAACGAAACATACCGCCTTGCCGAGTATATGTTTGAAGAATACAAGGCTTATTCCGAAGGAAGACCCACGAGATACAAAGTAACCGCAAAAATGCTTGAAACAATGGCATAAAACACAGGAGGATAAAAATGCACGCTTTTGAAATGAATATTCCGTATAATTTCAATTATCGCACACTGGACGAAATAGATTATGATGCCCGCAAAAAAGGGCTTCATATTCCGTTTTCGCGCGATCTTTCTCCGCTGGCAGTAAAGCCGACCGTACATACGCGCATGAGAGACATACAGCTGGAAAATTCACTTTCGGTCCATCCTATGGAGGGCTTTGATGCCGATGAGACAGGCGCTCCGTCAGAGCTCACGAGCAGAAGATATCTGCGCTTTGCCCGTTCCGGAGCGGCACTGATCTGGTCGGAGGCGATAGCCGTCTGCCCCGAGGGACGTACTTCTGACAGACAGCTCATGATAACAGAAGAGAACAAGGAAAAATTCCGCGCGATGATATCGGAAGTGAAAAAGATCACAAAAGCTCCGCTTATCGCTCAGCTTACACATTCCGGAAGATTCTCTCGAAACAGCAAAACGCCATATCCCATCATCGCAACTCATAATAAAATAATCGAGGAAGCCCGTCCTCTTCCCGAGGGCACGCCTCTCGTTTCCGACGAATATCTCGATTCCCTGCCGGAAAAATATCTCGCAGCGGCAAAGCTCCTGATATGGGCAGGCTTTGACGGTGTCGATATCAAGTCTTGCCATCAGTATCTTTTCGGTGAGCTGCTCTCGGCATACACGAGAGCAGGAAAATACGGCGGCAGCTTTGAAAACAGAACGCGCCTCATGCTCGATACCGTCAAGCTGATCGCCGACAATACAGATAAAAACGTCATTCTCGCATCCCGCCTCGGAATATGTGATATGCTCCCCAAGCCCTATGGCTTCGGCATGGCAGACGATGGCGTAACACCCGACTTTACAGAGGCAAACGCTCTGATAGCCAAGCTCTCTGCTCTCGGCATTTCGCTTATAGATATGACGATGGGCACGCCATATTTCAATGCCTATATCAACCGCCCGCACAACAAGGGAGAGAAAATTCCGCCCGAGCATCCGCTTGTAGGCGTCGACCGACTGATACACGGCGCCGAAGTCATTCAGAAGGCAAATCCCGAGGTCGCCGTCATCGGAACGGGTTACAGCTATCTGCGCGAGTTTGCACCGTATGCGGCGGCAGGCGCTCTTGCAAACGGCTATTCCACCATGATCGGCTTCGGAAGAATGGCTTTTGCATACGAAGGCTTTGCCAAAGATTTCATCTCCGGAAATATCGACCCGAAAAAAACGTGTCTTGCATGCAGTAAATGCACGGAGATCATGCGCGCCGGCGGCACGACAGGCTGTCCTCTCCGCGATCAGGAGATCTATCTGCCAATCTACCGTTCTGTATGTATGAAAAAATAAGAAAGCGGGTTAATCAAATGGAAAGAAAAATTGCCATCGTCACAGGCGCATCGCGCGGTATAGGAAATGCCATCGCCTATGCTCTTGCAAAGGAAGGCTTTACGCTCGTTTGCGTTCAGCAGAGCGAAAACGAGGAATATATGAACGATATCCGCGCGCTTTCGCCCGAATCCATATGCGTTCGTGCCGATATTTCAAAGGCAGAGGATGAAGCTCTCATCATAGATACCGCTGTAAATCGCTTCGGGAAGATCGACATACTCGTAAATAATGCCGGCGTTGCTCCAAGGGAGCGCAACGACATTCTGAGCATGAGCCGGGAAAGCATGGACAGGCTTCTCGATATCAATCTGAAAGGGACCTTCTTTTTAACGCAGTATTGCGCGAACAAAATGATAGAGCTCGGTTGCGGCGAAGCCATCATCAATATCACATCGATGTCGGCGTATACTTCGAGCACCAACCGCGGAGAATACTGCATATCGAAGGCAGGACTCGCCATGGTGACATCGCTCTTTGCCGACCGCCTTGCCGAATACGGCATCAATGTTTATGAGATACGTCCGGGCATCATCAAAACCGACATGACCGCGACTGTAAACGAAAAATACGATAATCTCATCGCAGGCGGACTTCTCCCGCTGAAGCGTTGGGGCTATCCGGAGGATATCGCCCGCGGCGTCGTCGCCCTGGCAAAGGGATATCTGCCTTATTCCACAGGTGAGGTCATCAATATAGACGGCGGTTTTCATATTCATCGCCTTTGATAGAGACATGAGGAGGATAAAATGAATATTTCCCTTACCTTCTCGGGTATTCCCTGCTTTTCATTTCGTGCCGTTATCGTCGGCAGCGGTGCCGCGGGATATAATGCCGCGCGCAAGCTGTCTGACTTCGGCGTATCCGATATAGCGATACTTACCGAGGGCGTGAACATGGGCACCTCGCGAAATACCGGCTCAGACAAGCAGACCTATTATAAGCTGACACTTGCGGGAGGAGACGGAGATTCCGTTTCCGACATGGCACAAACGCTTTTTGACGGCGGCTCCATGCACGGAGATATCGCTCTCGCGCAGGCGGCAGGATCGGCGCAGTGCTTTTTTGAGCTCGTCTCTCTCGGCGTTCCTTTCCCTCATAATGAATACGGAGAATATGCAGGCTATAAGACAGACCACGACCCGCGTATGCGAGCCACCTCATGCGGTCCGTACACATCCAAGTACATGACAGAGGCACTCGAAGCTGCTGTCAAAAGAAGAAACATTCCCGTCTTTGACGGCTATCGCGCCGTGAAAATACTGAAAAGCGGCGGCAGAGCCTGCGGGGTTGTAGCGCTGAATCCCGATACAGCCGATGAGAAGAACCGATTCGGCATCACCGTTTTTCTCGCCGAAAACATCATATGGGCGACGGGCGGCCCCTCTGCCATCTATTCCTCCAGCGTCTATCCCGAGAGTCAGACATGTGCACATGGTGTTGCTTTCGAGGCGGGTGCTTCGGGCATCAACCTCACCGAATCGCAATACGGGATAGCATCGCTCGGCTTTCGCTGGAATCTCTCGGGAACATATCAGCAGGTCATTCCGCGCTATTTTTCCGTAGATGAAAACGGAGAGGAGCATGAATTTCTCAATGACTATTTTCCGGATATCAGCGAAATGCTCGGAGATATCTTTTTGAAAGGCTACGAATGGCCGTTTGACCCGAGAAAAATATTCCGTGGTGAAAAAAAGCTTTCCTCGCTTGTGGATCTTGCTGTCTTTGCGGAGGAACGTCGCGGCAGACGTGTATTTATGGACTTTCGCCGCAATCCCGAGCAGGCAGATAAAAACGGCACTCTCGACTTCTCGCTCCTGCCGGATTTTGCGTTTGAATATCTCGAAAAATCAGGTGCGCTTCTGCCGAAGCCGATAGACCGCCTGAAAAAGATGAACGAGCCGGCAATATCACTCTACCGCGACCACGGCATAGATCTCACGCGCGAGCCGCTTGAAATTTCCGTTTGCGCTCAGCATAATAACGGCGGTTTCGATACCGATATATGGAGCGAAAGCACTTCCCTTGCGGGCTTTTTCCCGATAGGAGAATGTGCGGGTACGTTTGGCGTATACCGCCCGGGCGGAACGGCGCTCAATGCCACTCAGGTCGGCGCTATGCGAGCCGCTTTGAAGATCTCGCGGGAAAAACCGCGCGACGAGGGACCGGATGAAAAAGAGATCGCCCGCCAGATAGAGGAGCTTGTATCGTATTTCGATCTTCTTTCCCGCCCGAAAATAAGACTGACACGGGAAGACGTGCTCTCGCTCAGAGCCGAATACGGAAAGGTCATGAGCGAATGCGGTGCTTTTGTACGTTCTGCATCCTCCGTGAAGTCTGCGCTGAAAACCGTGCGTTTGCGCTTGCAGTCTTTTCTGTCAGTTCACGCAGGCGCCACACCCTCTCTCATGCCGGATGTCATGATAAACCGCGATATTCTGATCACACAGCTTGTTTATCTCGGCGCAATCGAAAATTATATGGATCACGGCGGAAAGAGCCGCGGCTCGTACCTCATAACCGAGAAAAGCATAGAGGAGCTTCTTGCGTGCGGCAGCGATATCGAAACGGACACAGCGCATTTTTCTTCTGTGCAGACAGCACATTATAGTGAAGATTCCGTGATATTCGATTTTTCTTCCGTCCGCCCTATTCCGGAGCGCGAGCTGTGGTTTGAGAATATCTATAATGAATACAGAAAAATGAAAGATCAATAAAAAGCAAAAAAGCGTTTCGCTACAGCGAAACGCTTTTTTATTTTCATTATCAATCTTCGGACTTAAATACGATCTCTCCGCCCATGCGGTAGCCGTTTTTGCGCATATAGCGCTCTATATACGCATCCTCATCCAGCGAATATTCATAGTCCAGCTCTTCCAGCCTGAATTGACATTCATCGAGTTTTCTCATCGCGATGTCGCGTTCAGCCATGAGGTCATTGAGCTGTATTCGCAATGTTATGACGGAAAAAAGACAAAATACGAGGAAAACAAAAAATACAAATCTCATCATAAAATTTTTCTTTTTTTTCACCGTATTGTCACCTCCGTAGAAATTTCAAATCCGTTTTTCGCATTTTCGAGAAGCCGTGCATACAGCTTTTTGGTATAAGCAAGCCGTCTTTTATACGATATTTTCGCCATGAGCGCGCCGAATGTCTTCGCATATATACAGCGATATGCACGCATGACAAAACTCAAAAATACCTTGATTGGTTTTATTATAATATAAAAAATCCAATAAATCAAGATTTTTGTCAAAAATATTATATGCCCGGACAGATAAACCGCCGCTTTTCCGATGCTTATATAGTAAAGTGCGAAGCCGAGGATACAGAGAAGAAAACCGAATATGCGTATTTCCCCATCGTTTACGGCATATGTAAGAAAAATAAAAGCGGCTGCACATCCTATACAGAAAAGAATATCTTCCGCGAAGATAAGCACCGCTTCCGCCACTCCCGTTATCGGCTTTTTCTCTCTTTTTTCAAAAAAGCGCTTCGGCGCGATTTTCAGATAGAATCTGTTTGCTTTTACAGGGCTGTCCGTCCTCCGCGCGATCCTGATGATCCTGAAAATATCATAGAAAATGCCCATCAAAACGCCGAGCAGAAAAAATTTCAGTATATCGAGCGGGTCATCATAGAAAAATCCGTTCATCTTGCTCCCCGGAAGAGCTTGCCCTTCTTCTTGCCGACAATACCGTCACTGTATGAGAGTGCATAGAATTTCCCCTCTATGGAAACATCGCCTGTGCCCAGCGAAAGCTCCGATATATGAAGTCCCTCTCCCTCGATAGTCAGCTCTCCGATTTCCGTACTCATACATACGGCGTATTCATCAAAGTTGACCACCTCTGTCACGCCCGTTACTTTGATACTGCTTCTGTCCGCAATATATATATTCTGATTTTTCGGCTTTACCGCATTTTCCATAAAAACCTCCCGCATAGAAATATGTTTTTCAAAAACATTCTATGCGGGAATCCTGCGCTTTATTCCGGAATATTGACCTCAGAGAACCTCATAGAGCTCTCCTGCCTCATTTTTCAGGGTATGCTCTCTGATATCGGTAACACGTATCTTCACGATGCGTTCACCGAAGGCGATCTCTATAATATCGCCGATCTTTACCTGATAGGACGCCTTTGCATCTTTGCCGTTCACCTTGACATGTTCGGTATCGCAGGCGCTGTTTGCAACGGTTCTGCGCTTGATGATACGCGAAACCTTGAGATACTTATCAAGCCTCATTTTCTCCTCCGTAGATAAAAAGGCTTCGATTTTTCGAAGCCTTTTTCTTTGATTATTTGTTTACGGACTCTTTAAGAGCCTTGCTTGCCGAGAAAGCAGCATATTTGCATGCAGGAATGCTGATAGCTTCGCGAGTTTTGGGATTTCTGCCTGTTCTTGCAGCTCTTTCCTTAACTTCAAATGTACCCAGACCTGAAAGCTGAACCTTTTCGCCTGCTTCAAGTGCTTCGACAACGGCAGCCACAACTGCATTTACAGCAGCCTCAGCCTCTTTCTTCTTAAGCTCTGCCTTTGCAGCAACAACATCAATCAACTGTGTCTTATTCATGGTGTTCTTCCTTTCTGATTTTTGAATTTTACTTTTTTTGGGGGGGGATCCAAACGCCGGATAAACTGATAATATTATACCATATTTTTCTGTATTTACAAGACTTTTTTCATAAAAATATGTAAAATTTGTAAAAAATATCAAAAAAATTGCTATTTTTTTAAAAAAGCCGCATTTGGTTTGTCTCGGAAAGTCCGTCGAGAACCCCATTCATATCCAAAATCTCAAGTACGGCTTTTGATACGCAGGAACGCTGCTGCAGATCCTCGACGGAAAGATACTCTCCCTCGTCTTTCGCCGCCTGCAAGCTCTGCGCCGCCGCTTCTCCCAAACCCGGCAATGCTCCGAAAGGAAGTCTCATTTTACCGTTTTCGGGCAGAAAGAGACGCGCATCCGATTTATATAGATCGACAGGCAGAAATTTGAAGCCTCGCGCCAGAAATTCGTTTGCAAGCTGCATGGAGTTATAGAGCGCATCGTCCTTCTGTGAGGTGTCATTGCCTTTTGCCTCAATTTCCTCAAGGCAGCGAACGATGGCATCCTTCCCCTTCATGGCAATAGAAGCATCAAAACCTCCGGGCGCAGCGCTGAAAAATGCGCAGTAAAACTCCAGCGGCATATGAACCTTATACCAGCCGAGACGTATCGCACTCATTACATAAGCCGCGGCATGCGCCTTCGGAAAGAGATATTTTATTTTCTTGCAGGAGTCTATGTACCAGTCCGGAACATGGCAATCGCGCATCTTCGCTTCCATCTCAGGAGAGAGGCCTTTGCCTTTTCGTACCTTTTCCATGATATTGAAAGCATCGCCGCTGTCCATTCCGTAACCGATAAGCGATATCATGATACTGTCTCGCGTACCGATAACCGATGAAATGGTGCAGATATTTTTTTTACAAAGCACCTGCGCATTTCCGAGCCATACGTCTGTTCCATGCGAAAGTCCGGAAACCTGAAGCAGGTCGGCAAAGGTCTGCGGCTTTGTATCCATGAGCATTCCCTGAACAAAGCCTGTTCCCATCTCGGGTATGCCGAGCGTGCCTATGGGAGAACGTATCTCCGCGGCGCTTGCACCGAGCGGCTCGGTGCAAGTAAAGAGCTTGTAGACCTCGGGATCATTCATGGGAACATCCATGACGCTCGTACCGGTAAAGCGCTCTATCATCTTGTATTTCGTCGGAATATCGTGTCCGAGCTCGTCGAGCTTGAGCAGCGTATCGTGAAGATATTCAAAGGTAAAGTGCGTCGTCACTATATTGGAATTCGGGTCGTCGGCAGGATGCTGTACCGGCGTGAAATCATATATGTCGTTCTCTTTCGGAACAACGACGATGCCGCCCGGATGCTGTCCTGTGGTGCGTTTGACGCCTACACAATGCGAAACGAGACGCTCTATCTCTGCTTTGGTCGTGTTTATCTTGTGCTCATCGAGATATTTGCGTACATAGCCATATGCCGTCTTGCTCGCAACAGCACCGATCGTGCCGGCTCGAAAGACGTTTTCCGCACCGAAAAGCTCCTCGGTATATTTATGTACCTTGCCCTGAACTTCTCCCGAGAAGTTAAGGTCTATATCGGGCGACTTTTCGCCGTGAAATCCGAGAAACGTTTCGAAGGGAATATTATGACCGTCACCCTTCAGCGAAGCGCCGCATTTCGGGCATTTCTTATCGGGCAGATCGAATCCCGAGCCGACAGAGCCGTCGGTAAAAAATTCGGAATACTGACAATTCGGGCGATAATAGTGCGGCGGCAGAGGATTCACCTCGGAAATGCCGCCCATGGAAGCGACAAACGACGAGCCCACGGAGCCTCTCGAGCCTACGAGATAGCCTTGGCTCTCTGAGTAGCTTACAAGCTTCTGGGCGATCATATAGAGCACCGCAAAGCCGTTTTTGATGATGGAGCCAAGCTCCTTTTCCAGTCTCTCGCGTACAATGTCGGGAAGCGGATCGCCATAGAGCGATTTTGCGCGCGTATAACAGCGGTTTTGCAGGTCCTCCTCCGCGCCTTCTATTTTCGGCGTGAATGTCCCTTTCGGGAAGGGACGGATTCCCTCCTCTATCTCATCTGCTATTTTATTGGAATTTGTTATGACCACCTCGCGTGCCTTTTCTTCTCCGAGATAAGAAAATTCCGCGAGCATTTCATCCGTCGTTCGCATATAGAGCCCTATATCCGCATCGGCATCGGAATATTTCATACCGGAAAGAAGTATCTTCCTGTATATTTCATCATGCTTCTCAAGAAAATGCGCATCACATGTTGCGACGACAGGCTTTCCCGTCTCCTCACCCAGCTTTACTATCATGCGGTTCAGCTCGCGCAATCCTTCCTCGTTCGGCACTCTTCCCTCGCGGATAAGAAACCCGTTATTGGAAAGTGGCTGTATCTCGAGATAATCATAAAACTGCGCTATCGATACAAGCTCGTCCCACGGCTTGCCCTCTACCAGAGCCGAGAAAAGCTGTCCCGCTTCGCATGCCGAGCCGATGATCAATCCCTCGCGGTATTTTTCAAGCTGAGTTTTCGGTATTCTCGGCACCCTTTTGTAATATTTCAGATACGATTCCGAAATGAGTCGGTAGAGATTTTTCAGACCGACCTTATTCTTGACGAGAATGATCTGATGGTATGTTTTCAGCTTTTTCGGATCGGTATTTTCCACCATGGAGTGCGACATCTGCGCGAGAGAATCGATGCCCTCTCCCTTCAGCTTTTCTATCATCCGATAGAAAATGGCAGAGCACATTTCGGCATCGTCGCTTGCGCGGTGATGGTTGAAATCGCCGAGTCCGTAATATTCCGCAATGGTGTCAAGCTTGTGCTTCTTGAGATCGGGATTGACAAAACGCGACATGGAAACGGTATCAATATATGCGTTTTCAAACTTCAGCCCGTAATCATCTGCCGCTTTTCGGATAAAGCCCATGTCAAATGTGGCATTATGCGCAACAAGCGTCCTGTCGCCGATGAAAGCGAGAAAGCTCTCCACAGCCTCCTTCGTTTTCGGCGCATCGAAAACCATATCGTCGGAAATACCTGTAAGCTCGGTTATATTTTCGGGTATTAGAACCTCGGGATTGACAAATGTGTTGAAAACCTCGAGCACCTCACCGTTCTTGACACGGACGGCGCCTATCTCGGTCAGCTTATTATATACGGGAGAAAGACCGGTAGTCTCCGTATCGAAAACGACAAATTCGTCCTCGAAGCTTATATCATCGTCGCCGTAGATTGCCTTTGCCGTATCATCGACAAAGTATGCCTCCATACCGTAGATGACCTTCATGCCGAGCTTTTCGGCGGCAAGCATCGCTTCCTGATAGCCCTGGACATTCCCATGGTCTGTTATGGCTATCGCCTTATGTCCCCAGCTCTTGGCAATTTCAACTATGCCGTATGGGTCTATCGTAGCGTCCATCATGGACATATTTGTGTGCAGATGCAATTCCACTCGCTTTTCGGGCGCATCATCGGTGCGGGAAACGAGCTTGATTTTTTGTACGCCTACGGGAGAAAGCACGTTCTCCTCCACAAATTCGTCGTATTTATATCTGCCGCGGACGGCAAGCGCACATCCGCTCTTCAATCCCTCGAAAAGCTTGGCTTTATCATCGGTAAGCATCAGCTTCACGGTGATAGAAGCGTCATCGTCTGTCAGGAAAAATGAGATTGCTGTGCCTTTTCCGCGCAGTTCGCGAAACTCCATACCGAACATCTTTCCCGCGGCGATCACAGATGGCATATTTCCCTCTATTTCGCGCATGGCTGTCGGCACTATCTCAAAAGCCTCTCCGTAAACAGGCTCCGGTGCGGATATGTCAAGCATGATATTTCCTATATGGAGAACGCCGTGCTCATCTGTATCGTTTCTCAGCGGCTCGCTCGAGAGTGAGGTGCGCATCTCAAAGACCTCTTCAGCCTCTTCCGCAGTCGCTTCCGTCTTTCTATGAGCGGCGGCAAAGGTACTTGCTATCAGCTCCTCATAGTCTATGTCTATATTACCTGCCGTGCTGAAATTCACGGAATATGTCAGTCCGAATTCGTTTTCTATGATGCGGGCTATTTTCTCTCCGATATTGCCGTCACGCATCATGGAAAGCCCGCCGTCTCCGAACATGATTTCTATATTGATCGTATTTTCGTCAAAATCCGCATTATATTTTTGAAGAAAGCCATGAGAGATGATATTGGTATGCCTTGCTTCTGTAATGATCTCGGGAAAATACTTCGGCGAAAAAAGCGATGCATCATATTTCGGGCATATTTTCAGATAAGCAAGCCTGTATGTCTCGCAGAGAGCCCGCTCCAGCCTATAGAGCTCCGCCTTGCTTACCAAAGCACTGAAAGCGGCATCTACCTCCATCATGCGCTTTTCCTTATCAATGCGCATGCGGAGTACCTTGCCGCTATCGAGTATTTTCCTGTTTTCAGCCATCGGGATATATTTATCAAAAAGCTCTGTCAGAGTTTTTTCTGTTTTTGACATGCCGCCATCAGATTTGGCAAAGCTTTGCTATTTCAGCTTCCAGCTCCCCCAAAATATTCTCCTCTTTTATTTTGCGGATGATTTCTCCGCGGCGGAAAAGAACGGCTTCTCCGCTTCCGCCCGCGATTCCGATATCGGCTTCTCTCGCCTCTCCTGGCCCGTTTACTACGCATCCCATGACGGCAAGCGTTATCTTCCTCGGCGGTCGTATCGAACGAAGCCTCTTTTCAAGCTTTTCGCAGAGAGATATCAGATCTATCTTAGTTCTGCCGCAGGTCGGGCAGGATATAATATTGATATAGCCGCCCTCATAAAGTGAGAGTGCCTGCAAAATATTCCTTGCGGCATATATCTCATTTTCGGGCTTGTCCGTAAGAGAAACGCGAATGGTATCTCCTATTCCTGCCGTCAGCAAAGCACCTATGCCTGCGGCACTTTTGATACAGCCCGCCTCTCCTCTGCCCGCTTCGGTAACACCGAGATGCAGAGGATAATCGCACATTTGCGCAAGTATCCTGTTTGCCTCGACCATAGTCAAAACATCGCTTGATTTTATGGAAACGGCAATATCGTTGAAATCGAAATGCTCCAGTATTCTGATATGCCCCATGGCGCTTTCGGCAAGCGCCTCCGCCGTCGGCGCACCGTATTTTTCGAGAATATGCTTTTCCAGAGAGCCGCTGTTTACGCCTATTCTGATCGGGATATGCTTCTCGCGGCATTTGTCGGTAACAGCTTTTACCTTTTCGCTTTCGCCTATATTGCCGGGATTTATTCTTATCTTGTCGGCTCCCGCCTCTGCCGCCGCTATCGCGAGGCGATAGTCGAAATGGATATCCGCCACGATCGGCATGGTGATACCGGCTTCCTTCAGATACAGGATCGCCTCTGCCGCCGCAAGATCGGGCACGGTAATGCGGACGATGTCGCATCCCGCACGCTCCAGTCGCTGAAGCTGGGCAAGCGTTGCGGCAAAGTCGTGCGTGTCGGTATTTGCCATCGACTGAATGGCGATCGGCGCATTGCCGCCCACCGTAAGGTTGCCGATGCGGACCTCTCTCGTTTTTCTGCGGATCTGATTGTAATTCATAATTTATACTTCCGCCTTCGTTAAAAAATCAGTTTCAGAATGTCTTTGCAGGTGATGAAGATCATAAAGGCAAACAGGATGACAAGACCCGCAAAATTGATATAGGATTCTATCTTCGGATTGATCTTCTTGCCACGTATGCCCTCTATAATGAGAAAGAGGAAACGCCCGCCGTCAAGTGCCGGAAACGGAATCAGGTTGAAAATTCCGAGGTTGCAGGACAGCACCGCCACGATATACACGAGGTTCAGAATCCCCGCCCGTGCGGCGGTTCCCACCACGCCGGCTACGCCGACGGGACCCGATACGGCGGCCAGTCCGAAGCGCCCGGATATCATGCCGAACAGCGAATCATAGGCCATTTTCACCGTGGAAAGCGAGCGGTAAAAGG
>URUL01000001.1 GCA_900551005.1 uncultured Ruminococcus sp. | reverse complement strand
GCAGGCGCTTTAGTCCTTATCAATCATACTGCCGGAAGCCATCATGGTGCCCGCTTTGATCAGGGAACCAATGTCGATCTTGGTGTCTAACATGCTGGCTGGCAGACAGCCGCCGGAAGGACCGCCGGTCTGTACAGCTTTGAAAGCTTTGCCGCCCGGGATGCCGCCGCCGATCTCATAGATGAGCTCGCGAAGCGTGGTGCCCATGGGGATCTCGACAAGACCTGTATTTGTGATCTTGCCGCCGAGAGCAAAGACCTTTGTACCCTTGGATTTTTCCGTACCCATGGATGCAAACCATTCTGCGCCGTTGAGTATGATCTGGCAGATATTAGCGTATGTTTCAACATTATTTATTATAGTAGGTTTGCCGAAAAGACCCTTGACTGCAGGGAATGGAGGACGGGGACGCGGCTCGCCGCGGTTGCCCTCGATCGATGTGAGCAGTGCCGTTTCCTCGCCGCAAACGAATGCGCCTGCACCGAGACGGAGAGTGATATCGAAATTGAAGCCTGTGCCGAATATGTTCTCGCCGAGAACGCCCAGCTCTCTTGCCTGCTTTATGGCAACCTGGAGACGGTGAACGGCGATAGGATATTCCGCACGGACATAAATATATCCTTCGTCAGCGCCTATGGCATAGCCTGCGATCGCCATTGCTTCGAGAACCGCATGAGGGTCACCCTCGAGAACGGAACGGTCCATGAAGGCACCGGGGTCGCCCTCATCCGCATTGCATACAACGTACTTCTTTACTTCGCCGCGGTTTGCGCATGCGAATTTCCACTTTGTGCCTGTGGGGAAGCCGCCGCCGCCTCTGCCGCGCAGACCGGAATCGGAAACGGTCTTTATGACATCGTCGGGTGTCATCTCCGTGAGTACTTTTGCGAGTGCGCTGTAACCGTCGCAGCCTATGTATTCCTTGATGCATTCGGGATCGATAACGCCGCAGTTGCGGAGCGCTACGCGCTTCTGCTTGCCATAGAAGGGAGTCTGGTCGAGAGCGAGGATCTCATCGCCCTTGACAGTCTCTTTGTAGAGATATTTCTTTACGACGTTTCCTTTTACGAGATGCTCGGATACTATCTCGGGTATTTCATTCGGAGTGACCATGCTGTAGAATGTGCCTTCGGGATAAACGATCATGATCGGACCGAGAGCGCAAAGACCGAAGCAACCGGTGGTGACTACTTTTATTTCGTCTGCAATATTGTTTGCCTCGAGTTCTGCTATGAGCGCGTCACGTACCTTCATCGATGATGAGGAAGTACAGCCTGTACCGCCGCAGATAAGTACGGTTTTGCGAATGCCGTCGCCGGTGTCAACGAAATGACCGTGACCGCGTCTCATGGCAATCTTGGGCGCCATTTCGTTTTTTATGGCGTTAAGTTGTTCTATTGTTATCATTTGCCGTGTTTCCTTTCTTTCTTATTGTCCGCCTGCGTTTTCAGTCCGCTGCGGAAAACGATATTTTCGCGTTTGTTACTTGCTTTGATTACGCTTCGTATTTTGCGAGAATGTCTGCTACATCCTTCGCGGTGATTCTGCCGTAAACGTCGCCGTTTACCGTCATGACGGGAGCAAGACCGCACGCGCCTATGCAACGTGTAGCCTCAAAGGAATAAATGCCGCTCTTTGAAATATCGCCGGGCTTGATGCCTGTGAGCTCGGCAACCTTATCGCAGATAGCGCCCGAGCCCTTAACATAGCAGGCTGTGCCGAGACATACGCCGATGGCAACCTTGCCCTTGGGGTTGAGAGCGAACTGAGAATAGAAGGAAACTACGCCGTAAACCTCGGAAAGAGATACTCCGAGACCCTCGGCGATGATTTTCTGGACCTCTATCGGAAGATAACCGTAGATTTCCTGAGCGCCCTGAAGAACCGGCATGAGATTGCCCTGAACGCTTTTATACTCTTCGATGAGAGAGCGCAGAGCAGCTTCCTGCTCGGCTGTTCCGGTAAATTCTACCGTAGTCAGTTTCTTTTTCATGTTTTTGACAGTCCTCCTGAAAATTATATTTGCGGACATGCTCCGAAGATGTGAGGATACTCTCGGCTTTCGCATAGCCGAGCCTCTTCTGCGGACGCATGACCGCTTGCTTGCGCGCTGATATATTACACACTATATATCCGGATATATTATACACTACATATATCGAAAAATCTATAGATTTTACAAAAAAAATAGATAAAATTTCAAGAAAAATCGCTATATCCGGGATATAAAGTCAAAAAAAGGGCGGTTAGTTTTTGCTAACCGCCGATATATTCAATAATTCATTTGTATAAAATTATATTTCACAACATATACAGCTGTATTATTTGGTGACAAGATGGAAAGCAAAGCCCGCTATCTCATTCTTGAAGTATACGACGGTGAGGTTGCCCTTGTCGTCATACTTCGCCGTTGACTCGTCAAATTCGACACCGAGGCTCTCGAGATAGGCGCGCGCTCTGCCGGGGAAGTTGCAGGCTATAGCGATATGGCCGTTTGTGCCGCGGAACATGGTTTTCATTACCTCAAATTCGGCTCCTGCGAATATTGAGCTTCTGCCCTCGTTCGGAGCGACCATGAAGAGCTTGCAGAGGATATCTGCCGTCTTTCTCGCAGTCTCTTCGTTTGCGGAATTTATGCCGATGTGCTTCACGGAGAAACCGTGCATGAGAGCTACCGCTTCGCGTGTAAGGCGCTCTATCTCGTCAAATCTGCCCGCCTTTATCAGCGCGTCCTTTACCATGAAGCTGCCGCCGCATGCGAGTATTTTCGGGAACTTCAGATACGAGAGTATATTTGTGGCTTCAATGCCGCCGGTGGGCATGAATTTCAGCTTGCCTTAGGGAGCGGAAACAGCCTTGAGCACGGCAAGGCCGCCCGATGCTTCAGCAGGGAAGAACTTGACAACGTCAAGACCGAGCTCCATAGCCTGCTCCATTTCTCCGCAGGTAGAACAGCCGGGGACTACGGGATATCCGTTTGCAATGCAATGCTTGACAATTCTCGGATTGAAGCCGGGGCTGACGATGAATTTTGCGCCTGCCTGTACCGCGCTGTCTGCCTGCTCGGGCGTGAGGACAGTGCCTGCGCCCACGAGCATATCGGGATAAGCCTTTGTTATGCGGGCGATGGATTCTGCCGCCGCGTCTGTACGGAAGGTGATTTCCGCGAGAGGAAGTCCGCCTGCGATCAGCGCCTTTGCCAGAGGCTCGGCATCATCGGCATTTTCTATTTTAACTACGGGAACTATGCCGAAAAGCCCTACTTTTTTTAAGATATCATTCATTTTGAATTATCCTCCGAATGAAATTGCTTTCATATTTCTAAAGATATCACACAAACTGCGTTTTGTCAATAATTTAGAAAATAATCCTTTTCTAAAGAACGATATGAAAATGCCTATCTGACTGCATGGGATATCCTCCTTTTGGCAGAGGACTCAGACGCGGCGAAAGAAAAACGGCGCTCTTGCCTGATACAAAACTGTATATGTAAGCGTATTTGCCGCAGTGCCGCGCGGTCTGCTCCTGCGAGCAAGAGATCATTGAAAACGGGGTGCAACCGTTCCCGTACCGGTCACATCCGGGCTTGCCCTGCATGAGCATTTCAAATGCGCGGCTTTTACCGTTCGTAAAGTACATTCCGGTTGTGCCTCTTTTTTTGATTTGGGCGAAAAAAACGCCGCAGCCTTCTTTTTAGATCTGCGGCGCCGGGGGATGCGAAAATGGATCCCGCCTTGCGGCAGCATCCATTTTGTCGCTTGGCTATTCGGTTTTTGAGCTGACCTGTTTGCCCACTGCCCTAAAAGCGTTGATTTTACTGAACTTTTGCCTGTTTTCTTATGTCAACGCTCTTAAGCGGAGCTTTTTGCGGAAAATAAAAACAAATTTATTAAATTAAATTATATGAGAAAATCTTGCAATTAAATGAAGTATAGTGTATAATTTAATAAAAAGCTCTGATTTTTCTATTTTAAGAATAAAGGAGAATGAAAATGAAAGAATTTATGGATGAAAATTTCCTGCTTGATTCAGACATAGCACAGCTGCTCTATCATAACTATGCTTCGCAGATGCCGATCATCGATTATCATTGCCATGTCAGTCCGAAGGAGATCGCTGAGGATAAGAGATATGAAAATATTACTCAGCTTTGGCTTTACGGCGACCACTATAAATGGAGGGCGATGCGCGCCTGCGGTATTGCCGAGCGTCTTATCACGGGCGATGCCTCCGACTATGATAAGTTTCGCGCCTATGCGAGCGCCCTGCCGAATCTTATCGGCAATCCGCTCTATCACTGGACTCATCTCGAGCTTCAGCGTTATTTCGGCTATGACGGCGTGCTCTCACCGGACACCTGCGATGAGGTATGGCGCCTTACCTGTGATAAGCTGGAAAGCGATCCTGCTCTGAGCACACGAGGTATCATAAAAAAATCAAATGTAAAATTGCTCTGCACGACTGACGACCCTGCGGATAATCTCGAATATCATATAGCACTGCGCAGTGATACGAGCTTCGAAACGCAGGTGCTCCCCGCATTCCGCCCTGATAAATGCATGAATATTACGGCGCCGGATTTCGCAGATTATATAAAGCACCTTTCCGAGGTTGCGGGAGATGAGATAAAGGATTTTGTATCGCTCTGTGATGTTCTCTCCAAGAGAATGGCACTCTTTAAGGCGCTCGGCTGTCGCACGGCAGACCACGGATTTGATAATTACGTTGCCTTCGACAGCACCAAGACGGCGGGACAGGCTGTTGCCATAGCCGATGTCGTGCTCAAACGCGCACTTGCGGGCGAGAGCGTCGGGGAAGAGATGGCAACTATCTATAAGAGTGCGCTCATCCGCTTCTTCGGCAAGGAATATGTCAAAAACGGCTGGGTAATGCAGATTCATTTCGGTACTCTGCGCCGTGCAAACAGCGTCATGACAAAAGCACTCGGCGCCGACATGGGATACGATATGATCCATGGTAAGAACTGCATTGCGGACCTTGCCGCCATGCTCGACGCGCTCAATACCGAGGGAGCGCTGCCCAAGACCGTGCTCTATTCGCTCAATCCGACGGACAATGCGGCGCTCGCTACGCTTGCAGGAACCTTCAATTATACGAGCGAGGAATCCGAAGGCTTTGACTGGTGCATGCCGAAAATGCAGCACGGAAGCGCATGGTGGTTCAATGACAATATTGCCGGAATGCGTGCGCAGATGGAAAATCTCGCAAATCTTTCTGCCTTCGGCAAGTTTATCGGTATGCTGACGGATTCGCGCAGCTTCCTTTCCTATACGCGACATGAATATTTCAGAAGAATACTTTGCTCGGTCATCGGCGGTTACGTCGAGCGCGGCGAATATCCTCTGGATATAGAGAGGCTGGCGCAGATGGTCTGCGATATATGCTATAATAATACGAAGGACTTCTTCGGCTTCACCATACTTTGATTTGATAAATAAACCCAAATAGAAAAGAGGAAAATGAAAATGTCAGAATGTACACATGATTGTTCAACATGCTCCGCTTCCTGCGGCTCGAGAAAGCCGCAGTTTGAAGCGCTCAATCAATACAGCCGCGTAGGAAAGCTTATCGGCGTCGTTTCCGGCAAGGGCGGCGTAGGCAAATCGATGATAAGCAGTCTGCTCGCGACGGAGCTGCGTCGCAGAGAACTCTCGGTAGGTATCCTCGATGCGGATATCACCGGTCCCTCCATTCCCAAGGCGTTCGGTCTGAAGGGTAACTGCGAGGCGGCACCTCTCGGCGGAATTATGCCTATGACCACCAAAACGGGCATTGAGGTTATCAGTCTGAATCTGCTTCTTGAAGATGCTTCCGCTCCCGTCGTTTGGAGAGGTCCCGTCATCGCCGGAACAGTAAAGCAGTTCTGGACGGAGACGGTCTGGGGAGATCTTGACTATATGGTAGTGGACTGCCCTCCCGGCACGGGGGATGTTCCGCTTACGGTATTTCAGTCGCTTCCGCTTGACGGTATCATCATTGTGACGAGTCCGCAGGAGCTGGTAACTATGATCGTAGGTAAGGCTGTTCGCATGGCACAGCTTATGAATATACCGATAATCGGCATTGTCGAGAATATGAGCTATGTGAAATGTCCCGACTGCGGAAAGGAGCTTCACATTTTCGGAGAGAGTCGCGTCGATGAGGCTGCTGCCGAATACGGCATACCCGTGCTTGCGAAAATGCCGATCGACCCTGCACTCGCAAATCTTTGCGATAAGGGCGCAATAGAGCTCTTTGAGGGAGATGCCATAGCTCCCGTGGCGGATGCAGTTGAGGCTACGCCCTGCCGCGTGAAGGATATTGAAGAAGAATGAGCAGAAAAAAGGTTCTCTTTGTCTGCGTGGCAAATACCTGCCGCTCCGCTATGGCGGAGTACATACTGAAGGACTTGGCGGGGGACAGATTTGATGCTTCCTCGGCTGGACTGACCGCCTATCCGGGAGTGACTATGGAGCCGTATGCCATTCGCATTCTCGCCAGCAGACTTGCCGGCAATCTGCACAGGCTTCAACGTTCGCGTCGGCTTACGCGCCCTCTCATGGAGGAAGCTGATATCGTAATAGCTATGCGTGAGGATTATGCGAGAGCGATCAGGGAAGAGTATCCCGAGTTTGTCTGCAAGGTCACCTCTCTCGGAGAGATAAATATGCCGCTTTTCATGAGTGAGGGGACGATGGAGCAATGCTACGATGCCATAAAAGCGGGAATAACGGAGTTGCTTTTAAGTGAGAAAAATTGATATCCGCCCATTTTCTGCGGAGCTTGCCGAGCGCATTGCCGAGATAGAGGCTCAGTGCTTCGGTACAAATGCATGGAGCAAATACGCCGTACTCGATGCCGCATCGCGTGAGGATTTCATTATCCTCTGCGCCTTTGACGGTGAAAAATGCGTGGGATATGCCGACGCATTTTTCGTGCTTGACGAAATGGATATTTGCAATATAGCTGTGGATGAGGCATACCGCCGCGAAAAGATCGGCAGTATGCTTCTTACCGCGCTTCTCGGCCTGGCCGGGAAAAATGGGATAAGAAGCGTCACTCTCGAGGTTCGTGCATCAAATGCGGCGGCGAAAAAGCTGTATGAAAAGCACGGATTTCTTAAGATAGGCGCGCGGCGAGATTTCTATAAATTCCCGCGCGAGGATGCGGAGATCTATGCGACGGATCTCTCTGCGGAAAAGTGAAAAAGGCAAATTTATACTTTCGTATAAAACTGAAAATCCTTTCAGAAAGGACATTTTTGTGAAAATACTCGGAATAGAAAGCTCATGCGACGAGACGGCTGTTGCTGTCCTCTCGTGTGGCGACGGATTTGATATCCTTTCCAATATCGTGGCTTCGCAGATAGAGGTGCATGCGCGCTTCGGAGGCGTTGTACCCGAGATCGCGAGCCGTGCGCATTGCGAAGCCGTATCAAAAATAACATATGATGCTCTTGAAGCGGCGGGAGCTTCGATTCGTGATATAGATGTGATTGCCGTTACGGCAAGCCCGGGACTCATAGGGGCGCTTCTTGTTGGCGTGAATTTTGCAAAATCGCTTGCTTATGCAAATGACAAGCCGCTCGTTGCCGTAAATCATATAAAAGGGCATATCGCGGCAAATTATCTTTGTCCACCTGCGCTGAAGCCGCCATATCTTGCCTTTGTGGCTTCGGGCGGTCATACCTCGATAGCGATCGTGCATGACTATAATCATATAGAAGAGATCGGCGGCACCCGCGACGATGCCATGGGCGAATGCTTCGACAAGGTGGCGCGTGTACTCGGCATGCCTTATCCCGGCGGTGCGGCTATCGATAAGCTCGCCTATGAGGGAAAGCCCACGCTGAAGCTGCCGAGCGCCGCGATCCATGATGAAACGCTCGATTTTTCCTTCTCCGGTATCAAGACCGCCGTGCTGAATCATCTCAATTCCGCATCTCAGAAAGGCGAGAAAATATGCCGTGAGGATGTGGCGGCGAGCTTCGTTACGGCGGCGGTAAACTCTGCCGTCGTCAAGCTCGATGCGGCGCTGGAGCGCCATCCTGAGCTTAAGACTCTTGCTCTTGCCGGTGGCGTGGCTGCCAACTCTCATTTGCGTACAGCGCTCTCAAACCTTTGCGAGAAACGAAAGATCGCTTTCCATTATCCCGAGATAAAATACTGCGGAGACAATGCGGCGATGATCGCGGCCGCGGGATATTTTGAAGCTATTGCCGGGAATTTCGCCGATACTTCGCTCAATGCAAGCGCATTTTTTACCATATGAACCGATAAGGGTGCGAGACTTCCGAATTTGTCAATAGTTTTTGAAAATAAAAATAAAAATCGGCAAAATATAGAATTTTTATATACCGATTTGTGCTGATTTTTATTTAATACAGAAGTATAAAATTCCAAAAAACAGCTTTTTTAACGCGAAAAAGTTTTCCACAGTCTGTGGATTGTTCTGTTAATAAGTTTAGGCGAAAAACGGCAAAATCAGCTTCTGTAGCCATTTTTTTCCGAAATGCTGTGGAAAAACCTGTGGACTGTGTGGAGAAGTGCGGGGATTTTTTCCTGAAAAGCCCTGTGGAAAACTCATTTTCCGATCTTTAACTCATTATTTTCTCCGGACACGGGAATTTTTATTCGCCATTTCAGAATTTTAATTTTATTCTAATAAACAAAGCGTATCATGGAGGGAACGAACTTGAAACTCAAGCTTTTATTCGGCAGTTCTGTCATAAATCTGCCGGGAGAAACGGCAAATCATATCGAAAAAGCATCGGGCGACGAGCTTCGTGTCCTCATTGCCGCCGCGAGCGGTGTCTGCGGCTCGTCCGAGGAGATTTCGGATACGCTGGGCATTCCCGAGGGCGATGTGGAGGCTGCTATCTCCTTTTGGCGCGGTACGGGCATTATCGAAATAGGTGATGATGAGACGAAAACTGTAGCAACTACCCGCAACCGTCAGGTGCGTAAAAGCAAAAAGAGCGAACAGCCCGATGAGCCGTCTGCGCAGGCCTATACCGGAAATGATGTTGAACGCATATTTGCCGAAAACGGCAGACTGAGGGAGACGGCGGAGATGGCGCAGACACTCCTCGGAAAGGGAAGTCTGACACCGTCCGAAACAAAGATCATCGTTTATCTCTCCGATCATCTGCGTCTTGATAACGAATACATTCTGCTTCTCATCTCATATTGCGTGAAGATAGGCAAAGGCTCTCTTCGATATATAGAGCAGACAGCGATAGGGCTCTATGACAAGGGCATAAATACCGTTGCGTCACTGGAGGAATATATCAAGCGGGAGGACGAGAAGCGCTCTTTGGAATATAAGATCCGAACCCTTTTCGGGATAGGCGAGCGCGCTCTCATAAAGACCGAGAAGGAATGTCTGGAAAACTGGGTAAAGATGGGCATGTCATTTGAGCTGATAGAATACGGCTATGAAAAGATGATGAAAAGCCCGAAGGTCACGCGCCCGTCATTTTCTTATGAAAATAAGCTTCTAACGGATTGGCATGCGGCGGGCCTGAGTACCCCCGAGGCTGTCGCCGAATATGAAAAGACCGATAAGAAAAAGCCCGCAGCCGGGAGCGGCGCAGGTTTTGATTTGGACGAATTTTTCAATCTTGCCGCTTCGCGCGGTGCAGGAGGAAAGTAAGACATGAGCTACAATAAAGCGAATTTCAAGCGGATTTCCGAGGAGTATATGACAAAAAATCTGCGTGCCAAGGAGGATGCGGAGCGCAGAAAAAAGGTGCTCCATGCGCGTTTTCCCGAGATAGCAAGCATCGATAATGAACTCGCGATGACCGGGCTGAAGTTAATGCAGGCGGCAAAAGGCGATCCCGCAACGCTGGCGGAACGCATCAATGCACTGAATAAGGATAATGAAGAGCTTCTTTGCGCTCGCCGTGACATTCTTCTGTCAAAGGGTGTGCCGGAGGACTACAGCGATGTTCACTATGATTGCCCGGAGTGCATGGATACGGGCATGATAAACGGAGTCATGTGCAAATGCATGAGACGTGCGCTCGTTCTTGCCGGATATGAAAGCTCGGGCATAGGCAATCTTATCTCGAAGCAGAGCTTTGAAAATTTTGACCTGAGCTACTACAGCGGGGCAGAACGGAAAAATATGGAGCACGCGCTTGCTACGGCAAAGAATTTTGCCGTGAGCTTCGGCGATGAAAAGACGCGCAATCTGCTTTTCATGGGGACTACAGGTTTAGGCAAGACTCATCTTTCCAGCGCCATAGCAAAGACGGTGATCGACCGCGGCTATGATGTCGTTTATGAGACGGCGAGCAATATATTCAATGATTTTGAATACGAGCGGTTTGGCAGAGGATATCAGGCGCAGGACGGAGAATCGAGAACAGCACGCTACTTTGACTGCGAGCTTTTGATAATAGACGACCTCGGCACAGAGGTTTCCAATCAGTTCACCGTGGCTACGCTCTATAATCTGCTCAATGCCCGCCTGATAGGCGAGAAGAGCATGATAATCAGCACAAATATCAAAAAGGAAGAGCTTTTCTCACGCTATGCCGACCGCATAACCTCGCGCATCTTCGGAGAATTTGAACTGATACTTTTCTCGGGAAAGGATATCAGAAGCCAGAAGCTGGCAAGGGGAGAGAGATAGTTATACGCCTGTATAAAAAGTCGAAAAGGGCTGCTGCGGCAGTCCTTTTCGGTTTTTTATATTTGCTGTTTTATTGTACTTTCCTTAACTCCTGAAGTCTTGCATATAGGTCGCTAAGCTCAAACGAAAGCGGGTTTGAGACGCCACTCGGCTTCAGAATATGTTCGCCGTATTCACGGAGCATATTCACTGTCTCCGCATCCATCTGCTGCCGTGCATCGGAATTAAAAATAATTACGAGCGGGGAGATTACACCATATAAATCGGGATTTGTGAATGTGGTAAAATCAGACTGAATATCCCATGAATACAAATCCATGACTATATCGAGGTCTCTTCGCTTCTCAAAGCAGTATGAATCTTTAGCTTCGTCGGAAAGCTGGGAAGGGTCAGACATATGCAAAAAAATGTTCCTTAAAGCCTTTTTCTGATATGATTCGATGCATCGCTGAGCGTCCTGATACTGCCTGTGGGAATATACACAAAAACAAACCGATGCTACGAGCAGAATAGCAAGCGCGACCACGACGATAGCAAAAAGAGATTTTGAAACAGTTTTCTTATTTTCCATAAGATATCCCTTACAAATTGAATGTTAATATAATAATTATGCTTAAAATATATTATTTGTCAACGGTATACTTTATGCTGTTTTTGTCGGGATTTATTCATTCGGAAATCAAAAATGCAACATACGGGTTGGGGATTTTGTTCTTATTTTGTCAATGTGCGGAGTCTTGTCGTCAGATCTAAGATATCGAAGGATCTGTTTTTGCTTTTTTCCATGAATATCCCTCAATAATCAACTTTTTAATAATCATATCATAAATTTCTATATTTGGAAATTGGCAGAATAAACAGTAATTGCTTACAAATATATTGAATTATAATATCAAATAGGTATTGTTTATTCTTCCGCTATGATCTCTTCCACGTCCGAATTTTCTCCCCAGCTGATTTTTACATATGTCGCAGGGAGACAGAGCTTGTTTATACGCAGATTTTCGAGATACAAATAGGAGACGCTCTCGGGTACGGTGAGGGATTCAAGATCGGCGCCGAGGAAAGCATATGTTGCCACATCTTCCGTGCCTGTGGGTATCCTATAGTTCTTTTCCGCATGGGCGGCAGGGAAACGGATAAGCGAGAGTTTATCTTTTGAGAAGAGCACGCCGTTTTCACTTGCGTAGGTGTTGCTTTCGCCGCTCACATCGATGCGCGTGAGATTGTCGGCAAAGAATACAGATGTTCCCGACGACTTATGCGAGGGATTGATATTTTCAAGCGAGGCGGGGATATATATACTTTCCGCGCCATCGCTTACCTCGGCGAAAACCGATTTTATTCCCTCGGCGAAAATGAGTTTTTTCAGAGGCGCGCCGGTTTTGTTTTCGATGAAGATTTCCGCGGGCAGGCTGACGCTCTCACCCTCGAGAATAAAAGCACATTCGAGCAAGAATTCCGAGCCGGAATTGACGGTGATGCCGACTATTTCCATTTTTCCTTTTACAGAATCGTTCGTATAGAATTTGTATTTAACGGTATAGCTTCCGTATACATTTTCAAAGTCGGAATAGCGTATCTCATAGATGTATTCTGGCGCCTTTGTTGAAGTAACTGCGGTTTCTATATCAGATGTAGTTTCGATGTTGGTCATGGCAGGGGTGCTTGATTTCGTTGCCGCCGTCGTCGTCATCGTCGTTGCCGCCGTCGTCGTCATCGTCGTTGCCGCCGTCGTCGTCATCGTCGTTGTCGCCGTCGTCGTCGCGGTCGTGCTTATCGGATCGGAGACGGACGATATACTTTCTGTATCGCCGCTCAAGTCAGAAGAAGAGTTGACCGTGACAGATGCCGTTGTTGTCGATACCGATACGGGATGGAAGATCCTGTCTATCTGCGGCACGAGCGCTATCGCGGCTACGACGATGACGGCACATATCACGAGTGAAGCGGGAGAATATACAAATTTGAAATTTTTCTTTTTCCTTTCCTGCCGAGGCATGTTTTCTTTTGCGGCGGCTTCTATTTTCCCCCAATTTTCAGGAGCCTTCTTATCAATGGCACTTTTCAGAAATTTCTCAAATTTATTCATATTCTTCACCTCCTCATATATGATTTGCCGAGTTCGGCTTTCAGCTTCTTTGTGGCATATCTGTATTTTGAACGCACGCTGTTATACTTCATGCCGATAAATTCCGATATATCGGTCAGCTTCATGTCGCTGTATATATGCAGCATGACTATTTCAAATTCATCTTTTTCCAATCTTGAAAATGCGCGCTTTATATCTTCGTTCTCAATCAGCATATCGGAGAAATCCGCTTCTCCCGGCTCTGCTTCAAGCTCATCTATATCACTGCAAAGAGGAACTTTCAGCATGTCGCGGCATATATTTCTGCAGATTCCGAATATCCATGCGCGGGCGTTCGTTCCCGGACGGTATGCAGGTGCGCATTTTGCTATGCGCAGATAAGTCTCCTGCATGGCATCCTCTGCGCTCGAGCGGTTTCTGAGCTTGCGCAGAGAAAAAATGAAAACGGAATCTTTTGTTTGCTCATATATATCATGTAATGCATTTATATCTCCGGCGGCAAGCTTTCTGATATCCATTTCAAGTTTGGATGAAAGAAACGAGGAAATGCTCATTCTCAAAATACTCCTTTCTGATCTTTTTATATATAGATTATATATAGAAAAAACTGCGTTTTTCGCAGAAAAATTTTTGAAAAACGGTGCGGCTTTTATAATATTGCAGTTTTCGCATAAATATTTCCGGATATGCGGACATCGGAAAGCATAAAAATTGCGGCGGAAGCAAAGGCTACCGCCGCACATGTCATATCTTTACTATGTAAAATCAGCCTCTGTTCTTGCGAAGAATAGCCATGATATCATCAAAATCACTGTCGGAAATGATCGTGGCTTCTTCATCTGTTGCAACCTTTTTGGGAGCTTCTTCCTTCTTGGGAGCTGCCGTCTGTGTTGCAAAAGGTGATTTCTTTGCCGTGTCGCCGGCGGCCTTTCCGGAAGCAGCTGCCTTTCCGGGAGTCATGGTCTTGCCGTCCTCTGCCTTGAATCCTGTAGCGATAACCGTGATCTTCATTGTGTCCTCAAGCTCGTTGTCAAGTGCGGTACCCCAAATGATATTTGCATCGGGATGAGCCTCATTTGCAATCATGGAGGAAGCTGTCTCGATTTCCTCAAGGCTGATATCGGGGCCTGATGTGATATTGATCAGAATACCGGTAGCACCGGAGATGGTCGTCTCGAGAAGAGGGCTGGACATAGCCGCCTTGGCTGCAACTTCTGCCTTGTCTCTGCCCGTGCCTTCGCCTACGCCCATATGAGCATAGCCTGCATCACGCATGACGGAAGATACATCCGCGAAGTCAAGGTTTACAAGTCCGGGAATATTGATAAGGTCGGAAACGCTCTGTACGCCGTGACGGAGAACATCATCTGCATACTGGAATGCGTTTACGAGAGTGATCCTGTTTTCGGAGATCTGCTTGAGTCTCTCATTGGGAATGATAACGAGAGAGTCTACATAGTCGCGGAGCTGAACGATACCCGCCTCAGCCTGGATCATGCGCTTTCTGCCCTCAAAAGCAAACGGCTTTGTAACGATACCGATCGTGAGTATGCCCATCTCCTTTGCCACCTTGGCAACAACGGGAGCCGCACCGGTACCTGTGCCGCCACCCATGCCGACTGTGATAAATACCATATCGGCACCGCGGATGACATCGGCGATCTCTTCAAGGCTCTCCTGAGCTGCCTGCTCGCCTACTGCGGGGTTGGCACCTGCACCGTGGCCCTTTGTGATCTTCTCACCGATCGCTATTTTTGTGGGAGCGCTTGATTTGAGAAGAACCTGCTTATCGCAGTTTACCGTGATAAATTCAACACCTTGTATATTTGATTCTATCATGCGGTTTACGGCGTTACCGCCACCGCCGCCGACGCCGATGACTTTTATATTTACGCCGCTTTCGTAATCCGAATTGAATTCAAAACCCATTTTATAATCCTCCTTAGATTTTAATCAGAGATATACGATTCTATTGTAATATGTTTTTTGATTATTTTCAAGATGTTTTTTAAAAAAACTTGATAAAAAATTAAAAAAATTACCGAAAATTTCACGAATTTTGAAAAAAATCAAAAAATCTGAGAAAATTTTCGGCAAAAAATATTATTCTCCGAGTTTTCCTGTCGGCTGAAATGATACTTTGTCGTCCGAAATCACGCGTATGTTTCCCGTTACACCGGCGTAATAGCTGTCATTTTCCAGCTTGTTTATCAACTTTATACATAAGGATAAATCAGAATCGATGGTGCGCCATGAGGGTAATACAATTGTATAAATATTAATATACAGAATATGAATATCAAATTTTTCGCGCAGATCGATTTCGCTCAGCTTTTCGCCTATCGGAGACGCGAGTATATGACCTATGATGTCGAGACAGAAATCGTAGCTGTCTTCCTCTTCAAATATGATGGCTTTGCCGAGCTCAAAGCCTTTGACGCCCGACAGGGATAGTTTCGCGGTATTCGCATAAAAGGAACTGTCGATATTGTCTGTGACCTCGAGCAGTGTCAGCTTGTCCGAGAGAATGAAAAACATGCCTTCCATTTCAACTGAGAATGCGGGCGCATATTCCTCTATGATGATATGAAGCTTTTTCGGAAGGGAACGGCGTATCGTGACGGAACGCACGTAAATATTATTCTGCTTGATCTTCTCAGCGATCTTGTCCTTATTTACGGCATATGTATGTGAGCCGAGCTTTATGCCGCTGTCCTCAATTATTTTTTCGCTCTGGCAGTAAGAGAGACCGCTCACATCTATTTCTCTTATGCGGCAGAAGCCGAAAAACCACACCGTGAAGATGATCACCGTCGCTATGAAGATAAGCCGGAGCAGGCGGTGAGTTTTGCGCAGGCGTGTCATCTCCGGCGTTTTATTTGTATTTGTCATTTTTTACTCCTGAACTCTGTGAAATATAAAGATCATTTACTCTCAAGGAGCTTCATGATATCACGGCTGAGAAGTATTTTTATATCACGCCAAATAAGCTCGTTTGCATCCGTTTTTGCAAATGCGGCGATATTTTCGCGCATTGCCGAGGCTTTTTCACGGTCGTAGAGAATATCGCAAACGCATTTTTCGAGCATATCGGTACAGAGATGCTTTTCTTCTATCATGATCGCGGCGTTTGCATCGGCGAGACGCTTTGCATTTTCGTACTGATGGTTGTTTGCCACATTCGGCGACGGGATGAGGATGCAAGCCTTCTTCTGAAGTGCCATCTCGGAAACAGTCATAGCGCCTGCACGGCAGATGACGGCATCGGAAAGCCTTTCCCAGTAGGGCATATCGTATATATATTCCGTCAGGCGGAGATTCCGACAGTCCTCCAGTCCTGCGGCACGAAAGGCGGCAACCGTTTCCTCATGAGAACTGCTGCCCGTGGCGTGAATATGAAAGACCTCCGGATGAACGGAGGAAAAATTCTTCATCAGCGCGATGATTTCGCTGTTGAGGCGGGCGGCGCCGAGACTGCCTCCGAAGGAGAGCAGGATTTTTTCCGTACCCTCGGGGATATTCAGTATTTCGCGTATATTTTCGGGAATTTTCGCCGTGCTCTTCTGCATCATGGGATTGCCGACGAAAAGGACCTTGCTTTTATCCGCGAAATATTCCATGGTAGAGGCGAAATTCACATATATCCTGTCCACCTTGTCGGCGAGCATCTTTACAGCCTTGCCGGGAATAGCATTTGACTCATGGAGAGCCGTCGGTATGCCGAGCTTTGTCGCCGCCGAGAGAAGCGGCCAGCATACAAAGCCGCCCGTTCCTATGACGATATCCGGCTTATATTCGAGGAGCAGCTTCTTTGCCTTTTTCGGCGCGGTGAAATAGTAGTATGCCGTCTTTATATTTGAGAGAGAGAGGCTTCTTTTCAGCCCTTTTACTTCTATATGATAAATAGGATAGCCCGCCTTTTCGCAAAGGCGGTTTTCTATCCCTTTTTTTGTTCCTACAAAAGCTATCTCGGCACGCTTGTCGTGCGCCTTTATCAGATCGGCTATGGCGAGAGCGGGATTTACATGGCCTGCCGTGCCTCCACCGGAGAGAAGAACCTTCATTTTTGCCTCCTTATGATCAGAGTGGTTTCTGAGATGAGTATTTTGATATGGAGAGAATAATGCCCATTTCACCGAGCTGCATGATCAGTGCACTGCCGCCATAACTGAAAAACGGAAGCGCTATGCCCGTTGTCGGTATGCTGACGGTGACAACGGCGATATTGAGCAGCAGCTGTATCCCCACCTTACATACCAATCCTATTACGAGCAGGGAGGAAAATGTATCCGGTGCATTCATAGCTATGACGAATCCGCGCCAGATAAGCGCGACGAAAAGCGCTATTACGGCAATAGCACCCACGAGCCCGAGCTCCTCACAGACTATCGAGAAGATGAAATCGTTTTGCGGCTCCGGAAGCCAGAGATGCTTCTGGTAGCTGTTTCCGAGTCCTACGCCGAAGAGTCCGCCGCTCCCGATGGCAAGAAGGCTCTGATAGGGCTGCCAGCCGCCGCCGAGTCGAAAATCCTCGGGATGAAGCCATGCGTCTATACGCGATTTGGCGTAATCGGTAAAAAGTATCAGCGAGAGCGCCGCGGCGGCACCCGTGCCTGCGATGGCGGCAAGCCACTTTATGCTTGCGCCCGAAACGAATATCATCACGGCACCGATGAGGAATATGATGATCGTTCCCGACATATGACGCTCGAGAACCGTTGTTCCGCAGACGACGCATACGATGCGCGCGGGGAAAAGAATGCCGTATTTAAAGGTTTTTATCTTTGTCGAAACAATGGATATGTAATAGGCGAGAAGCAGAGCGAGCGCAAACTTCATGATTTCCGTCGGCTGAATGACGATGGGACCTATTTTTATCCATCTTGTGGCACCGCTCCAGTTTTCGCCGACGAAGGGGACGGCGAGGAGCAGAAGATAGCTCACGCCGAAGATGGGAAGCGTGGCTTTTTTGATGAGGGTATAATCGACGCAGGATGCTACCAGCATGACGATAATGCCGGCGGTCATCCATACGATCTGCTTTTTTATGAAAAAAAAGCTGTCGCCGTATTTTGTTTCCGCAAAGACATAGCTTGCGGAGAAAATCATGACAGAACCAAAGCAGAGCAGAAGCATGACGATGATAAGGAACGGAATATCGATTCCGTGCTTGGCACGGTAGATGGTAACCTGCTCGCTCTCGGGCATTTTGAAAAAGCCGAAAATTCCGCTTTTTGCTTTTTGCTTTTTTTCTGCCGTCATGCCGTTACCTCCCTATATATTTTGCGCCGTAAATCAGTATTTTATAAGGAAAAATGCCGCTGTGCCCGCTGCCGCCGTGATGATAAGAGCGGAGAGGGCTATTTTATTTTCCGAGAAGCCGAGCCTCTCAAAATGATGATGTATCGGCGCCATTTTGAAAAGGCGCTTTCCGTGAGTCAGCTTGAAATAGGAGACTTGAAGAACCACGGATATGATCTCGCATACATAGACGAGTCCGACAAGCATGATGACAAGCTCATATCCGCTCATATAGGCGAGCCCGGTGACCGCTCCGCCGAGAAAGAGAGAGCCTGTATCTCCCATGAAGACCTTGGCGGGATAAATATTGAAGATAAGAAAGCCGATCAGTCCGCCGATAACAGCACCGCTGAAAACAGCTGAGCCGAGATCGCCCGCGCAGAAAGCGATGACCGCGAAAACGGCACAGACAGCCGCCGATACGGTTGCACAAAGCCCGTCGATTCCGTCTGTAAGATTGACACTGTTTACCATGCCGACGATAAAGAGTATCGAAAAGACATAATAAAAAAATCCGAGCTCGATTTCTTTGTTTATTATTATGAGGCTGATGCTTGTATCTATGGCGCCCGCCTTTGTCATGGCAAAGAGATATGCCGCGGCAACGATGAATTGCAGCAGCATTTTCTGCATGGGAGTCAGCCCTTCATTTTGCTTTTTTGCAAATTTGGTCAGATCATCCGTGACTCCGACGAGTCCGAAAGCGATTGCCATGCCAAGTGATATCAGCATAGGGGCTGACAGCCTGTCAGATGCAATGAGAGCCGCTACGACGCATACGGCAACACAGGGAAGAATAAAGAAGATACCGCCCATGGTAGGCGTGCCTTCCTTTGCGGCATGCCAGCGCGGACCTATCTCGAGAATCTTCTGCCCGAGCTTTTTGCTCTTAAGCACCGGTATCAGAAATCTGCCGAGGATCGCCGATGCGACAAGGCATATCGCTAATGAAAGAACAAAATAAAGATACATATGGTTTCTCCGTGCCGATGCGGCTTTTTATTGTTTTATACAAACGTATTTTATATGAGATGCGCGACATTTTCGAGCGCAACGCGACGGCTTGCCTTGAAGAGAACGGTATCTCCTTTTTGCAGGAGCTTGCGTATCTCCTTTGCCGCCTGAGCAGGGGAATCATAACCAAGCTCGGCTATCTTTTCTCCGTTCATGCCGTTTTCCTTTGCGCCCTTACCGATATATTTTGCATTTTCTCCGAGAGTTATGAGCAGGTCAGCGCCTTTCGCATAGGCTTTCCCGACGCGTTCGTGCAGTTCATGTGAATATGAGCCGAGCTCGAGCATTTCGCCAAGTACGGCGACGCGTCTGCCGCCGCTTTCGCTTGCCACATCGTCGAGAACCTCGACAGCCGCCTCCATGGATTCGGGGGAAGCATTGTAGCAATCGAGAATGAATGTGAAGTCGTCATGTGTTTCCACCTGAGAACGAAGAGCGACGGGCTTATAGCCGAGTACGCCCTCTTTTATCTTGCTCTCCGGGATACCCAGAAGCATGCCGCAGACAACAGCGCTCATCGCATTATATATATTGTGTCTGCCGCGGACAGCCGTTTCTATATCCTTGACTATATAATCGCCGCTTCGCACATCCAGATCGAAAATATATCCTTTTGCTGTTTTGCGGATATTGACGGCATTATAGTGGCAGAGAGGGTTTTCTATGCCGATGTATTTTTTGCATATTTTGCCCGTATTGATATTGCGGAGCAGGGGCTCGTCACCGTTGAGAATGAGAATACCATCGTCCTTCATGCCCTTGATGATCTCTAATTTGGCATCGCGGATGGCTTCGCGCGAGCCGAGATTTTCGATATGCGATGAACCGATATTGGTGATCACGGCAATATCCGGCTCGGCTATGGCGGAGAGCTTTTCTATCTCGCCAGGCTGGCTCATGCCCATTTCCACTACCATCGCCTTGTATGTGATATTCAGCTTAAAAAGGGTGAGAGGCAGACCTATCTCATTATTGAAATTTCCGTCTGTCTTGTTCGTTTTATATTTCTTATCGAGAACGGAATAGATAAATTCCTTTGTTGCCGTTTTGCCGACGCTTCCCGTGACGGCAACGGTTATCGTGCTGAATCTGCGGCGGTATTCTCTTGCGAGAAGCCCGAGAGCACGGGTGGTATCCTCTACGAGAACGTACGGAATATCCTCGCAGGGCTTTTTTTCCGTGACAACACAGCATGCTCCGCCCTTTACAGCGGCAGGAATGAAATCATGCCCGTCAAAATTCTCACCTTTTATGGCGAAGAAAATATCCCCCTCCTGAATGGTGCGCGAATCTATGGAAACACCGAAAGCGATGTCCTCGGGACTCTTTGAGTACAGCGTTCCCTCGACAACGTGCGCCACATCGGTAATGCTTATTCCGTTATCACATAAACCAAGATACATTTTTATCTATCCTTTTCCTTTATTTTTTTAAATACTGTTTCTCTTTCACAAAAATCGTGTTTTCCGTCTTTGTCTATCACATAATCCTCATGGCCCTTGCCTGCGAGGAGGATGACATCGCCTTTTTTTGCCGCAGAAACGGCAAGCGCTATCGCTTTTTCGCGGTTTACTTCCGTTATGTAGTTTTCTCTTTTTATACCCGTGCATATATCGCGGATGATTTCGGCAGGCTCTTCCGTTCTCGGATTGTCGGAGGTGACGATCACAAGATCCGAGAGGCGTGTCGCCTCATAGCCCATCTCCGGACGCTTCGTCTTATCCCTGTCGCCGCCGCAACCGAAAAGCGTTATTATTTTGCCGTGGTATATTTCGCGAAGCGTTTCTATCGCTTTTCCGAGGGCGTCGGGGGTATGTGCATAGTCGATAATAACGTCAAAATCGCCTGCATATATGCGCTCCATCCTGCCCGTAACGGGAGGAAAATCCGATAGCGCATCCCCGAGCAATTTGGCCGGGGCACCTGCGAGATAGGCACACGAGAGTGCCGCCGTCGCATTGTAAATATTGAATCTTCCGAGCGGCAGAATGCCCACACGTATAGTATGTGAGATACTGCCGAGCGAAATACCGAGATCAAAGCTCGAGCCGCCGCCGGAAATTTTTTCATCACAAAAGTAAAATTCAGCCGTGTGTTTTTTCGAATAGTAGAAAACGTCGCCCTTTGCCGCCCAAGCCATGCGGTATGCCGCCTTATCGTCCATATTGATGATGCTGATGCGGCTTCGCTCGAAAAGCTTTTCTTTGGCGCGTGCGTATTCGCCGATGTTGCCGTGAAAATCGAGATGATCATGCGTGAGATTGGTGAATACGCCGATATCAAAATCGATTCCGTATATGCGCTCCTGCGCAAGCGAATGAGATGAGACCTCCATGACTACGGTATCTATCCCGTTTTCGTACATTTCGGAAAGCTCGCTTGCGAGAATTTCAGGCGGCGGGGTGGTATAATCGCTTGGCAAGCGTCCCTTGCCACAGTCGCAGAAGAGCGTGCCGATGATGCCGACGCGGAAGCCCGCTTTACGAAGGATATGCGCCGTCATGAGACAAACCGTGGATTTGCCGTTTGTTCCCGTTATTCCGATAAAGCGCATGTGCCTTTGCGGATTGCCTCTCAGGCGCAGGTGCGCCAGTGCAAGAGAGGCGCGTACATTCTCCACCCAAACGGTGGGAATCTCCTCGCCGACATATTCGCCGTAGCCCGTGACGATGGCACATATGCCCTTTTGCTTTGCCTTCGCGTATATTTCGGGCGACATACTGTGGAGAAAAAGAACCTCTCCCGCATGCGCCGATTCAATATTTGAGGCTATGCCGCATATTTCTGTATTATCCGTATCGCCGCTCATATAGAGCGTCTCGCTTTTTAAAATGATATCTGAGAGCTTCATCATAACGCCTCCGTCAAAAATATTTATATTTTCAACGTCCGCGTTTTACGCCTTTTTTCTCAGTCTGTTCCGTCCATATGACGCATGTCTATTGTTATTACAGTGCCCTTTTCGGTAACGGTGCCGACCGGAAGCGACTGAGATACGACCGTAGCACCCGTACTGCCTGTCGCGCCTTCTATTTTTACATTGAATCCTGCATCCGTCAGAAGTTCGTTTGCCGCCTGCGCCGAGAGACCGATGACCTTCGGAACTACGGCGGTGAGCTTTTCAGACGTGCTTTCGGTATAGAGTATCACTTTTCCGTTCTTTTTGGACATTGTACTGCCTGATACGGGAACCTGATTTACGACGCTTGTTCCGCTTCCGACGACTTCATAGGAGAGACCGAGCGTGCTGAGCCTCGATTTCGCCGCGTCAAGCGAAGAACCGCGCAGGTTTTCGAGAGTAATCATTTCGCCGTCTTTATATTCCGGCTCTATCCCGAGATAGGGAAGCACCTCGGAGAGTACTTTGGAAACATACGGCGCGGCAACGGTGCTGCCGTAAATGGAGCCTATCGTCGGCTCATCTACGATAATTATGCAGATCACCTGCGGGTCATCCGCGGGAGCATATGCAACGGTGGAGGCTATTCGCCCGCCGCTCGTTCCTTTTTCGGAGGTACCGGTTTTCGCCGCTACCTTGTAGCCTGCGACGTAAGCATTGCGCGCGCCGCCGTTTCCGGAAACGCCATCTGCGAGTATCTGGCTGATGGTAGCGGAGGTGGATGCGCTTATCACCTGCCGCTTTTCCATTGTCCCGAAGGAAGTGAGCACATTTCCGTCGTTATCCGTAATTTCTTTTACCAAGTGCGGGGTTACGAGCGTACCGCCGTTTGCCACGGCGGCAACTGCCGTTATCTGCTGAATGGCGGTTACATTATATCTCTGACCGAAGGAATATACCGCGAGGTCTACACCGGTCAGGCTTTCCTTATAGATGGACGACGCTTCGCCCGGGAGGTCTATGCCCGTTTTCTCATTCAATCCGAAATTGCAGAAGTAATTTATGAAAGCATCAGCGCCTATTCGCTCTGCGAGCATCATCATAGCGGGGTTGCACGATTGCTGGAGCGCGCCCGCAAAATCAAGCGAGCCGTGACCGGTCGTCTTATGACATTTGATGGGACGTGACCAACCCGCTACATTATAGTAGCCCGGGCAGTAGAATTTATCGGAGAGGGTAGCTTTACCCTCCTCAAGTGCCATCGACGTCGTAAAAACCTTTGAGGTGGAGCCGGGCTCGTATGTTTCGGTGATGGCTTTGTTGTTCCATGTTTTGAGAAGCACGTTTGAAACGGCACTTTGATATTTTTCACTGTCCTTGCCGTAGGTCTGTTCTGCAGCTGTAAGCTCGCTTTTATAATATTCGACAGGCGTGTACGGCGAATTGAGATCAAAATAGGGATAGGTTGCCATGGCATATATCTCACCGGTCTGCGGGTCCATGACGATACCGCAGGCACGTGATTTCGCACCTGATTCTATTACCGCCTGCTCAAGATACTTTTCCAGATAGCTCTGTATCTTATAGTCTATTGTCGTCACGAGGTTTGCGCCGTTTTTGGCATCTATGTACTGTTCGTATTGATAGGGCATTTCACCGCCCTTGCCGTTCTGTGCCGAAACGATTTTTCCGCTGATGCCGGTGAGCAGCTTATCATATTGATATTCCAGCCCGTATAGACCGCCGTCCACACCGCAGAATCCTATGACATGGGAAGCAAGCGTGCTGTAGGGATAGATGCGTGATGATGTTTCCACAAGATGAACACAGCTTGAGAGGTCGTTATCGAGAATAAACTGTCGTACCTTATCCGCGTCCTCTTTCTCGACATTCTTTTTTATCGTTTCGTCTTTTCTGTTGACCTTCTTCGTCTTTTCGATGATCGAATCGTAATCCACGCCGAGTATTTCGGATAGTCCTTTTGCCACAAGCTCACGCTGCTCATCGCTTTTCATATCGTATGGCGAGATGAAAACGCGTTCTGTCGTATAATTCGTTGCGAGGGTAACATGATTTCTGTCATAGATATTACCGCGTGCCGAGCCTGTTGAGACCTCGTATATCATCTGTTCTATGACCAGTCTTTTATAATGGTCGTTTTGCACGATCTGAAGATAGATCAATCTGCCGATAAGCACGGCCGCGATAAATGTGGCGGCGCAAATCACCGAGAGAGAACGCACCCGCATGCTTCTGCTTGTACGCCCCATAAGGGAATCCGGCTTCTCGCTGAATTTTCCGCTCATTTTCGCCCTCCATCCTTCTAAAACAAAGTGAGCAAAGAGCATATTTTATATTCTCCCCACTCACTCAAAGCTGTGTACTTATAATATTTATATTTGCGCCGAGGAAATTTATTCCGTTTAATTCATAAATTCTATCAGCTTCGAAAAACCGCGACCTATAGCGGAGAGAAGTGAGCCTGATGATTTTTCGCTTTCCTTATTTCCGTATATGACCATATTTACCGTATTTTCGGTATCACGCGGAAGATACTGCAGATATTTGCTGTCTGTCATGCCAAGCTCTCTGGCACGGGCTTCAAAATCGACATCCTTATATTTCGCATCGATATCGCGCTCGCGTGAGCTTATCTCTTTTTCCATTTCGGAGATATCGGAATTGATGCGATTTATATCCGAGCGAAGCTGTGCCACCTGAACGAAAGAGAAAACGATAAACATGAGCATAGCCGTAATCAGAATGGCACATGCCGCCGTATATATGGGAAATTTCTTCTTTTCACCGGTCTTGACGGTGCTGTATTTCACGCCGCCGCTCGATACGTCCGTCGTATATTTTCTTAAGAAGCTGCCGATGTTGCCGGACTTGTTTTTCTTCTTCTCCATGACTGTTCCTTTCCAAAAAGACTTGCTTTTTTATATTTTTCTTGCTGCGCGCAGCTTGGCGCTGTGAGAGCGGTTGTTTTCTGCCAGCTCCTCTTCCGAGGGAAGCAGGGGTTTCTTTGTGAGTATCTCTATTTTCGGTTTATTATTGCATATGCAGACAGGGAAGGACGGCGGGCAGGTACAGCCCTGTGCCAGCTCCGCAAAGGTTTTTTTCACTATCCTGTCTTCAAGCGAATGGAAGGTCAATACGGCAAGCACACCGCCGCTTTTCATGGCGTATATCAGAGCACGAAGTGTCGGCTCTATGATAGCAAGCTCGTTATTTACCTCTATTCTTATTGCCTGAAAGGTTCTTTTTGCCGGATGATGACCGACGGCAAGCGCCTTTTTCGGCATGACGCTTTTGATGATTTCGACAAGCTCGAGTGTCGTTTTTACGGGAGCATTCTCTCGTGCCTTGACGATGGCGGAGGCTATTTTCGGGGCGAAATTTTCTTCTCCGTATTCGAAGAGAATGCGCCGCAATTCACTTTCGCTGTATGTATTGACAACAGTATAGGCGCTTTTTGCATTTTCGGGAGGTCCCTCGGCATTCATGCGCATGTCGAGCGGCGCATCCGTATTATACGAGAAGCCGCGCTCGGGGGTATCGAGCTGGTATGACGATACGCCGAGGTCTATGATCGCGCCGTCTATGGCATCAACGGAAAGCTCTTGCAATATCTGCGATACATCGGAAAAGTTCCCGTGAACATATGTTATCCTGTCGCTGTAATCGGAAAGACGTTTCTTTGCCGAATCGATGGCACATTCATCGGTATCGATGCAGATGAGCCTGCCGCCTGTCAGTCTTTTCGCTATCTCGAGCGAATGACCGCCGCCGCCGAGCGTACAGTCAACATATGTGCCGCACGGCTTGATACCCAGTATATCTATGCATTCTCCGAGCATAACGGAGTAATGCGAAAATTTTATCTCATCCATATCAGAAGCCCAGCTCTATCATGAGCTCTTCAACTTCCTTGGCATCTTCGCCCGTGGAAGCCGCGCTCCAGTTTTCGGCAGACCATATTTCGAGATAGGAGCCCAGTCCTATGACAACGGCACTGTCGCTTATTCCCGCATAATCGCGCAGGCTCTGAGAGAGAAGCGCACGCCCCTGAGAGTCCTGCTCCACATCACAAGCCTGAGCGAAAACGAATCTGCGTATTTTCGCCGCCTGAGCCGTAGGAAGCGCTTCTATTTTGGCTACATAGGAATTCCAGTATTCCATAGGATAAACGGAAAGGCATTTATCCGTTCCTTTTGTTATAACAAATTTTGTACCGAGCTCTTCACGGTACTTTGCGGGGATGAAGATCCTGCCCTTGGCATCGACGGTATGTGCATACTCACCCAGAAACACGAAAAAACGCCTCCTTCTTGTTTTATTTTGTGCCTGTGAAAAAACACTCGCCTGTGGAAAAGTGGAAAACTCTGTGGAAAATTCACCACTTCACTCCACCTTACACCACTTTTATTATATTATATCCGAACTTTTCAAAAATTACAATAGCTTTTCATCAAAAAAATAAAAAAAACAGGGAAAAAGTTTTGTCTTTTTTCCTGTTCATTTTGTCGAAAAATTATGTGATTGTCACTTTATATGAAAAGAAGCCTTCATTTGAGGTGCTTTTCGCCTGTCCGAAAAGGACAAAAAGAGAAAGGGGTCCTCTTTTGAACATCTTCCACCTACGCTATTCAATTTCAGTTCGGATGGTAAATTCATCAGGAAGATTGAAAATATCCTTTTTCAAAAACAGTGGAGAGAAGTATTCGTCTTTCCGTCTGCCAAACTCCGGCCATTCAGATTCATGCGTATGCTGCCCTTCTTTTAAGATAAACACGCTGCCTTTTGCTAAAAAATCTGTTTCGCAAACATCCATCAAAAATAAATGCAAAGCTCATGATAACGCAGGCTATCCACGTCCTCTGTAAAAAACGCTTGATCAAGCCATAGCGGACGAAGGATCTTCGGGGTAACGCCGAGTTTTTCCCGAATCTCTCGGATCATCGCCTGTTCATCTGTTACGTATCCTTCGATAATCATTTTGCATACCTCTCCAAATTCCGGGTTGTTACACGCATTATATCGCAAATGCCTCTAAAAATCAAGGAAGAGGCTACCTTCCTTGCGTAGCATCTCCCTTTTCTGTTTTTTATTTTTTGCCGAGACTTTCATTTATTATGCTTTTTGCACCTTCGGGAATATACTTGTCATATTGCTTGCCGCATCGCGCAAGCTCACGGACAAGGGTTGAGCTGACATGAAGGACTTCGGGTGATGCGATAAGAAGAAATGTATCTATGCCCGAAACCTCCCTGTTTGCCCGAGCCATATCTTCCTCATAGGCATAGTCCGAGATGCCGCGCACGCCTTTTACGATGGCGCATGCGCCGCATTTGCGCGCAAACTCCGCAATAAGCCCCTCGCCTTTTACGACGCGGACATTCGGAATATTTTTCACCGCAGCGCTGACAGCGCGAAAGCGCGTTTCCTCGTCAAGAGCCGTTTTTTTCGTCGGATTTGTATAGACCGCGACGATGACCTCATCGAAGATATCCGACGCTCTTTTTATGATGTCGGTATGACCTGTCGTGATCGGGTCAAAGGTCCCTGCCGTCAAAGCTGTTTTTTTCATTCTTCTTCTCCTGTCTTGGGCTTAAGATATGTGATATGGACTCTGCCGTATTTGACGCTCTTTATCGTTTCGTATCGTGCAGAGAGCATGACATTTTCCTCGACCTCGAGAGGTCTTTCATCCTCGCAAATAACGGTGCCGTCATCTGCGATCATGTCCGAATCATAAAGGGAGATCAACACCTCGGGGAGCAGGCGCAGAGCATAGGGCGGATCGAGATAGATATAGTCATAGCGGCTTCTTCCGCCTGCCGCCGTTATATAGGATCTCCAGTCCATGCACAGCACGTTGGAATGCTGATAGAGCTTTGCTTTCTTGGCATTTTCCGTTACGATATTTACGGCATCGCGGGAGGCATCCACAAAGGTGACCTTTTCGGCACCTCGGCTCAGCGCTTCCAGCCCCATCTGACCGGACCCCGCAAAAAGGTCGAGCATCGTTTTTCCTGCTATGTCAAACTGTATCGAGCTGAATACAGCTTCCTTGACTCTTTCGGGGGTCGGTCTCGTATCGTCGCCCTCGAGTGTTTTCAGATTTATGCCTCTGGCACTTCCTGTGATGATCCTCATTTGTTTTTCCTTTCGTTGCTTTTTTCGAAATATCCGATGATCCTTTCCGCTAATACGGGGGTTATACCCTTGACGGAAGCGAGATCGTCGGCACTTGCTTTCTTTACGCCCGCGAGTCCTCCGAAGTGCGTGAGCAGTGCCTTCGCCTTCGCCGAACCGATGCCGTCTATCTTCTCGAGAAGAGAGGTCGTTTCTTTTTTTCGCTTTGCTCTTGTCATGCTTGAGACGGTGAAGCGGTGGACCTCCTCCTGAATCTTATAGATCAGCATGAAAACCGCCTGTTCGGCGGCAATGGAGACCTCGCCATATTCGCTGACGAGTGCACGCGTCTTGTGATGGTCGTCCTTTACCATGCCGAGCACGGGAATTTTTATACCGAGCTCATGCATGAGTGCCTGTATCACCAAAACGTGATTTTTACCGCCGTCGAGCAGAATGAGATCGGGCACTTTTGCGCCTTCATCCGAAATGTGCGCCAGCCTGCGCGAGACCGCTTCCCGCATGGCGCCGTAGTCGTCCTGCCCCTCGGTAGACCGTATTTTATAGAGCCTGTAGTCGCTTTTCTTCGGCTTGGCATTTTCAAAAACGACCATGCCCGCGGTGATGTTTTCGTTTCCGTAGTTTGATATGTCAAAAGCCTCTATCCGCTCGGGCAGGACCTCGAGCGCGCAGAGAGAGGCAAGGCGTGCGAGCGATTTTTCTGTCTGTTCACTGCTTCTTCTGTATTCGTTGGCGCGCGTCTGCGCATTCTGCTTCACTGTCAGGCAGAATTTATGAAGCTCTCCGCGGCGGGAGATTCTCAGCCTGACTGCCGAGCCTGATCTTTTGCGGAGCCATTCCTCGGCTGTCTGCCGCTCCTCCTCCGAAATTTCATCGGCAAGCGTTATCTCGCGCGGGATATAGTCGCGCGTATTATACAGCTCATAGATAAAAGAGCATATCGCGGCATCGTCGAATATTTCTCCTCCGGAGAAGAGAAAGCTCTGCGAATCTATCAGCTTTCCCGAGCGCACATAGAAAACGCATATGGAGCATATATCCTCGCCGGCATACCAGCCGATGATGTCGCGGTCGATATCGGGAGAGCAGATGACACGCTGTTTTTCGCTCAGGCGTTTTACTGCGTTTATTCTGTCGCGATAGCCCGCCGCTGCCTCAAACATCAGGTTCTCCGCGGCGTAGTTCATTTTTTCGGTAAGGGCGGAGATGATATCGTCCTCCTTGCCGTCGAGGAAGGATATCGCCTCGAGAAAGCGGGCACGGTATTCTTCAGCCGTTATATTTTCATCGCACGGGGCGATACATCCCATGCGACGATAGAGACAATGCTTGACCTTGCCCTTATCACGCGGAAAATGCTTCTCACAGGAGGGAAGTCCGAAGGTCTTTCCGAGCGCCGAAATGACGGAATAAACCGTCCCCGCGCCCGAATACGGACCGTAATATCTGTTCTTGCCCGCTTCGCGCTTGCGCGACATGATGAGCCGCGGATATTCTTCCCCGAGCGTCGCCACCAGATACGGATAGGATTTGTCATCTTTCAGGAGAATATTATATCTCGGGCGATAGAGCTTTATCAGGCTGTTTTCCAGCGTGAGTGCTTCTATTTCCGTTTCACAGATGATATAGTCGAAGTCGTAGACATGGTAAGTCATCGCATCTGTCTTGCTGTTTTTGAAGTCATTTTCATGAAAATATTGCGAGACTCTGTTTTTGAGCGCACGGCTCTTGCCGACGTATATGACCTTGCCGGAGGAATTTTTCATGATATATACGCCGGGACAAAGCGGCAGATTTCCGGCTTTTTCCCGCAGTCTTTTTGCATATTCGGCGCGTACCGTGGTATATTCCTCCTTTCGGAAAAATGCTTTCTTTTATATAGGTGAACTATCGATAAAAAAACGGCAGATGGTCCCTTGCGAGCCTTCTACCGCCTCATTTATTGCATTGTCGCTTCGGCTCACTCGGTCGTGCGGAGTATCTCCTCCAGACCGTCGAGCGCTTCTGCTTCATCGGGACCGTCGGCGATAAGAGTTATCGTGGCGTCTCCGGAAATAGCCATGGCGAGCACACCCAAAAGACTTTTGGCGCTGGAACGCTTGTCTCCGTCCTGGATCCATATAGAGCTTTTATACGAATTTGCTTTCTGAATGAAAAACATTGCAGGTCTTGCATGAAGACCCACGCTACTTTTTACGACTACTTCTCTTGATATCATGTGCTGCTCCTGTGTTTTATAGGGAATATGAGAAAATATGGAATCAATTCCTTGGATTATCTGATATTATATCAAATTTTTTGCATAAAATCAATAGTTTTGAGCAAATTTTCTTGTCGAAAATAATAAAATTTGCAATTTTGTTTCTGTATCAGGCGTTTGCTTCTATGGAGTCGATGGTGATCTCCACAGCCGCGCCGTCACCTGTCATCGGATTCAGTATATAGACCGAGAGGGTAGAGCCGACGGAAATTTTCGTTTTGCCGTCGACGAAAAATCCGGTTTCCGAAGAAACGCCGGTGAATTTTATCTTTCCGCGCAGATTCTTCTTGCCAAGGGGATTGTCCGCTTCGGTTGCCATTCCCTCGTTCTCCACGTATATTTTATTGGGTTCCACCTCGGCGGAGAGAATCTCGCCTATGAGAGTGTCATCTGATGCGAGGTATACATTTCCCTTGCTTGCGCTTTTTGCCGTATTATCCATGATGTCATATACGGTGAAATTCACCGTTATCTGTTCGCTTGCTTCCGCACGCTTATCAAAGTAGGTGACCTTGAGTATGACGGCAGCGATACATGCTATGGCGGCAAGACATATGATCACATCAAAGACGTTGAATCTTACCTTGGTTTTGCGATCATTCACGTTGCGTTCCTCCTCTCCTTTAACCGTTGTTCTTTATCTCAAAGCGCGTACAGTATCCTACGCGGTTCAGATATCCCGAAGAAAAATAGATCTGCGAGCCCACGAGTATTCTCGTGCTTCCTATATTGCAGAAGCCGGTTTCATCAATCTGAGCGTCGTCGCATATCACCGTAATGTAAACGTCATAGATATCACTGTAAGTGTATACGGGGATATTCCCGTTTTCATCAGGTGTATTTTTGAAATATCTTGCTTGCTCCGATTGTATATTCGAGATATAGCCGAGGTATGTTCCCGTCGAGGGATTGAATACCTCGCTTCCGAGGGAGAGGGCATCAAGATGCTCCTCCTTCACGGAGGATATCTTGACGGAGTATTCCACGGTTTTCGGCTCATTTGCGGTTTTTATATTGCCGTTTTGCAGCAGGATGAGATACGTTATTGCCGCCGCCACGGAAAGTATGAGTATGATGATCACCGCATCTACAAAGCCAAAACGAGCTTTTTCTTTTTTATTGTCCATTATTGAACCTTGTCCTTTCAGAATATATTGCAGTCCGATTTATATTTCGGAAAAATAATGTTCCAAATCTTCCTTTTTCTTTTCGGAGGAAAAATCCGTATAGGAAACTGCGAGCCCGACCATCATCCAGAAATAGAGGAATACTCTGTAGTTATAGAAGACGAAATCCGTCAGCCCTTGGAAAAGAAAGGCGAAAATTCCCGTGAAAAGTGCTATACATACCAGCTTTTCTCTGATGCTCGCACAGTTTTGCAGATAGGAGAAGCAGCGCGATGCGAGGAAGAACACGAATATGACGAAGAATATCAAGGCGAAGATGCCCATTTCCGCCGTAAGCTGGAGATAGAGACTGTGGCTGTGATAGGCAACTTCCGCACCGCCGACGGCATATGCGGGATAGACCGAGGAGAATGCCTGCTCACCGATTCCGATGCCGGAGATAAGATTGTCGCGTATCAGCCTGAGTGAGCCTTTCCATATATTCAGCCTGTATGAGGTGGATGAATCGGTGAAGTTCGTGAGCCTGTCAAATATAGCGGTGTTGCGTGCGAAAACAAGCAGGGAAGCAAGCGGAGAAGCGATGAGCAACGCCGCAAAAACCTTTTTGCTTGCAATCAGGGCAAAGGCGAGAAGCGATACGGCAAAGCCGAGCCATGCACCTCGTGACCACGTCAGAATCAGGCAGGCACAGCCGAGTACCGTCGCTATGCACGAAGCAAAGCGCTTGCGCGGGCTGATCTCATCATTCTGCTTTTCGAGCGCGAATGCAAATGCCAGGGGTATGGTCAAGATCAGAAATTCGCCGAGGACGTTCGGATTTTCAAAGGTGGATACGGCACGTCCGCGAATATAATCAAATGTGCCCGTATCGAGCCAGCCGAGCGTCGGTGTTCCGATGAAATATTCAACGATGCCGAGAAGGGATACGATACCGAGCGAAACGATACAGCATGCGATGGCACGTGAGAACATTTTCGACGAGCGGATAAGGTTTCTTACGATCAAATACATCGAAATAAAACAAATGTATAAAAGCATTTTCTTGATGCTTGAGGCTCTGTCCACAGAGTTTATCCCGCCGAGAATGCAGAAGATCGCTATCATAAATACGGGTATATCAGCCGGTGAGAACTTTATCACGCGCTTGCCGCGTATCAGCTTCACGAAAAACGATATGGCTATCAGTATCACGTTGGCGGCGAGCACCATGGTCTTCATGAAGGGAAGCAATAAAAATACGAGAAGCACACCTGCCCCGGGATGAGCCATGACAAATATCGCGAAAGCGAGCAGAGCTGCCGCGGCAATGATATGGAGCGGACGGATGACTATCGTAAGCAGTCCCAGCACCATGCCGAACATGAACATGATGTTCGTCGCACCGCGCCCCTCTTTGGTTTCGGCGCGCGCATCCGTCCTGCGGATACCGAGAAAATCGTGTATCACAAAGGAGAAGAATTTGCTGTTGGCAAATGCTTCCGATACGGAAAGCTTGGAGGAGAAGAAGCAAACGGACAGCAGAAGAAATACCGCACTTGTCGCAGGGTCTGCGAAATTTCGTTCATATCTGAAGGCAAATATCTTCATTATATATATAATGGAGCTGTAAAGTCCGAAGGAGACCGAAAATACGCCGAATACGGATACCGGTGAACAGAGGAACATATTGCGGAGTTTGGAAAAAAAACCGAGAAGCACGCTTTTCTCTATTTCTCTTGCCGCGCTCAGCTTTGCTCGGCGTAAGGAAATTTTCTGTACGATCTTCCCGTATACGAAGGCGGCAAAAGAATTTTTTGCGGCTTCCTCGAAGGCATCATAAGACGTCATCAGAAAAGCAAAGAAGCTTTTCAGAATCTTACTATAGAGAAAAGAGGCAAATCGCATGGCGTACGTCACGATAAAGCTGTCCTTTATGTGCACAGCCTTTTTCTTTTTGACCTGTTGTGCCATCCTTACTCCTCCTTCCCGTCGGGATTTCCTTTACTTTTCGGCTTCAGCAGACCGAAAAGATATATACATATTAAATATACCACACTTCCTGCCAAAAAAACAAGAGCACAGGCAAAGAAATTTTTCAAAAATATGTTTTTTATCCGGATTTTGTCGGCAAAAGCGTTCAGAAAGTACATGAGAGTACCGCTTATCAGTGCGGAAAAAGTCGCCTTGACCAGATCAAGCACCGTATGCCGCGTAAAAAAGCCCCGTTTTATCGCGCCGCCGAAGAGCAGGATCAAGACCGCGGCGAGCTGTGCCGCGAGAAATGAAAGGGCGAGCGATACGATATTGTTTCCGGTTATTTTCGAAAATACAAGGTTTGCCGCTATGCAGGCGGCGACGGAGGCTATCGCGGTAAGTGCCGGAAGACGCACGATCCCTTTGGAATAGAAGGCGCGTATCAGCGTTTCATACAGCGCGAAGAGGGGCATCGCAAAAGCGAATACCGCAAAGAGCGATGCGCAGTTTGCCGCAAGTTCAGAGGAAAAGTTTCCGCGCAGATAGATGAGCTCCACGATTCTGCGGGCAAGTACGACACTCCCCGCCGAAAACGGCAGAACGAGGAGAAGGGCGCTCTTGATACCGCTTCTGATAAGTCGGCAGAAGGCATTTTCGCTTTCCGCTCCGTTCAAATCCGAGAGCTTCGGAAAAATATAGTTGCACACGCCGTATGTCAGTATGCCCGAGACGATGATGAAGATATTATACGCATAGTTATAGGCACTTATCGCCGCATCGGAAATAAAAGGCGCAAAAAAAGTTGCGGCGAGCAGACTGAAGGGCAGTATCCATGAGCCTGCCGTGATCGCAGGTGCTTTTTTCAGCGCCGCACGCATGTCGGCATTCTTCATATCGGGCCTTCGGAAGCGGAGTATTTTCTTTGCCACTGCGGGAATAGCAAGCGTTGCCGCCTGCACCGCCCACGAAAAAGTATATACTGCGGAGAGGATAATAATGCTTCTTTCGCCGGCATCGTGACTGACAAAGGCAAGACATATGATGAGCAGCAGATTTGAAACGGAGGAAGCCGCCGCCGGCAGGATGAAGAGTCCGTATGACTGCAGGATTCCCGCGCAGATATATGCCAGCCCCGCAAAAAGAGCGGAGGGAAGCATGATGCGCAGGAGCTTTGCGGCAAGGAGAGCAGTGTCTCCATCCAGCGCAGGAGAGAGCAGTGCGATGGTCTGCCGTGAGAAAACGATGCCGAGCGCCGAGACGCAGACGATGGCAAGTGAGACCGCACAGATAAAGGCAGAAGCAAATTTCTCTGCCCGCACCGTGCTCTCCCGCTTGGCTTCTCCGAATATCGGAATAAAGCATCCGGTTATGGCAGAGGCGAAAAGAATATCAAAGAGAGAGAGAGAAACGGAGGAGGCGGCAAGAAATGCCGAAGCCTGCATACTCTCGGCAAAAACGGAGCCGAAAAGCATCTGACGAATCATGCCGAGCAGTTTGGATGCTGCCGTTACCGCCATCATGAGTCCGACGGTTTTTGCGGCGCTTCTCTCGGAAGTCCTTGTCAAATTTTTCGCCTCCTTCAAAAAAAGGTATTCATCGCTTGATTATTGCCGTCTCTTTTGCGTTTTATACATATTTATAAAACAGGAAAAAGGCAGATGCCGCCTTTATTTTTCCCCAAGCAGATCGGGACGGACTCTGCGGGTCTTTTCCAGCGCCTTCTCGTTTCGCCATTTTTCGATATTGGCATGATGGCCGCTTATCAACTCGTCGGGAACAAGCCTGCCGCGGAAATCATACGGGCGCGTATACTGCGGATATTCGAGAAGCCCATCCGAAAAGCTCTCTTTTTCATAGCATTCCGCATCGGAGAGAACTCCGGGGACAAGTCTGCCGACACAATCAACAAGGATGCAGGCGGGAAGCTCTCCGCCTGTCAGAACATAGTCACCGATGGAAATTTCCTCATCGATTATCTCGTCGATTATCCGCTGGTCGACACCCTCGTAATGTCCGCAGAGAATGACGATATTATCATAGCTTTCCGCGAGCTCTGCCGCCTTTGCCTGCGTGAGTACCTTGCCCTGCGGCGACATGTATATTACGCGGCGCTTTTCGCCCTTATTTACCTCGGGCGCCGTGATCGCCGTGAAGCAATCGTATATCGGCACGGGGCTCATGAGCATGCCCTTGCCGCCGCCATAGGGCGTATCGTCTACGCGGCGGTGCTTATCCTTTGAATAATCGCGGATATTATGCGCATGCACCTCGAGTATGCCCGCCTTCTGCGCTCTGCCTATAATGCTCTCGGAGAGTACGGTCTCTATAAGCTCGGGAAAGAGCGTCATGATATCAAATCGCATCATACTTCCTCCCCTTCATCGAAAAATCCCGAGATGGGCTTGATGAAGATACCTTTTTCCGTATCTATCTTCTTTATAAATTCGGGAACGTCGGGAATGAGAACATCGCCTGTTTCTGTTTTTACGACATAGATCTTCTGTGCCACGCCCTCTGAAACCTCGCGCAGTGTGCCGTAGACCGTGCCGTCATCGCAGTCTATGACGGGCAGTCCTATCATATCGCAGATGAAAACGGCGTCCGCGGATTTTTTTATCTCATCGCGGCGCGCGGAAATTACTTTGCCCTTGAGCTTTTCAGCCGCTTCGGGAGTAGATACCCCTTCGAGAGTGGCAAGCAGAAAACGGCCGCCGAGCACACGACTGCTTACGATGGCGATGCTTTTTCCATCCTCGAAATAAAAGCGCCTGACAGCACGAAGTGCCTCGGGGCTGTCGCTCCAAGGCTCTATTTTCAGTTCTCCGCGAATCCCGCGGGTATTGATGATCTTTCCTATTTCTATATATTCTTTCAGTTCGCGCATAAACACCCGTATTTTACATTTTGATAATGAAAAACGCCCTGCGAAAGCTATAAGCCTCGCGGGGCGTGCTGCAATCAGCTCTCAGCTTTTAAACTTACGCTTTCTTGCTGCTTCAGATTTTTTCTTGCGTTTTACACTCGGCTTTTCGTAGTGCTCTCTCTTCTTTACTTCGGCAATAACGCCAGAACGAGCGCACTGTCTTTTAAATCTGCGAAGAGCGCTGTCAAGCGATTCGTTTTCTTTAACTCTTATCTCAGCCATTCTTAATCCCTCCCCCCGCAAATAAAACAAAGCGTTCAGAACAAAAATTCTCGTTTATCATTATACACAAGTTATCGGCGTCTGTCAATATGATTTTTCAAAATTTATTTTGTTTATTTGAAAAAATCTTTGTCATTTGCAAAAGGATCGGCATACAATGCCATTGAAAATAAGATGGGAAGAAACCATAAAGCCGATTTTTCTTCGCAAAAGATGAAGAGAAAAGCGGCGGAAAGGCGGCATGCATGAAGTCCGAAGCACTTGAATTTTTTGCGGCGGCAAATACGGAAAACGGTTTTTACAGCATATTCGAAAGCGTTTTCTCTCCACTCTCGCTCGAAAAAATATTCATCATAAAAGGGGGACCGGGTACCGGAAAATCGACTCTTATGAAGCAGATAGCCTCGTATGCGAAGGGAAGGGGATATTCCGCCGAGCTTTATTATTGCTCTTCGGATACCGCATCTCTTGACGGTGTGGTGATACCGGAGCTTTCGTGTGCCGTGATAGACGGGACGGCACCGCATATGACAGACCCGAAATACCCGTGAGCAAGTGAGGTCATAGTCAGTCTGTACGGCGCTTTTGACGTTTGTGCGCTCCGCAGCCGCCGTGATGAGATCATCGCTCTCGCTACGGAAAATGCCGAGCTTTACCGCACGGCATACCGTTTTCTCTCGGCGGCGGGCAAGGTGCACCGCGAGATGGAGGAAAGCGCGCGGGCGGCTTACTGCGCTGAGAAAGCGGCAGGAGCACAACGCCGTCTGCTCCGCGCGATGAAGCTTCCCTCGGGAAAGGCGGGAAGAACAGAGGAGCGATATGTCGATGCCATCGGCACGTCCGGCGCGGTCCATCTGCAAACACTGGAAAAAGCGGCGGGGACGGTATATACCGTTTCCGATAAGTACGGGCTCGGAGGATATTTTCTCACGACCTTCTGCGAGCTTTGTGAGAGTCTGGGCATCGCTCTCATAAAATGCCCCTCTCCGCTTCGCCATGACAGGCTCGAGGCAGTATACATAAAGGAAGCGGATACGCTTTTCTGCATATGCCGCGATGAGGAAAAGCTGAAGCTCAGCGAGAAGAATATAAATGTTCTCAGATTTGCGGACAAAGGAAAGCTTTCCGCCATGCGTCGCAAGCTGAAATTTTCGGGAAGATGCTATGACTGCCTGATGCAGGCGGCAGAGGAAAATCTCGCGGGCGTTTATCGTGCGCATGCGGCGCTTGAGGCGATATACGGAGAAAATATCGATTTTTCTGCTGTTGAATCATGCCGGGATGAAATACTTCGCGATATTTTTGCCGATAATATGTAAAAATTCAAAATATAAGTTGAAATTTACGGCGATTTGTGATAATATAAACATAATCAATTCTTCGGACACTATTTTTACAGTCGGTTTAAATAATAAATAAGCAAACGGAGTTCAAAATGAAAAGATTTACAAAAATACTTTGCGTCTTATTTGCGCTTATCCTCTCACTCGGTGCTTTTACCGCGTGTGAGAAAAAGCCCGGTCTCTATAACTGGATGGGCAGACGGATCAATGTTGACTATGCACTCCGCCTCGTGCTTGATATAGGCGACGGCAAGCAGGAATATCTTGTTCCGTTCGATGAGTATTACGGCATTTTCATGTATTATAAATCTCTTCTCGGAGACGGAATCCTCGAGGATGAGAACCATAAGCTTCTTTTCACCACGGTAGACGAACAGACAAAAGCAATAAAAGAAAAAACAGAGGACGATCTCATTGAATATTATGCGCTCTATGCCATAGCCGAGAAATACGGTGTCGGTCTGACGCAGGAGGATTATGATTCTTTCGAGAACGAATACAAGGCAAATCTGATAAAGTATCTCGAGCAAAACGGAAAAACAGATGATATAGAGGATATAGGCAGCTATACCGACGATATGTATCAGAAGCTTTTCGAGCGCCTCGGCACAACGGAAGCTCACGTGAAGTTTTCCTATCTGCGCACTCTGCTCTCCTCGAGAGTGAAGAAGCATATAGCACCCGATGCGGTGCAGCATGCGGAAAAGAATTATTTCCATATAAAGCAGGTGCTCGTGCTCTTTACAAAGGGCGATGCTTCCTCCGAAAAGGAAGCACAGGAAAAGATCAATGCGGCAAAAGCGGAGCTTGATGCAGGTGCTTCGATAAATGACGTTATCAAGAAATATGACAGCGGCATTTCGGACAGCGAGATCTATTTTGATTCGGGCTCTGCCATCCTCGGCGCGGGAAATACCGATGCTTCTTCCGTTACAAGCTTCGTCTCCATGACAGTGAACGGAATGGAGATAGGCGATGTGAGCGAAATCCTCACGGGCGATTACGATGAGGAGTTCGGTTACTTCTGCATCATCAAGAGACTCGGCTTTGATGAAGACTTTGTATACGGCGAATCGACTGTCGGTGAGGCGATCTTCCGCCTGTATGCCTCGAGTTCTTCGCAGTATACGCCGCAGTACAGCGAGTACAGAGCGGTCGTCAACGCATATGCGCAGAATATGGTCTGCTACGCTTATGATCAGAAGATATATGATAAGATAAACGTAAAATCCATGAAATAAAAGTAAGAAAAAAGCGGGAAGGCATGGGAAATAGTGTCCTTTGTCTGCCCGCGTTTTTTTCGATAAAGGAGAAAAATGTCTTTTGATACCTTTACTGCCGTTTGCGTTTCGCATGAGCTTGATGCGGCGCTTTCCGGCTCAAAAATAGAAAAAATATATCAGCCCTCGCGCTACACCGTGGTGATCCTCTGTCGCAGAGGAGGGGAGACGCGCCGACTGCTGCTCTGCGCCACGCCCGGTGCTGCCCGTGTGGGCATAACGGAGACGGTGCGCGAAAATCCCAAGACACCGCCGTCCTTTTGTCAGCAGCTCCGCCGGCATATCTCGGGTGCTACCATAGCGGGCATATACACGCTCGGCTTTGAGAGGGCGGTGGAGATCGCGCTCGATTCCCATGACGAGCTCGGCTTTGTCTGCAAGAGATACCTTATCATTGAGATCATGGGAAAATACAGCAATATCATCTATGCGGGAGATATAGACGGCAAAAAGAAGATACTCGGCATTCTCCGCTCGGGCGATATCACGGAGGGAAAGCGTCCTCTCGTATCGGGAGCGGAATATGAGCTTCCGCCCTCCCAGGGGAAAGCTATGCCGATAGAGGAAACGTACGACGGCTTTGTCTCGCGCATGCGTGCCTCGGGTGAAAAACCCTGTGACGAATTTATTCTCTCGGCATATGCGGGCTTTGCGCCGATAGCGGCAAGAGAGGTTGCTTTCCGTGCGGGCGCGCTCGGAAAGCTCTGCTGTGATGTCGAGTGTGAAAAGCTGTGGACAGCCTTCTCTGCGGCCATCGGTGCGGCATCGGGCACATCCGGGAGCGACGGTGCTGTACCCACGGTGGTCATGAGAGAGAGCGGTGAACCGTTTGATTTTTCCTTTACGGATATTGTGCAATACGGCGAGAACGCGAAAAAGAGATGCTTCTCAAGCTTTTCATCCATGCTGGATTTTTATTTTGAAAGCAAGGATACGGCGGCTATTCTGAGACAGAAAACGCATGACATACATACGGCTGTATCGGGCAACCGCGCAAAGCTTGCAAAGAAGCTGAATATACTGAAAAAAGAACTCGCGGACTGCGATGAGATGGACAAATACAAGCGTTTCGGCGACCTGATAACCGCCTCTGCCTATATGTTAAAGCAGAAAGCCAAATATGCTGATGTGCCCGACTATTACAGCTGTGACGGCGATAAGATAGAGACTGTTCGCATCCCGTTGGATGAAAAGCTCACACCTTCTCAGAATGCCGCACGTTACTACAAAAAATATACAAAGCTTAAGACGGCGAAGGAGATACTCGCCGAGCAGATAAAGATAGCAGAGACTGATCTGGAATATCTCGCAAGCGTCGAGGGCGCCGTTGCCCTGTGCGAGAGCGAGGCGGATATAGACGAGATAAGGAGAGAACTCATTCTCGGCGGATATCTGCATCAGTCGTCAGAAAAGGGAAATCAGAAGTCGGCAGACAAGCATGTGCCGAAGCCGGCAAGATTTATTACCTCCGGCGGACGTGAGCTTATCTGCGGCAGGAACAATATTCAGAACGATTTTGTCAGCATGAAGCTGGCGAGAAAGCACGATTGGTGGTTTCATGTCAAAAACAGCGCGGGTGCGCATGTGATCATGCTTTGTGAGCAGGGCGAAGCGCCGGACGCACGCGATTTTACCGAGGCGGCGGAGCTTGCCGCATATTACTCGAGCATATCCGATACGCAGAATGCGGCAGTTGATTATACACTTGTAAAAAATCTTAAAAAGCCAAGCGGGGCAAAGCCGGGCAAGGTCGTATACTATTCCAATTATACGGCATATGTTACGCCGAAGCTGAGTGTTAAAAAGCTGTAAAGGGAGAAAATCATGGATAACTATAACGATAAAAACGAGCGCTATGCACTGGCACAAAAGATAGCCGAAGAGGGAATGGTATTGCTGAAAAACGAGGGCGTGCTTCCGCTCGGAGAGGAGAAGGTCGCCGTTTTCGGCAGAACGCAGTGCAACCTCATAAAATGCGGGACGGGCTCTGCCTTCTGCACATGCGAGTATTGCGCAGAGATACTTGACAGCATGGAGGAAGCGGGTATTTCATGCGATGAGGTGCTTGCAGAGAAATACCGCGCTTGGACGGCGGAAAATCCCATCCGTAATTTTGACGTATGGGGAAGCGGATCTCATATAAACGAAGAAATGCCTCTTTCGGAAGAGGATATCGCCGCGAGCGTATCGCGCGGGGCAAAGAAAGCCGTCTTTATCATAGGAAGAACGGCGGGTGAAAACGATGATGCCTTTCCGACTGTCGGAGATTATCTGCTATCAGACGGCGAGGAGGAGATGCTATCTGCTCTCGGCAGACATTTTGACGATGTGATAGTGGTTATAAATTCAGGCAATCTGATGGATATGTCATTTTCACGCCGACCTTATGTGAAGGCTCTCCTGCTTCTCTCCATGCCGGGTATGGAGGGCGGACGGGCGCTTGCACGCGTGCTGACGGGTGCGGTCTCTCCTTCGGGCAAGCTGACGGATACGGCGATAACACCGTATGAAAAATGCCCGTCGGCAGAGGACTTCGGATCACGCGGCGGTATTATACAAAAGTATAAAGAAGATATTTTCGTAGGCTACAGGTATTTTGAGAGCTTTGATAAAGCACGGGAGAGCGTGCTCTATCATTTCGGCTTTGGTCTTTCATATACGGAATTTTCTATGGAGCGCGTCTCATTTGCGGCAGAGAGCGGCGCGATATGCGCTGAGGTAAAGGTCAGCAATGTTGGCAAAAGAGCAGGCAAAGAGACGGTGATGCTCTATTCCTCTTCTCCTGCGGGCGCCCTCGAAAAGCCGAAATATGAGCTTCGCGCCTTTGCTAAGACCCGCCTGCTCGAAGCGGGTGAAAGCGAAATTCTCAGACTGCGTTTTGATATTTCGGATATGGCAAGCTTTGATGACAGCGGCAAGACGGGCGAGTCGGATTCATGGGTACTGGAAGCAGGAGAATACGGAGTTTACTATGGAAATGACATGGGGAGTCTGCGCTTCTGCGGAACATATGAGCAGACCGCGCTTTGCGTGGTGAAAAAATGCACGCACATGGGCACGCGTCTTGATGAAAGGCTCTGTCTCGGCGGCAGATATGAGGCACTCGAGCATATGGAGGCAGACCCATCGGATGGCGTATTCGTCGCACCTGTCGGAGAGACAAGAGCAGAAATGTCATTTTCAGGCGGAACTGCGGAAAAGCTTTTCAATATATCGGTGCAGGGAACGTATAAGATATCACTCGAGGATGCAAATGGCGTGCCCCTTTCATTTGATGAATTTGAGATACGCGCGGGAAGAGCCGAAATATTCGGCGGAGAAGCCGTTTTCTCGGCAGGAAAGGTGCTTCTTTGCGTCCGGACCAAGCGCGATGACCGCTTTGCCGTGCTCGTTTTCCAAAAGGATGATTCACCTGTTGTCATAAGCGGAGACAAGTCGCTTATAGAGGGAGGAAGATTCTGCGAATGTGCACTCTATGTTGTTTCTCGTCCCTTTTCCGATAATGCGGAGATAGCGCATGGCTTCTCGCTCGCACGCATGCACACGCCGGGAAGATATGCTACATACCGGCTCGATGTTGACAAGGCGGGAATCTATGATTTTTCTCTCCGGTATTATAATCCGTATGATGATATGGCACTCTCGGACTGCTTCTCTGTGCTTGTTTCAAATGTGCGCCGTGAGCTTGGAAATGTCATATTGGAGAAGACGGCGGAAAAGGAAGGCGATATCATCTATAAGACTTCAAAGCCTTTTCGCCTTGCGCTTCCACGCGGAGAATGCTATCTGAAAATAGTTTCCGTCACATGCACTTCTCCCGAGATAGCATATTTTGAGGTGAAGCCGAGCCTGTCTTGCGAAACAGAAGCGGCGTGCCGCACTCATGAGAGCGTCGGCGGTGAAAAAACCGAGGAAAAGGAATATATGCGCCGTATACCGGAAGGATATGGCGACGGCATGTTTTCGCGCTATGTTCGCGGAGAAATAACGGCAGATGATGTAGTGCGCTCAATGAGCGATGACGAGCTTGCGTCACTCACCTGCGGAAACGAAAGAGGACAGATAGCTTACAGCGAGAAATACGGCATTCCCGAGACATATTGGTCTGACGGTCCCGTGGGCTTGCGGCTCCAGAGAAATACCACTGTCTATCCTTCGGGGACAATGCTTGCATGCACATGGAATATGGCTCTTGCGGAAGAGTTCGGCAGATCTGTCGGCGCGGAATGTCTGCTCTATCATATCGATATGTGGCTTGCTCCCGGCATGAATATTCATCGCAATCCGCTCTGCGGAAGAAGCTTTGAATATTACTCGGAGGATCCGCTTGTAACGGGAAAAATCGCATCTGCCGTTGTTCGCGGAGTGCAGAGCTGCGGCGTAGGCGCTACGATAAAGCATTTTGCCGCAAACAGTACGGAATACCGCCGTCTCCAGTCGGACAGCTTCATTTCGGCAAGAGCTCTGCGCGAAATATATATGCGCGGCTTTGAGATAGCGATAAAAGAATCGTCGCCGTACGCTATCATGACATCATATAATTTTATCAACGGCAAAAAGGTGCCCGAGGACAGCGTTATCTGCAAAAATATAATGCGTGATGAATTCGGTTTTTCCGGCGTGCTTGTCACAGACTGGGAAAATAATTCCGTTCATGTGAATGAGCTTGCGGCAGGGCATGACCTCAAAATGGCATCGGGAAATGCGCCCGCAGTTGCCGAAGCGATAAGGTGCGGTGAGCTTTCTCGCGAGCGCGTGGAGGAGTCCGCCTGCCGCATACTGGACTTCATCAAAAAAACCGCGGGAAGAAATATCCGATGATCCCGTTCCGTGAAATTTCAGGAAAGCAAGTCCGATAAATGGTATGGCAAAAAGGTCTGCGCACAGCGCAGACCTTTTTGATTGCAAGCGATATGCCGAAACTTTTTGCTTATTTCACTACGGCAAAACTATCCGAAGAAATGAGAGGAGCATCCCTTGACGGATGCTCCTTTTTCACTAAAAGTCCGATTTGATCGGTTTGTTTTCAGTTGACAGATCGATCGTAAATATCCTTCATTACCGAATCAAGAACCTGCTGGCAAGTCTTGGATGCGGAAGCGACAGCTTTGGAGAAGTTGTTCTTTCCGCTTGCTATCATTTCACCCATTCTGCCGGCGAGACCTGTATTTAAATTCCAGACACCGTAGTCACAGCGTGCGGATTTGAGCACTATCTCGAGCATCTCGCCTGCTTCCTCATCGCAGAGGCACTGTGTCTTGATGCACTTGATATATTCGGGATAGAGGAGCATTTCGGAATGATATCCGAATACCTCGAGGAACTGAGAAATAGCCTTGGCATCGGTTATCGTCTTGGGAACAATGAGTCCGTAGCCGCGGTTGCAGATAAAGGTACCGTATTCTTCCTGATCCTCACTGTATTTCGGGAAGGGGATAACGGAGAGACGCTTTTCGCTGAAGTCGATACCGTAATTGATGAGCTCTTCTTTTGAATGTAATCTGATGATCCATTGAACATTAAAGAGCGCCTGACCGTTTGCCACAGCCTTTACGCTGTTCAGCTCACCTATCTGACCGTAAGCAGAGCTCTTGAATACCGTTGCTGCCTTATCGATAACACTGCTTACATAAGAAATGTCCGTATTGGTCGTATTCAGGCTTTCGAAAGCGTCGTTTTCATTTTTGATGACGGATTTGAGCCCGGAACCATAAATGAAGCCGTACTGAGGGAGTACATTTGCGTTCGAAAGGAAGCCGAAGATATCTCCGTCTTCAAATTTGAGTTGCTGGTCGCCGTTTACATCGACTTTTGCCGCTTCCATCAGAGCGATCATGGTATCGATCGTCCATTTGCCGTCCTTGACGGTCTGATAGAGGTCGATATTTGTTTTGCCGGAGGCTACCGCACGATCGTAAACATCCATATCGGCAAACATAGTCGCGATGGAGTCATACATGATGAGGTTAAATTTACCCGAGATGGAAGGTAGAATCTTCGTGCCATTATATGTATAACCGAACGCATTGATATATTCCTGATTCCACCAGCTGTGCGAAAGGTCTATATCAAGGCTTGCTATATTAATGCCGTTGGCTGAAGAGGTATAGAAAAGCTGCATATGAAAATCGTAGGTAGACGTTCCGAGTGCAACATCATTGGCAACAAGCTGATGGGGATATTCTGCTTGTGTATGTCTGATCTTGCAGTTATAGAGGCTTTCCACAACAGAGTTTCGGTTGATGATCGCCTCTGTGATGATATCGTCGTTGCCTGTGGCTTCGGCATAGATCTCATAGCAATCCCAACCGCCGCTCCAACCCTTGGAAACGACAAAGTTAAATGTCTTTCCGCCGAAGTTTACATCCATGAAGTCGGGGTGCTTTTCCTTGCCTGTAAGGACGGTTGTCTGAGAAGAGCTGCTTGTGATGCTCGTCTCGGAAGTATCGGTCGCTTGTGTCGAGGCAGTCGTACTGCCGGAGTCGGTCGTTGTCACATCCTGCTTTTCCGTTGTCGCAGATGATGTGGCTTCTGTGGTTTTTGAACTGGTTGTCGTGGTGATTTCGGGTTTATTTTCTCCTCCGCAGGCGGCAAGCAGCAGAGTTACTGCCAGCATCGTTACCGCGAGGAGAAAAGACAATACTTTTTTCATGTTTTTTTCCTTTCACATATGCAATATTTGAATATTTTGAAAGATCAAAATAATTCCGATTTTTGGGTGGGGGTGTGAAGAGAAAAATTCGTTTTTGACCGTCGTCAGTTCATTTTCTCGTATGTATTCTTCATTGTTTCATCGAGAATATTCTGACCTGATTTTGATACGGAAGCGAGGGCTTTCGAGAAATTGTTTTTGCCGCTTACTACCATTTCGCCCATTCGGTTGATGATTCCCGTGCTTGCATTCCATATGCCGAAGTCACAGCAGACGGAATCCAAAACGATCTCGAGCATCTCGCCCGCGCCTTCATCGCAGAGGCACTGCGTCTTAATGCACTTGATATATTCGGGGTAGAGAAGCATCTCGGAATGATAGCCGAATACCTCGAGGAACTGGGAAATAGCCTTCGGATCCTTTATGGATTTGGATACGCGCAGACCGTAGCCTCTGTTCGAGATGAAGGTGCCATAGTCTTCCTGCGACTCCTCGTATTTCGGGAAGGGCAGAACGGAGATACGCTTTTCTCCGAAGTCCACGCCATAGTTTATCAGTTCCTCTGTCGAATGGAGTCTTATCATCCACTGAACATTGAAGAGCGACTGACCGTTTGCTATGGCCTTTACGCTGTTCAGCTCGCCTATGTTGCTGTAGCCGGAGCTCTTATATATGGACGCAGCTTTATCGATGACATTGCTGATGAAAGTTACATCGGTAGTCGCAGGGCTCATGCATATATAGGCACCGCTTTCGTCTTTCGTGACGGTTTTAATACCTGCACCGTAAATGAAGCCATACTGTGCCAGTATGTTCGGATGAGCGGCATAGCCGAAAATGTCTCCGCCCTCGAAGGTGATCTGCTGGTCGCCGTTTGTATCGGTCGTGGCGAGTTCCATGAGCGTGATCATGGTATCGATCGTCCATTTGCCGTCCTTGACGGTCTGATAAAGGTCGATATTCGTTTTGCCTGCGGCTACCAAACGGTCATATAAGTCCATATCGACGAAGAGCGATACGATCGAATCGTACATGATGAGGTTGAATTTGCCGGAGAGGGAATGGATCATCTTGGTACCGTTATAGTTGAAGCTCATCGCCTCTATATAGTCCTGATTCCACCAGCTGTGGGAAGTATCTATATCGAGGTTTGCTATATTCATCATGCCATCCAATACGTTGTACCAAAGCTGCATGAGAAAATCGTAGTTATTGGTACCGAGAGCAATATCGTTGCTGATAAGACCGGCGGGATTGTCCGTCTTTGTATCTCTTATCTTGCAATTGTAAAGGCTCTCGACAACAGAATTTCGGTTTACGATCGCTTCTGTTATCAGGTTATCATTGCCTGTGGCTTCGGCATAGATCTCATAGCAGTCCCAGCCGCCGCTCCAACCTTTGGAGACGGCAAAGTTGAAGGTCTTTCCTCCGAAGTTTACATCCATGAAGTCGGGATGCTTTTCCTTACCGGTCAGCTCTGCAGAGCCGCCGGATGCAGTTGTTCCGGAAGCTGACGTTGAGGTCGCTGTTGTGCCGCCGGATGTGCCTGTATCTTCCTTAGAGGCAGTCGTGCCGTCGAAGGAAGAGGTGGTTTCTGTAGAATTTGTGCTTGTTGTTATTGTTGTCGTTGTTTCCGGTTGTCCTCCGCATGCGGCAAGAAGCAGTACAAGTACCAGCATCGCTACCGCAAGGAAGAGAGACAGCGCTTTTTTCATAGTGGTTTCTCCCTTTTATAATATATATTTAAATACTTTGAAAAAATCAAAATATTTTCGGATGTTTGTGGGGGCGTGATTAGAAAAAATCAGTTCATCCTATCGTAGGAATCCTGCATATATGTGGCAAGAACACCATCTGCCGCCTGACTTGCGGAGGAGATAGCCTTGGAGATATTGTTTTTGCCGCTTGAAATCATGCTGCTTATGCGTCCCATTATGCCGACATCTGGATTGTAGTGACCGTAATCAACAAAGGCGGATTGGAGAACAATCTCAAGCATTTCGCCCGCGCCTTCATCGCAGAGGCACTGGGTCTTGATGCACTTGATATATTCGGGGTAGAGAAGCTTTTCGGAGTGATAACCGAATACCTCGAGGAACTGAGCTGCCGCCGCATGGTCGGTGATAGCCTTGGAAACCTGAAGTCCATAGCCGCGGCTGAAGATGTAGGAATGATAATCCTCCTGATTCTCATCAAATTTCGGATAGGGAACGACAGAGATGCGCTTTTCGCTGAAATCTATGCCGTAGTTTACAAATTCGTGGTTGGAATGAAGTCTTATCATCCACTGCGCGCTGAAGAGCGACTGACCGTTTGCCAGTGCCTTTACGCTGTTGAGCTCACCTATAGAGCCGAAACCAGGGCTTTGATATACTTTGGCTGCTTCATCTATAACCTTGCTTACATAAGCCATGTCGGTATTGGAAGCATTGATGCTGACATACTGGTTGTTGTCATCCTTCATAACGGTCTTGATTCCCGTTGAATAGAAGAATGCAGATTCGGAGTGGGAATTTTTATGTGCAAGGAATCCGAAGATATCGCCGTCATCAAAATTCAGCTGAGAGTCGCCGTTTACATCGACTTTCGCCGCATCCATGAGCTCAAGCATTTTTTCAACTGTCCATTTTCCGTCCTTGACGGTCTGATAAAGGTCGATATTTGTCTTGCCGGAAGCAATGGCGCGGTCATATACGTCCATATCCACGAAGAGCGTGTTTATTGAATCGTACATAATGAGATTGAATTTGCCCGAAATCGAGTGAAGTACCTTTTTGCCGTTGTAATCGAAGCTGAAGGCATCGATATAATCCTGATTCCACCAGCTGTGGCTGAGATCTATATCAAGATTTGCGATATTCATGCATGAGGAAGGGACAATATAAACGAGTCTCATGACAAAATCGTAATTATTGGTACCGAGAGCAATATCGTTGTTCACAAGGTTCAGAGGGTCATCGCTTTTGGTTTCGCTTATCTTGCAGTTGTAGAGGTCTTCAACTACGGAATTTCTGCTTATTACGGCTTCCGTGATAAGATCGTCTTGTCCGGTGGCTTCCGCGCATATCTCATATGTGTCCCAGCCGCCGCTCCAGCCTTTTTGCGTAACAAAGTTGAAGGTCTTTCCTCCGAAGTTTACATCCATGAAGTCGGGATGCTTTTCCTTACCGGTCAGCTCTGCAGAGCCGCCGGATGCAGTTGTTCCGGAAGCTGACGTTGAGGTCGCTGTTGTGCCGCCGGATGTGCCTGTATCTTCCTTAGAGGCAGTCGTGCCGTCGAAGGAAGAGGTGGTTTCTGTAGAATTTGTGCTTGTTGTTATTGTTGTCGTTGTTTCCGGTTGTCCTCCGCATGCGGCAAGAAGCAGTACAAGTACCAGCATCGCTGCCGCAAGGAAGAGAGACAGTGCTTTTTTCATAAAGATTTCCCCCTTTTCTTTTCGCAAAAATATTGCTCTTTATGACAATATTTTATCTAATTATACATTATATCAGTCGTAAAATCAATAGTATATATGACAAATTTCAACGGCTGTTTTTGGCTAAAAAGCAGATAAAAAGCGCCTTTTTGCAAAGACGCTTTTTCGAATGCCTGTTTTTTCAGGAAATATTTACTTCTTTTCCATTATTTCACAAAGTCTTTCGAGAAGCTCCGCCTGACGTGCGACATCGGCTTTCAGCTTCTGCTCTTCGGCTTCCTTCTGCGCCGCTGCAGCTTCTGCCGCCGCTTTCGCCGCTTCGGCGTCTGCCTTTTCCTTTGCGGCTTTCTCTTCGGCGGCTTTTATCTCTTTTTCATTGAGCGTATTTTTGACTCTCATGATGACGCGAAGCACGGTAAAGATGCAGAGCGCGATGATCAGAAAATCAATTATCGTCTGAAACCATGCACCCCAGAGAATGGCAACCTCAGGCGTCGTGACAACACCCTCTGCGTTTACTACCGCCGGTGTGATGACGGTCTTGACGCCGTCAAGACTGCCGCTTTTCAGAAAAAGACCGACGAAAGGATTGATAATGTAATTTACAAGACCTGTCGTTATCTTGCCGAAAGCACCGCCGACTACAACGCCGACAGCCATATCGAGTACATTGCCGCGTGTGATGAACTTTTTGAAGTCTGCCCAAAAAGTAGATTTGTTCTTTCCCATGATCTTTCACTCCTGAAGTTATTTATCTATTTATTTATTTTTTCAACGCCGAGGATCACATCTTCGCCGTTGATATTCCAGTTCTTTGAAAAATGTGTTTCGCTTCCGAATACGATATCCTTTGCAAGCGTCTCGCTCTTTATGAAGTCCGCATTGCGCTCGATGATTCCGGCTATCTTCTCATTGCCGGAGCAATAGATATTGATATTATCCATTACCTCAAAACCGGAATCTTTGCGCATGGTCTGGATCTTGCTTACTATCTCGCGTACAAAGCCTTCTTCTATCAGCTCCGGCGTGAGATTCGTATCGAGAGCGACGGTAACATTGTTATCCGAGAGAGCCTCAAAGCCCGGTATCTGAGCGGATTCTATAAGCAGGTCGTCTTCGGACAGCTCGGCAGTCGTATCTCCGAGATCAAGCTTCAGCTTGCCCGTTTGTTTAAGCTCATTCATGGCGGCATTTCCGTCTATCTCCGCGAGCATTGTTCTGATTTTGCCGAGATATTTGCCGTATCTCGGACCTACCGTGCGAAGCTGGGGCTTGAACGAATAGCTTGTGAAGGAGGCCGCGTCGGAAACAAATTCGACCTTCTTGACATTGAGCTCATCTGCGATCACGCAGACGAAATATTCGGGAAGCTCCTTTTCCGCCTTGACATACATGGCACCTATCGGCTGGCGGTTTTTGATGGAGGCGCTGTTTCTGCATGCTCTGCCGAGAACGACGATGTCGAGTACCTCATCCATTCTCTCTTCCAGCTCGGAGTCGATATATGCTTCATTTGCCACGGGAAAATCGCAGAGATGGATGCTCTCGGGCGCGGTCTTGTCTATACTGCGGACGAGATTCTGATATATATCCTCCGTCATGAACGGAATCATCGGAGCGGCGAGCTTGCAGAATGTTACGAGGACCGTGTAAAGCGTCATATAGGCGTTTATTTTGTCCTCGGTCATATCGCTTACCCAGAAGCGCTCACGCGAGCGGCGGACGTACCAATTCGAGAGCTGATCCGCAAAATCCGAGAGGGCGCGCGCCGTTTCCGTTATGCGGTAATTTTCGAGGTCGCCGTCAACTTCTTGTATGAGCGAATTCAGCTTTGAGAGCACCCATTTGTCCATGACGGAAAGCTTGTCATAATCAAGCGTATACTTCGTCGCATCGAAATCGTCGATATTTGCATAGAGGACAAAGAAAGCATAGGTATTCCAAAGCGTGCCCATGAATTTGCGCTGACCCTCGGTAACAGCCGCGTCATGGAATTTATTCGGGAGCCACGGAGCGCTGTTGGAATAGAAATACCAGCGTATGGCATCGGCACCGTGCTTTGCAAGCGCATCGAAGGGATCCACTGCATTGCCCTTGGATTTTGACATCTTCTGACCGTTTTCATCCTGAACATGTCCGAGAACGATGACGTTTTCATAAGGCGCTTTATTGAAAACGAGCGTCGAAACGGCGAGAAGAGAATGGAACCAGCCGCGGGTTTGGTCCACCGCTTCGGAAATGAACTGAGCGGGGAAGTGGCTCAGGAAGAGCTCCTTGTTTTCAAAAGGATAGTGATACTGCGCGAAGGGCATCGCTCCCGAGTCAAACCAGCAGTCGAGAACCTCGGGTACGCGCTTCATCGGCTTGCCGCATTTCGGACATTTGATCGTTATTCCGTCGATATACGGGCGGTGCAGCTCAACTGTCTTTGCGCGTTCGTCACCGCTCATCTCATATAGCTCTTCACGGCTGCCGACGCAGTGACGGTGACCGCAATCGCATTCCCATATATTGAGTGGTGCGCCCCAGTAGCGGTTACGCGAGATAGCCCAGTCCTGAATGTTTTCCAGCCAGTTTCCGAATCTGCCCGTGCCTATGGATTCGGGTATCCAGTTGATCGTGGCGTTATTGCGGAGCAGATCCTCCTTGACGGCGCTTTCACGGATATACCATGATTCTCTCGCATAGTAGATAAGCGGAGTATCGCATCTCCAGCAGTGCGGATAGCTGTGCTCAAACTTCGGCGCGTCAAAGAGCAGCCCCTTCTTTTCGAGATCTTTGAGAACGAGCGGGTCGGCTTTCTTGACGAATAAGCCCGCATAGGAGGTCTCCTTCGTCATCTCTCCCTTGCCGTCCACAAGCTGAACGAAGGGAAGATCATATTCTTTACCGACTCTCGCGTCATCTTCACCGAAGGCGGGAGCGATATGAACGATACCGGTACCGTCGGTGAGAGTTACATAAGTGTCGCATGTGACGAAGTATGCCTTTTTGCCCTGCTTTGCTATGATATCGAGTGCAAAGTCAAAGAGCGGTTCGTATTCCCTGTATTCAAGCTCCCTGCCGCTGTATTCCGCGAGAATCTCATAGGCGGGAGAGCCTTCTTGGCCGAGCTTGCCGAGAACCGTGTCAAGCAGAGCTTTTGCCATGTAATATGTGCAGCCGTCTGCCGCCTTTACCTTGGCGTATGTCTCATTCGGATTTACGCAGAGCGCAACGTTTGACGGAAGTGTCCACGGCGTTGTCGTCCATGCGAGGAAATAGGCATCCTCTCCGACGACCTTGAAACGGACGACGGCGGAGCGTGCCTTTACGTCCTTTTAGCCCTGTGCCACCTCGGCGCTGGAAAGGGGCGTACCGCAGCGGGGACAATAGGGGACGATCTTAAAGCCCTTATAGAGCAGACCTTTGTCCCAGATCTGACGAAGTGCCCACCATTCGGATTCGATATATTCATCCGTATAGGTGATGTAGGGATGCTCCATATCGGCCCAGAAGCCCACTTTGCCGGAGAAATCCTCCCACATACCTTTGTATTTCCATACGCTCTCGCGGCATTTCTTGATGAAGGGCTCTATGCCGTATTTTTCTATCTGGTCCTTGCCGTCGAGCCCGAGCAACTTTTCCACCTCAAGCTCAACCGGCAGTCCGTGCGTATCCCAGCCTGCCTTGCGCAGAACCTTTTTCCCCTTCATGGTCTGATAGCGGGGAATCATATCCTTGATGACGCGCGTGAGAACGTGCCCTATATGCGGCTTTCCGTTTGCCGTAGGGGGTCCGTCATAGAATGTATAATCCGGACAGCCCTCGCGCGCCTCGATACTCTTTTCGAATATCTTATTATCGCGCCAGAACTGCTCGATCTTTTTTTCTCTCTCCACGAAATTCAGATTCGCGGGCACTTTTTCGTACATGAAATTTTTCCTCCCGAATATATTTTTCTTTTTTTATCGCAAAATCAAAAAAGGCACCGTCCGCAATCGGGACGGCGCCATAGGCGTCGCTTAACCACCCGTTCGCATACAAAGGCATATGCTTCCCGTATTACGGTGGGATGCCGTCGCAGGCTTAATCGGAAAAGCTCCTTTCTGCCGCGATACTCCGGAGTGATCTTCACATAGGGCTACTTGCAACCGAACTCTCACCGTCTTCGGCTCGCTTTGTGCTTTCCCGCGGATGCTACTCTCTCCATCAGCGTATTTGCAGGTATATAACATTATATATTATAATACGGCAATCAGCTGTTGTCAACAACTTTTTTTCTTAAATTTATGTGTATATGTCAAAAAAATTTTCATAAGTTTGAATTTGGTATTGCAAAAGGCGATCTTTTCTGCTATAATAAACAAAGCGAGATATAAAATCAGACCATACCGGTCGGGGAATTAGCGGTGCCCTGTACCTGCAATCCGCTACAGCAGGGATGGTTTCCGATTATGAGGGGTGGATTTGTGTGGTCTGCACCGCATAATCTTCGCGATGACGGGTGGGTCCCGCGCAATCGGTAGCTGTGAATCATGTCAGGTGAGGAATCAAGCAGCATTAAGCAGTGCCACCGGTGTGCCGTGGGGTTGCCTGCTCCGAGCGGAGACTGCGGAAAGCGCATGGAAGTTCATTTCGAGTTTTCGGTGTATGGTCTGTTTTTATATCTCGCTTTGCATTTATTCGGGAGGGAAGGAACATGTATCAGGCGCTCTACAGAAAATGGCGCCCCGCGGTTTTCGAGGATGTCGTCGGGCAGGACCACATAACGTCTGTGCTGAAAAGCGAGGTGCAGGCAGGTAAGATTTCGCATGCTTATCTTTTCTGCGGGCCGCGCGGAACAGGCAAGACGACCTGTGCCAAGATCATAGCCAAGGCGGCAAACTGTCTTTCCCCGGTGAATGGAGACCCATGCGGCAAGTGCGCCGCCTGTCACAGTATCGACAGCGGCAATTGTACCGACGTCATCGAAATGGATGCGGCGAGCAACAACGGCGTAGACGATATCCGAGATATCCGCGATGCCGTGGTATATACGCCCGCGGAGCTGAAGTATCGCGTTTATATCATCGACGAGGTGCATATGCTCTCCATCTCCGCCTTCAACGCACTGCTGAAAACGCTCGAGGAGCCGCCGGAGCATGTTATTTTCATACTGGCGACTACGGAACTGCATAAAATTCCCGCGACGGTGCTCTCAAGATGCCAGCGGTTTGATTTTCGCCGCGTTTCGCCCGATGATATGGTAAGGCGAATGGAAAAGGTCTGCGCGGGCGAGGGAATAGAAGCAGACGGCGAGGCGCTGAAGCTCATAGCCGGGCTTTCGCAGGGAGCTGTCCGCGATGCTTTGAATATGCTCGAATATTGCTCAGGTACGGGCGGCAAAATAACGCTTGAATCCGCTTCCTCCATGCTTGGAGCGGCTTCATCCGAGTTACTCGGCAGGATATGTCTTGCCATATCGGAGGGAGATGCGGCAAAGGCACTCGAAATTACCGATGAGATATACAATTCATCGCGCGATATATCGGTTTTCTGGCGCGAGCTTATCGCTTTTTTGCGCGATATGCTTGTATATATCTGTTCACGCGGCAAGGCGGGCAAGGATAGGCCTGCTGTCGGATATGCGGAATATTATGATGCGGCTTCGCTATTCCGCATACTGGATATGTTTATAGAGGCGGAAAGCAATATGCAGAAAATACCTGCCTCGGCAAAGATATATGCCGAGATGGCGCTGATACGCGCATGCGAACCCGATTCCGTCATGGCGGAGGCACGCGATGCTTCACATGATCAAAAAAATGTCGCTCGGATACAGCAGAGAAGAGAAGCACCTGTCAAGGCAGCAGAGCCTGCCGCCGTGCGGACAGCCGAAAAGCCGGTTTCAGACGGCTCGCATGCGGCAAAAGCGGATGCAGACAGCTCAGCCGGGATGACAAGCAAGGCAAACGGAGCGGAGCAGATCTCTGCACCTTCGCCCGCGTCGGCTACGGGCAAAGTCCCCCTGCGCCGCTGGGGCGATGTCGTAAAGCGTATAGCCTCAGTCGATATGGCTCTCGGTTCGTTTATACGCGGGTCCGCAGCTCTTGAAGGCGACGGATATCTGTACATTGTTTTTGATAAGCCGTTCGGCATCAGCTTGATGAATGATAAGCGCAAGAGTGATATCGGCGCCGTGATACAGGAAGTAACGGGAAAAACATATCACGTGGAAAAAATACTTTGCGTAGAGCAGGAAAAAGCGGAAGATATGCTCGGCGAGCCGATGGAAGAACTGATAAAAAAATTTGAAGAATTCGGAAAGGAAGAATCGATATGAAAGCAAGAGTACCCGGGGGCGGCGGACCGTCTATGAATCAGATGCTCAAGCAGGCGCAGAAAATGCAGGAGGATATGGCTGCATTGCAGGCGGAGCTTGAAACACGCGAATATGATATTTCCGCGGGTGGCGGCGTCGTTCAGATAAAAATAAACGGAAGGAAAGAGATACTTTCCATAAAAATAGACCCGGAGATAGTCGATCCCGATGACATGGAAACGCTTTCCGATATACTGGTGGCAGGCGTGAATGAGGCTATCAAGCGCGTGGAAGATACCGCAAATTCTGAAATGGAAAAGGTAACGGGAGCATTCGGCGGGCTCGGTGGCATGCCCGGTCTTTTCTGATAAATTCCCGCATAGGGTCTTTCGGAGGAAATCATGGATTATATTTTGCCTTTGCAGAAGTTGATAGAGCAATTCGGCAGGCTTAAGGGAGTAGGCTATAAAACCGCGGTGCGATATGCGCTTTCTGTTCTTGATATGAGCGAGGCTGATGTCAATGAATTTGCAAAATGTCTGCTCTCGGCAAAGCATGATATACACAATTGCGAGATATGCGGCAATCTCTGCGATGCACCCATATGCTCGATATGCTCGGACGAACGGCGCGACAGATCCGTCATCTGTGTTGTCGAGGATGCCAAGACCGTCATGGCAATAGAAAAGGTAAAGGAATATGACGGGTTGTATCATGTGCTCGGCGGCGCGCTCTCTCCGATGGACGGAATAGGACCTGATCAGTTGCGCATAAAAGAGTTGCTTGAGCGCATAGGCAAAGGCGATGTAAAGGAATTGATCCTCGCGACAAATCCGAATGTCGAGGGGGAAACAACAGCGATGTATATTTCCAAACTCGTCGCTCCTCTCGGAATCAAAACGACTCGTTTGGCATACGGTGTCCCCGTAGGTGCAAGCATAGAATATGCCGATGAGGTCACGCTCATGCGCGCCATAGACGGCAGACGCGAAATCAAATAAAGCGGCAAACGCCTTTTTGGCATCATGGCAAAAAAACTTTATAAATTTTATAAAAGTTATTGACAAAAGCGGCGAGCCATGGTAAAATAGCAGAGCGGTCTCAGAAAGCCGTTGCCAATTACGGGCCTTTAGCTCAGTTGGTTAGAGCAACCGGCTCATAACCGGTTGGTCTGGGGTTCGAGTCCCTAAAGGCCCACCAGCAGGCATGCCGCACATCGATTACGATCAGGTGCAGTGCAATGCCGATTGTTTTTGACGATGCGATCAGACTTATGTCTGACTGTCACGTCAGATATGGCGAAACCAATTGGTTTCGCTTTTGTATAGGGGTATAGCTCAGCAGGTAGAGCAGCGGTCTCCAAAACCGCGTGTCGTGAGTTCGATTCTTACTGCCCCTGCCAAGTCTATCGGTCAAAAAAGATCCGAAAGAGAAAACAAGAGAAAACGGGAGATTTCGAGAGATTTCTCCCGTTTTTTCGCGCCTACTTTTTTTCAAAGTTTCATAGATCCATTTTCGGTATTTCATTGAGCCGAAAGGAACGAACTATGGATTGAGCCGTTTTTCCTTAAGCTATCATCAAAAACAAGCGACCGAAAGGACTTGAACCCGCGACAGGGTTTCAAATTCTTTCGGTTTTTTGCGTTAGACACAAATTGTTTACAAATCATGCACTACAAAATCAGTCCCCTCCTTCTACGAAAGGATCCGAACCCACGAAACCTTGAATAACACAATTTTCAAAAACAGTCCATTGTTCTATCGGAAGGGTTTGAACTCACGAAAACCAAATATTGAACTGCTGAAGAAAAGCCTTCTGCATACATAGCCAAATGCTTATCAGCCAAGCGTTTGGCTTTTTTATTTGCAGAAAGGATGATAACAGATGAATGCAATTATTTCAAACGGCGACTACACAGCCCATGTTCAGCTTCCAGTAGATCGAAAACAGTTGGCAGGTGCTCTCTCGTATTTGGGTAAAAATCACGCAAGTGCTTACGACATCAAATACAATGAAGAATCCGACCAAGGTCTCTCGTTCACGCTCGACTGCCGTGGTGTTGTAGAAAATGCCATCGCCAAAGCAATCCCCACAGGCTTCCGCTTTCACACGTTCAATGACACGATCGCTCTGATGCACAGCCTCCCCTATCAGAACAGACGAGAGTTTGAGAACACCGTCAAGGTCGAAGGACTTGCCTCCTATGAGCAACTCGACAGAATGCTTTCCGAAGCCTATCCTCAATCGGTTACAACCAAATACTATTGTCCCCTTACCATTCAGGTTCACGGAACAAATAGTTGGGGCGAAGTTGATGAGGACGGCTACGAGGAAGATGCAACCTTCGCAGCTCGACATGAGGATGTCATCCGTCAGCGTTTGGCGGAGTATAACAGCATTGATGAAAACAACATGGCTGAATACTTCGATGGAAACAATGGTGTGTCCGAAAAGCTACGGTCAGCCGAATGGGGCTTCGAGCGTAGAAACGGCGAGCTTTACGGATGCATCACCGTACAGACCGCAGGCCCCCTCACAGAGGACGAGGAACAGGATCTGAAGAGTTGGATCTCCGGACAGAACTCGGACGGCCTTGGCGAAGGATTCGAGCAGAGAGAGATCTACTTCGAGGGTGGACACCGGGGTGCTTTCATGTACGTGAGCCTTTGGAGTCCCGATGATAATTATTTCATCGATAACCAAGACGAGTTCGAGGATCGCCTCATGTCGGACGGCATGACGATGGGTGGGATGTAATGGCTCTTCTATTCTCCCACGTTCGTGTTTCAACTCCCGATGGCAACGAAGCGGAGTTCCTCGTCAGCGGTATTCCGAGAGAGCTCGAAGACTTCGATTACTACACCAAGTTCGAAGATTTCATCGACAGCATTGAGGAAGACACCGAGATCACCGTACACGCTGAAGCCTATCTTTACGGCGAAGGTGAAACATTCAAGGCATCCATCGAGGAAGTGGCATACTTCCTGCTCCGAATGCAGAAGGACGAGAAGTTCCTCTCCGGTCACTGCGACCACATTGAATCTGTTGACTTCACCTGCAGTTATTCTCCCGATGAACTTTTCGGGATGGATTGGGGGTGAGCGTGACAGAAATGTATTACGACATGCTCCTCGGTCATATCGGACTCTATGACGAGGGCATACAACTCCACAGTATGAAAGAAGTGGCTGACTTCATTCATACACAACACTGCGGTTATATCGCAGAAGCAGACGGCACTACGCTTTTGGAATTCGAAAATGGTGAGATCGACGAATGCACAGATATGCGATTCAGAGATGAGCTCATGGCAGAACTTCGAAAAAGCGAAGGCTTTGAAGACCGTTATTTGTATTAAGAGAAGAAAGGAGATCATATTATTGACTTTTTTTGAAAAAGAGCTTCACAGGCTCTTTGACGATTCTGAATGTATTTCGGAGGATGCGGTTTTCGCAGGTAAGACAATGATTGCTCCCATCGGTGAAGATTTAAGAGCCAAGGTACAATTCGTCTACACGAATACCCACGCAAAGTATGATGCCTTGCGACTCACCATCATCAACCGCCACGAAGGTACGGTTGACAGCGAAACCTTCAAATTTTCCGATATCATCGGCATGAAGGGTGACCGTGAACCCCATATTTGGGAAGACGGTCAAAAAGTTGACTGGTATATCTATCATCCGACCGCTTATGACTACAAACTTATCTCCGATACGGTTGAGGACTATATCTCCATGTATGCCGACCAAGGCTATCGCTTTGATAGCGGCATGGAAATGGGAGGTATGTGATGGAATATTCCTTCAGCCAATTGAGCAACATCGCAAAGAGCTTGCGAGAACGCTATCCCATAGGCACTCGCATCAAACTCATCAGTATGGGAGATGATCCACGTCCGATTCCGCCCGGAACCAAAGGCACGGTTGAGGGAATCGATGACATTGCTACCGTCTTCTGCAGGTTCGATAACGGCAGAAGCCTCGGTTTGGCATACGGAGAGGATCATTACAGAGCCTTAACGCAAGCCGAGCTTCTCGAAGAAAAGTGCGCACGGAATTACGACAAGTATTACGAGGCCGTTCACCGAGATATCTTTGCGGATGTAGACCTTGACCGCTTCGCCGAGGAAATCGAGAATGCGAATGACAGCTACACCACCGAGATTTTGGGGCAGCTTCACGACAAGTTCGTTGAGATTTATGACACAGACAGTGTCGATGGTCTCGTCGGTTTCATCCAAGTACCTGCCATCGTAGAATCCCTGCAGACAGGCGACTACTATCCTGCGCTTGTAACCCTTGACTTGGACTCCTCCGGAGAACATTGGGGTACGTGCGTTATGACACCGACAGGCGTAATCGATCACGGTGTAACGGAAGAAACAGAAGACCAAAAAGCCTTCATGCAGAATCTGGTACCGTACCGATACTGGTACACAGTAAATTGTGAGAGCGATATCCACGTAGATATGGCAGATTGTCCCGAAGACATTTGGGATATCATCTCCTCCGCTACTGGACAGTCGTTTGAGCAGAACGGAGGTATGAGCCTCTGAATAATAATCAAATCAAATATTTGGACATGTTCGCCGGCATTGGTGGGTTCAGATCAGGACTCTCCAAGTTCGGCGATTTTTTTGTCCCCGTAGGTTTTTGCGAGATCGATCCTTACGCACGGAAAGCCTATGAAGCAATCTATGACACGAAAGGAGAACTATTTTTTGAAGACGCAAGAAAGATCGTCCCCGAAGAATTGCCGGATATCGACCTTATTTGCGGCGGATTCCCTTGTCAGAGCTTTTCAATCGCTGGAAAGCGAGGGGGCTTTGAAGATGCCCGAGGAACGCTTTTCTTTGAGATCGCTCGGATTGCCAGAGTTAAAAGACCTAAGTATCTGCTCCTTGAAAACGTTCCCGGACTGCTATCTCACGACAGCGGCAGGACGTTTGCGACCATCCTCGGTACGCTTTCGGAACTGGGGTACGATGTCGCATGGCAGGTTCTTAACAGCGCAGATTTCGGTGTTCCCCAATCCCGAAAAAGAGTGTTTCTTGTCTGCTGTCTTGGAGAAGAATGCCCCGGAGAGATATTATCTTTCACCGATTCAAATCCAAAAACTATTATTCAAAAGATCGGCGGCAGACAAGGTGACAGAATCTACGGACAAGAAGGACTGAGCTGTACACTGACAAGCAGTGCCGGAGGTTTTGCCGGGAACACCGGCTTGTATTCGGTTGGACAACTTCCCATCAAATCCTTCACCAAGTCCGGCTTTCAGATGGCCGAACCCGGTGACAGTATTGACCTGGCATATCCCAATCTCAATTCAAGACGAGGACGTGTCGGCAAACAGATCGCCCACACGCTGACTACGAGCAGTACACAGGGAGTCTATTGTATCGATATGAATCCTGAACCCAAGATCACAGAGCTTGCCCGTTGCATTACGGCAAGACAGGATTCGGGGATCGGCAACCGCCGGGGTGAGCATTCCGGAGTCTTGGAAAAGGCGGGAGATGGCCCGTGCGCTTTTCTGAATCCTGAGCGGGAAACCGTTCGTCAGCAAGGCAGAAGGATGAAAGACCCGGAAGAACCGATGTTTACACTCACAACCCAAGACCTACACGGGATTGCCGAGCAGGACCGCATCCGCAAGCTCATGCCCATTGAGTGCTGGCGTTTGCAGGGATTTACCGACGAGCAGTTTTTGAAAGCCCAATCAGCAGGAATATCCGATGCAAGGCTCTATAAGATGGCAGGTAATGCGGTCAGCGTTCCGGTCATTACGGCTCTCGGGGCAGTGATCAAACGAATTCACGAAAGGAAAGCGACGGAGGAAGATAATCATGCCGAACCATGTAACCAATGAATTGCACTTTCACCATTGTACGGAAGACCGTTTCCATGAGATTCTGAAGGATATTCAGAGCGACGAAGCCGGACTCGGTTCAATCGACTTCCGGAAACTGATTCCCGAACCCGAAGGTCTATATATGGGAGACCTCGGGCTCGAAGAAATGAAACGCTACAAGGACAACAACTGGTACGACTGGCGCATGAAAAACTGGAACACCAAATGGAACGCCTATGGCTTTGAAACCCCCACCTATTCCGGTGACACCGGTACGATAACATTCCTCACGGCAAACGGTTCTCCGTTTCGTGTCCTTTTCAAGCTGTCCGAAAAATACCCCGATGTAGAATTTGAGCTTCGTTATGCCGATGAAGACCTCGGTTACAATGTGGGTGAGATCTCCTTTATCGCCGGAGAGTTAATTGATGACAATTCCCCACAGGAAGGAACTGCCGTAGCGCAGGAGCTTGCCGCGGATATTATTGGGATTGAACTGTCATTTGACATCAACTCCGCTTCAGGTTATGTGCTATCCCTTCTCGGCAACTACTACGAATACTGTGAGGGGGTTCATGTATCGCCGTCCTTTCAGTGCGATGCTTCTCTCGGTCATCCGGCTGTCCTTTGTTATGACGAGAATAACGGCAAGGTGTGGCTGGAACTCGACAGACTTCACGGCGAGGATACGAGCTCACTTGAAGAAGCAAAAGCCGGCATTCGTGCTTGGGGTATCCATCGCTGTAATTCCTGGGATGACTACAACGGTTATGTGCAAAGCCTTGGCGATGATGCCATGGAGTCAGCCTACCACAACGAGGAAGGTATGACGCTATGCTGACCTTCTTCATCGGTCTGTTAGTTGGTGGCATCGTGGGCGTATTCACGATGTGCCGCTTTCAGATCAACAAAAAATAAAAACAAATTATGAGGTCGTTTTGCAGAAGGAAAGGCAAAACGGTCTTTTCTTTTGTACTCGGCTTCAGAAAGGAAACAATGAACAGTTTTATGTCGTGGGTAGGCGGCAAAAAAGCCTTGCGGGATGCGATCGTGACAAGGCTTTGCCACTCCTGTGACAGATACGTTGAGGTGTTCGGCGGTGGCGGGTGGGTGCTCTTTCATAAGACACCCGGAAAATTTGAGGTGTATAACGACTTCAATCCGAACCTTGCAAACCTCTACAGGTGCGTAAGAGATCACCCCGAGGAACTCTGCGAGGAACTCCGGTATTCGCTCAATTCACGAACAGATTTCGAGCATATCCGAGAGGTACTGAAAAGCAAGACCGCCATCCCCGACATCAAACGTGCCGCCTACTTTTATCAGATCATCCGGCAAAGCTACGCATCAGGGCTTGACTCCTTTGGAGCGCAACCGCACAATATGTGGCGTAACTTTCCCTTGATAACCGAAGCGTCCCGACGCTTGCAAAACGTGGTGATCGAAAACAAGGACTTTGAAAAGCTCATTGCACAGTACGACCGCCCGAATACCATCTTCTATCTCGATCCTCCGTACTATGAAACCGAGGACTATTACGAGGATGTAGGCTTCGGGCGAGCCGACCATGAACGGCTCTGCAATGCGTTGATGAAGATCAAAGGCAAATTCCTTCTCTCATACAATGACTGCCCGGAGATCCGGGAGCTGTATTCAAGAGAAGGGATCATGATCGAATCCACCACAAGACTTTCGAATATTGCCCAACGGTATGATGCCGGGAAGCAGTATCCGGAATTACTCATTTCAAATTATGACACCTACGAGGAAGGAGTCCTCGCAAGACAACTGACTCTCTTTGACGATCTCGAAGAATCAGAAAAAATATTAAAGGAGCACAGAATTATATGGAAATCAAATGTAAAGTAAGTTTTACCCTCCCCGAGGAGCTTGTGGATGCTCTCGAACTCACGGATGACACCCCCATCATAGCATCCGTGTCCGGCAACCGCATCACGCTCGTATTTGCTGATGATGAAGCAGATGATGAATTTGAGGATACCGAAGACGACCTCAGCGATGATGACGAAGATGATTGCGATGGAAATTGCGATTACTGCGAGTATTTCTGTCCGCATTGCGGCGAGTGCGTACTCGACTGACGGGGGTAACGCGCATGGAAAAGATATTCAAGCTCATCGGCAAAAGAGGAAGAACCACCGTTCCTTTCGAAATCCGCATGAAAATGCGCATCGGATACAACAGCCTTGTCTCCTACGAAATGAAGGATGAAAACACGGTCATTCTTCGTAAGGAAAAGATATGCGATGGCTGTAAACATCCCGACGAGAACGAAGGCTCGATCCTTGATGTTGTCAACAGCCTCACAGAAACCGAGCAGAAGGCTCTACACCGTTATCTCTCCATCAAGATCAGTGCCAAGGAGCATGCGTAATGCCCGGACACGTATACAGATACTCGCTATCCGAAGCGAAACGCTGTAATGAAATGAACCTCTGGCGTGATTCTCACAAGGAAAATATCCGTTGCAGGGACGCCATCGACAAGATGGTGTCCGAACAGTATAGCGGAAACATCCTTCCGGATGAGATCATCAAAACAGCTTGTCAGGAATTCGGAATTGACCGTGTGGGTTGGGTCTTGGCGAATACCGTTAACGAAAACGATTACGACGGCAGATACCGTCCCGACACCAAGAAGTGGGCGAGAACCACATTCTATATTCCGAATGACATTCACAATTGCGAATTCGAACTGCGGACGCATCCCGAACTGGTCAACGGCATGGTCGGACAGTACAGAAAATACTTGTCCGAGGAACTTGGAATCCTGTCCCAAGAAGCATGCCTTCCCAACAGCAACGAGGATGACTATACCGACAAGCTCCTCATCTTGCACACAGATGCTCTTGCGGAAGATTACAAGAAAGGCGAATACCAATACTTTTTTGCCATCGGTTGAAACG